>CAJFOT010000089.1 GCA_904397815.1 Candidatus Paralachnospira sangeri
CCACCATCGGACGACTGGCTCTCGATAACGGATCCTGTGGCTCTATTCCAGGAGATTGGGTGGCTCCGCCACCTCAGAATATTCATCCTCCATTCATAAATAAGATTATATATCTATATCTTACTACATAATTCAGAAAATTCAATTAAAAAACGGGTATTTGCGGAAGAACCAGAATCGCCCGGAATACTCACTGACCTTAACCTAACCGTCATTTTAAAATTGATCAGCACCTTTACATTTCCCAAAAACTAAAAATAAAAAAGCGCAACACCCACAAGCCCTCCCCGCCTCACTGCTCAGCCCTCACACCGAACAAATCCGCGCCTGACTCAGAAACTGTTACGCTTAGTTTAACATAGATTTCCAACCGCTACAATATATATTAGAACATATAAGGTATAAGATATATTTCAGAACACAAGAACATTCATTCCCACGCCCTCACCTACATAACAAACAGCAAATACCCGCATGCTGTCATCAGCACCAGCACGATTACTGACATTTTCACGCCCTCTTTCAGCATATACTTCGGCTGAAGCCCATAACCTACCGGTATGGCTCTGATCGAGGTTGGCAGCATAAAAGATAAGTTTACGCCGATCGTTGCCACATAAACATATGGAAGAGGGTCTATCCCGATTCCCTGCATGATAGAGATGACGATCGGGATGGAGACAGCTGCTGTGGCGGTGTTGGAGGTCACATCTGACAGAAGGAGTGTCAGCAGAATGATGACAAAAACAGTCAGCAGACCGCCTTCCAGGCCCATGTGGGATACCATCACGCCGATCGCTTCTGCCGCGCCGGAATTATTAATCAGTGTTCCTGCTGCCAGGCCGCCCGCGAATATGTAAATCAGTTCCCAGATAATCTTGGACTGCACTGATTTCCAGACCAGCAGACGGTTTCCATCCTTGTCTACAATCAAAAATGAGATGACAGCGCAGATGATAAACACATACGCCGGTTTCAGGCCCGGCAGGAGTCCCTGGTACAGCTGTCTTGTAAAGGATAAGACAGTCGCAATGACGAACAGTGCCAGAGACAGCTTTTCCTCCAGACTCATCCGGGGCATATTTTTCAGTTCATTAGCGAAGTATTCTGTTGAACCGCCCAGATTTTCTTTTTTATCAATATCCCTGATCATGAACAGAATATTGCTGACTACCAGCACAATCATAATCGGCAGGAATTTTACTACCCATTCAATATACATATATTCCTGCCCTGTCAGCTGCTGGATATAGTCAACCACCACCAGGTTCATTGCGCCGCCCAAAGGCGTAGCCAGGCCGCCCACGCCTGCGGCATACGCGATTGTAAGCAATATTTTAGAGGCAATCTTACTGTTTGCCACATCCTTTTCTCCGATATAATTCAGCATGGAAACCGCAATGGGCGTGATTGTAGCGCAGACAACCGCATTGGGCAGGACAGCTGACAGGACGGCTGATACCAGGTACCAGAATACGATCTGCTTTCTCAGATTGCTGCCGATCAGATTGAGGAAACTGATGGCAATCCGCCTGTCCAGCCCGGTCCGCTCCCAGGATACCGTGAGAATGGAGGCGCCCAGCAGCAGCAGAATGGTCTCTGACGCGTAATTGGCGATGACAGCGTCCATATCTGCCATTTGGATTACGGCATTAACCGCAATCGGCAAAAATGCCGTCACTGCATAATCCACCGGCGCAGTCACCCACCAGAATGCCATCCAGGCCACAGTGCCGATCGCTGCTCTGGCCCCAAATTCTGCAAAAACGCTCTGGGGCAGCAGGAAAATACATGCCGCCAACAAAAGCGGCCCTATGATTAAATTGATCCTTCTGCTAATTTGTTTCATGTTCTCTCAGTCGCTTTCGTTGTAATTTTCCATTTGCGCTTCTGGGAATCCGGGAAATGATTTCAACAGAAGCCGGAATTCTGCTGGATTCCAGATTTTCTTTCAGATAAGCCATAAACTCCCGCATATCAAAGGCCTCTGCCGAAGAAAGGGACACAAACAGCTTGGGCACCTGTCCGCATACACGGTCTTCCACCGGGACACAGGCACAGTCTGATATTCCCTGATACCGGGCAGCGATATTTTCAATCTCCTCCGGCGCAATTTTTATCCCTTTATAATTAATGATGTCATCTTTTCTGCCAATCACATATATCCTGCCGGCTTCATCAATATAACCCAGGTCACAGGTATACAATACACCGTTCACCACTGTTTCTTTCGTCAGCGCCTCGCTGCCAAAATATCCATCCATCATCATACTTCCGGATACGGCGATCAGTCCCGGATTTTCTTTCGAACTGTCTATTTTGTTTCTGTTGTCATCCACGATAAAAAACGAAGCGTTTTTGGACGGATATCCGATGCAGCCTGTGTCGTCAAATTCATTGAAATCCAGGACACAGCTCCTGCCTGCCTCTGTTGAACCATAGAAATTATACAGTCTGGCTCCTGTGAAGATCGCTTTCAGCTGCTCCTTGGTATCATCCTCCAGAACCGCCGTTCCGATTTCAATATAATCAATCTTATCTGCGTATTTAGCCAGTCCCTTTCTGGCAATTTTCAGAAGCAGCTTGGCCAGAGTCGGAGAAATATCCAAGGCATTCACACCATATTGGTCTATCATGCTGAAAAACAGTCCGACATTCATCACACCATCAATCACAACAGATGTACATCCTGTGAATAAATTTGCATAACAGGTTCTGAGACCATGGGAATGACTCAGGGGCAAAGGAATCAGCTCGACTGTATCCGGCGTCATTCTCACGCCGGCGCTGATATTCTCTGCAATCGCGATATTGGCGCCGTTGGAAATGATAATACCCTTCGGCTGTCCTGTCGTCCCGGTTGTAAACAATATCTCAGCTGTCCCGTTTTTCCGGCTGCGGTCCTGCATATCAGCGTCAAACCGGCTGCTTTCACACATGATCTGGCTGCAGCTGTAAAACACGCCGACCTGGGTATAATCCGTCTGTCCGATGATGCACCTGGCGCCGACTTCCTGATATGTATGTGCCACCCGCTCCGCAGTAGCTTTCTTTTCCACCGGCACAAAAACCGCCCTCAGCAGTTCGCAGGCCAGTCCCAATAAAATAAACGCAGCATCCTGGGTACATTCTGCCAATACATAATCTTCCGCTGAAACCCCGGCAGACGCCATCCAGCCGGCCGTCCGGCTGACAGCCTCCGCCAGTTCCCGGTAAGAATATTTTCCGCTGCTGTCCGCAATTGCGGTTTTCTCTGGAAATTTCCTGCTGTTTTGGATCACAGCGTCTACAATCGAATTACACATACTTCTCTACCAACTCCGCCATAGCGTCAATAGAATTAAAATTAGCCGGAATAATTTCTTCATAGGGAATCTCGATATTAAAGGCATCCATCAGTTCTGTGGCAATCTCTACCAGCGTAACCGAATCCACCAGTCCTCCATCAATCAGTTCCGTTGAGGTAAAATCAATAGAATCATCAATACCCTTGCAGATCTCCAAAATTTTTTCTTTCATTGTCCATAACTCCTTCCTGCTGTAACATTATTAAAATGCTCCATATACAAAACTTGCGGCATCAAACCCCGGCCCGTAAATGCCGAGAATAATCATCGCAAATACCGCACAGTAAAAAATACACCATCTGATCACGATCCGCTGGTTTCCGATCCGTTCTCTGATGGACACGCCCCTCTCATGGAGGATGTCAACAATCAGCATTACAATCACACCTGCAAATGCCACATAAAAATCCTTCTGATCCAGGCCATGGGTATATAAGCTTCCGTCAAACAGGGTCCACAGTCTGCCTTCCGCAAACATCCGCTGCCACAGCAGCGCACATCCTGCCAGTGACCCTGCAACGGTAAACATCCTGCCTGCCGCAAACAGCATATATGTTCTGACAGCCTGAAAAACTCTGAAAGCTATCCTGTCCGGATTAATGCGCAAAGCGGCCATCCATTTATCCGTCAGCGGCTTTGCCTCTTTCGATATCGTCATCAGGACGCACCAGTACAGACCCCACACGATGTAATCCATTCCAGTCCCATGCCACAATCCTGTAAACAGCCAGACCGCAATCAGCGGACAAAAAGCTTTTAAAAACGATGACAGCCAGCGTTTTCCTTCTTTCTTCATCTTATTTGTCAGCTTCACAAACCGGGGATTCATGGCAATCGGCAGATAGATATATTCCTTTGTCCATGCCCCCAGTGTCATATGCCATCTCGCCCAGAACTCCTGGATATACCAGTGCGCTGAAAGCGCCTGTCCGGTGTTTTGGAAATCACCTGTCCGGAAAGAGGAAATCATGGTTTCGGACAGA
>CAJFOT010000090.1 GCA_904397815.1 Candidatus Paralachnospira sangeri
GCCTCCACATGGACGTTAAGGGGCAGGGCTGTCCGGCTTTGGCGTTCTGCCGCGGCTGCTGGTGCTTAAACACTGGCTGTGCAAAAAACAGATTTTCATTTGGCTCCTTCACCGCATAAAGAAACACAGGTGCTTGTTCTCCTGCTCCAGATCCTTCCATACCTTTATGATCCGGCTGCTGTAATCTCCCAGGGCAGCCTGCATCCTCTCACTGTTGAGCACAAATATAAATGTGTTTTCTGATATTTCCGACAGCATATCACGCATATCCTGCAAATTTTCTCCTTCATAAGCAGGCAGCTCAGAATCTGCCTTTAAATACTGATGGACATTCTCCACCGAATTCATCCTGCTGCCATCCAGTTCTATAATCTTCATCTTATCCCCCTGTCTGATTCTGTTCTGCCGGTTTGAACATAACTGCGCCGGCTAGTTCTGATCGTCATCCAGGTCATCATCCAGATCCAGATCATCATCGGCGATCCGGTCGTCTGACCCATAAAACTCCTTGCCCACTACCCGCTTCTGGTCTCTTGCCTTTTCTACCAGATCAGACAGCAGGTCATTCACCTGTTTCGGATGTTTGATATTCTCCAGATAAACATCTCCGCCCATATTCGCTCTGGCGGCCAGAACCAGTGTCCCTGTTCCGAAAATTTTCTGGGCCAGGGTCTGAGTCATGGAAATATCCAGAATCCGGTACAGCAGCACCTCATCATAAGTGGTGCTGAATAAGCCCTTCTGAGAATACAGCCGGTTGTTCCGCACCTCATACTTGGTGAAACTGAAAGGAAACCACATAAAGTGCTTCCTGTCCTTCCACAAAACATCCCGGGAATCGTCCCTCTGATTTGTATCTTCCATTTTTTCCTCCCTTCTCCTTTTTCTGTGCCTGTCACCCCGCACAGACTAATGCCACCGGCCCGGCAGAGGCGCCGCATGGCATCTTCAGGTTGTTACCAATATACCAGACTTATCTGAAAAATACAATTATTTTTTCAGAGGATTCTTCCTGGGACGGCCTGCCCTCGGCTTTGTGCTCTGGGGAGCCCGGAGCGTGCCTTCCTGTTCTCTCCGGCTCTGCACCATCGTCTTTAAAATCGGATACAGCAGTTCACATTCCTCCTCCGTACAGCTCTCCAGATAACGGATAATATGGTTCTTACAGGTGTCATATCCCGACTCCTCCCGCAGCTGGTCCGGGCTGATGCCCTGATACAGATAACTGTAAGTCACGTTAAAATAACTGCACATGGCATTGGCCAGGTTTTTTGACAGTTCCTTCGCCCCTCGCTCCACCTGCCCGTAATAATTGGGCGTGAAGCCCAGATACTCGCTGAGCTTATCCTGGCTTAACCCGGCTGTCAGCCGGAGCTTTTTCATCCTCTGTCCCACGGTATCCTCAGGCAGCCGGCTGATCTCTTCTCGGTCCATAACTTCCTCTCCTTCTCTTATCCGCGTCTCCCGCAAAATACAAAAACGGCTCCAGAGAACAGACCGTCTCTGAAGCCCCATTCAGTTATCATATTAACATACCGGCCGCAATTAATCCATACCCTGCTCCATATATTTTCATTTTCTGCATGGCTGAACTGTTACCATCCTGCGCATCATTTAAGCCGCAGACCATCTGTTTCACAGCTTCTGTCTGTTGCCGTCCCGCCGCCCTGTCTGTCAGCAGCTGACTTTCAGCATCTGGGCCTTTCCGTGGATTTTCAGGGGAACAGAAGAGGCGGGAACGAAAATACAGTCCCCCTTAAAGAAATTGATCTGCTCTCCGCCCTCACTGAAGATCACGCCGCAGCCGCTGGTACACAGCAGTACCTGGAAGGAATTGGATTCCGTCTGGAAATCCACCATATTCCGGCACCGCTCTGTATTCACCAGCATCCGTTCCACCTGGAAATACTGACACCGGCAGAGCAGCTCCAGAGCACAGCCGGGACGGTATTTCAGCACCCGCATCGGCTGCCGGGGCGCGGCCTTTCCTCTTAAATCCGCTACGTCTAATGCCTTATCGATATGGAGTTCCCGCAATTTTCCGTTTTTGTCCACCCGGTTGTAATCATACAGCCGATAGGTTAAATTGGAACTTTCCTGGATTTCCGCAATCAGCGCGCCGGCGCCGATGCCATGTACCGTACCCGGTTCCACATAGAATACATCATCCTTCTGCACCTTGACCTTCTGGAGATATTTTTCCACCGTTCCGTCCTTCAGACTTTTTTTCAGGGT
This sequence comes from Candidatus Paralachnospira sangeri, assembly GCA_904397815.1. Taxonomy (GTDB): domain Bacteria; phylum Bacillota; class Clostridia; order Lachnospirales; family Lachnospiraceae; genus Paralachnospira_A; species Paralachnospira_A sangeri. The sequence goes on from CAJFOT010000090.1 coordinate 2,236, forward strand.
CTCTCTGTCTATATCGTGATAGAATCCATATACCAGCTGGGCTCCTTTGCTGGCGTCCAGCACATACCACATTTCCGTCTTTCCCAGGGACCCGTTTTCATGGACTCTGGCATAGGCATCATCAGGATGGACCTGAACTGACAGATCTTTATAAGCATCGATAAATTTAATCAGAATCGGCAGCTCGCCCTTTGTCTTCGGGTGGGTGCCCAGGTACTCCGGGTGTTCCCTGAGCACGTCCGGCAGCAGTCTGCCGGCATCCGGCCCACTGGCCACTGTGCTGGGACCGTCCGGATGGGTCGAGCACTCCCAGGTCTCCGCCAGGGGCGACAGATCGATATTTTTTGAAAAATCATCATTCAGCCGGTTTCCGCCCCACAGATAATCCTTCCCCTGGGGCTTCAGCAGAAAAGGCAGACTGCCCTCACTGCTCCAGCTCGTATTTGTGTTTGTCATGTACGCTAATCTCCTTGCCCAGCTGTACCTCGATCACCTTCAGCTCTGTGTCGGCGATAATCGTATGTCTGCATCCTGCCTGCATGGTAATCACATCACCGGCCCGTACCGGCTGCTCCATCCCGTCCACGATGGTACGGCCCTGGCCGGATATGACAGTCCACACCTCGTCCCGCCGGTCATGGCTGTGATAATTCATCCGGTGGCCGGGATTCAGGATAATCTTGATGGTCATACTCTCATCCTCGATATCCAATACCCGGAAACTGCCCCAGGATTTATCCGCAAACATCACCTGCTGATCCAGCCGGTCCACATAAGGCTTGATGTAACTGGATTTCTCCTTGTCCGACACCAGCACGCCCTCCGAGCTGACAGAAACCACCACATCCTTCAGGCCCATACACAGCACAGGGACATCCAGTTCATTGACCACATGGACATTTTCACAGCCCTCTCCCAGCACCGCATCACCGATGCATGGCTCCTCCATGGCCTCTGTCAGGGTATTCCAGGTACCCATATCCTTCCACTGGCCGCCGAACCGCATCACCTGAAGGCTGGGCTCCTGTTCCGCCACCGCGTAATCGAAGCTGATTTTCTCCATGGAACCGTATCTGGAATACAGATCATCATAATCCGTAAAATTCATCCGTTCCCGTCCTTTTTCCAGCACGTAGCCCAGACGGAAGGCAAAAATGCCGCCGTTCCACAGAGCGCCCTGGGCGATATATTCTCCGGCAGTCTTTGCGTCCGGTTTTTCCTTAAAGGCCTTCACAGAGCTGATCTGTCCCTTGTCAGCGGGAATGATATAACCGTATTTCTCACTGGGGTAGGATGGCTCGATGCCCATCAGAGAGAGATTTGCGTTCCCCCTCTGGGCTGCTTTCTGAAGCTCCACCAGCGCCCGGAAATAATCATCCTCCACATAGGGATCCACCGGGCATACCACCACAGCCTCATCCTCCGGAACTCCCTTTACATCCCGCAGCCAGGCGCAGGCCAGCACAATCGCCGGAAAGGTATCCCGCCGGCATGGCTCTACAGAGATTCCCACGTCCTCACCCAGCTGGTTATGGATGGCAGATACCTGGGTTTTTGAGGTAGCGATGGTCACCGAAGCCTCCGGGTCCGCCCGGCGGATCTGCCGGTAAACCCGCTGTACCATGGATTCATATTCACCGTTTTCCTTTTTGAAAATCTTGATAAACTGTTTGGAGCGGATATCGTTGGACAGCGGCCAGAGCCGCTTTCCGGAACCGCCCGAAAGCAACACAATATGCATGATGCAGCTCCTTTCCCTTCTGAAATTACCGCTCCGCCCGCATGGGATTGTTCAGAAAATCTTCGTAAGCCAGACGGATACCGTCCTCCAGCTCTGTCTGATAATGCCAGCCCATGGCTGCGCTTTTGGACACATCCAGCAGCTTTCTGGGGGTTCCGTTGGGCTTGCTGGGATCCCAGCGGATCTCTCCGTGATAGCCGATCACTTTTGCCACCAGCTCTGTCAGTTCCTTAATGGTCAGCTCCTTCCCGGTGCCGGCATTGACCGTCTCATTGCCGCTGTAGTGGTTCATCAGGAATACGCACAGGTTCGCCAGATCGTCCACATACAGGAACTCCCGCAGGGGGCTTCCGTCTCCCCAGCAGGTTACATAGGGCAGGTTCTGCTCCTTCGCCTCATGGAACCGGCGGATCAGGGCAGGCAGCACATGGCTGTGGGTGGGATGGTAATTATCATTGGGGCCATACAGATTGGTAGGCATCACCGAAATATAGTCCGTCCCATACTGACGGTTCAGAAACTCACAGTATTTTAATCCGGAAATCTTCGCCAGAGCATAGGCCTCATTGGTTTTTTCCAGCTCACCGGTCAGCAGGCAGCTTTCCTTCATCGGCTGGGGCGCCATCCTGGGATAGATACAGGAGGAACCCAGGAATTCCAGCTTTTTGCAGCCATTCTGCCATGCGGAATGGATCACATTCATCTCCAGGATCATATTGTCATACATAAAGTCAGCCAGGGCCTCCTCATTGGCCACGATGCCGCCTACCTTCGCCGCCGCCAGAAAAACATACTCCGGCTTTTCTTCCGCGAAAAACTTCTCCACAGCCTCCTGGCGGCACAGATCCAGTTCTTTATGGGTGCGTGTAATAATATTGGTATAGCCCTGACGCTCCAGCTCCCGCACGATAGCGGAACCCACCATGCCCCGGTGGCCTGCCACATAAATTTTTGCGTCTTTTTCCATCATAATTATTTCACGACCCCTTTCTCCAGATATTCCTCCAGATTGCACTGAATATGCTCCTCAGCCCGCTCTGCGGCCACCTTCTTCATATCATGGTCCACCATCAGACGCACCAGCTCCTCAAAGCTGGTCTTTGTGGGATTCCAGCCCAGCATGGTCTTCGCCTTCGTCGGATCGCCCCACAGATTTACCACGTCAGTGGGACGGTAGAAGTCCGGAGAAACCTCCACGACCACCTTTCCCGTCGCCTTGTCGATACCCTTCTCTTCCAGGCCCTCGCCTGTAAACTCCAGCTCAATGCCGGCATAATGGAAGGCCAGCTGGCAGAATTCCCTGACAGAGTGCTGCTCTCCGGTGGCAATGACGAAATCCTCCGGCTTGTCATTCTGGAGAATCAGCCACATGCACTCCACATAGTCCTTGGCATACCCCCAGTCACGGAGACTGGACAGATTGCCCAGGTACAGCTTCTCCTGCTTGCCCTGCTTGATCCGGGCAGCGGCCAGGGTAATCTTTCTGGTCACAAAGGTTTCCCCGCGGCGCTCTGACTCATGGTTGAACAGGATGCCGGAACAGCAGAACATGTTATAAGCCTCCCGGTACTCCTTTACGATCCAGTAACCGTACTGCTTTGCCACCGCGTAAGGACTGTACGGATGGAAGGGGGTATTTTCATTCTGAGGCACTTCCTCTACCTTTCCATAAAGCTCAGAGGTAGAAGCCTGATAAATACGGCAGGTTTCCGCCAGGCCGCAGACTCTGACAGCCTCCAGAACCCGCAGCACGCCGGTGGCCACCACATCAGCGGTATACTCCGGCACATCAAAGGATACCTGGACGTGGCTCTGGGCAGCCAGGTTATAAATTTCATCGGGACGCACCTTTCCGATGATGGCGATCAGGCTCATGGAATCACTGAGATCTCCATAATGAAGGTGGAAATTCTTCTGTCCCTCCAGATGGGCGATCCGCTCCCGGTAGTCCACGGAAGACCGCCGGATCATGCCATGCACATCATACCCCTTCTCCAGCAGAAACTCCGCCAGATAAGAGCCATCCTGCCCTGTAACTCCTGTGATTAACGCCTTTTTCATATACTTTCCTCAACTTTCTTAAAATTTCAAGACCCGCGAAACACCGTCTTTTATGATCTTTTCCTATTTTATCCCCACCGGTTCAAAAAAATAAGGCATTATATTGGACAATACTAGCATGATATTGACTTTTTATGATATAATGGGCCGGAAGCAGAGCAAAACCACACCGGAAAGGAGCATCCTATGGCACAGACATCCATGTTTCACGGCGATCTGGTCTCTTCCAGCCGTATCCTGTACACCCCCTCCGCCTTTGCCAGGACCAGCCTGATTCACCTGCAGGAAATCGGCAGGCTGGAGGCAAAACAGCCCCATACCAGCAAGCGGGATCACCTGATGTCCTTTTTATTTTTCATCGTCCTGACAGGGTCAGGGACACTGGAATATCATGAAACAGTCCACAGGCTTCAGGCGGGAGACTGCGTCTTTCTGGACTGCCGCAGCCCCTACTCCCACCAGACCTCGGAAAACCTGTGGCAGCTGAAATGGATTCATTTCTACGGTCCTAATATGGCCGATATTTATGATAAATATACAGAACGGGGCGGCCGTACAGCCTTCCATCCCGTCAGCCTTCATCCCTATGAACAGCTGCTGGACGACCTGTATCAGACCGCCGATTCTTCAGATTATATACGTGATATGCGCATTTATGAAAAAATCACCGGGCTGCTGACCCTCCTCATGGAAGAGAGCTGGCACCCGGAAAACCGGAACCTTTCCGCCAAAAAGCAGAACCTGCTGCTGGTTAAGGAGTATCTTGACACCCATTTTCACGAAAAAATCCTGCTGGACCAGCTGGCCGAAACCTTTTATATCAATAAATATTACCTGACCCGGGTATTCAGGGAACAGTTCGGCCTGTCCATCAGCAATTACCTCCTGCAGCTGCGGGTCACCCGGGCCAAACAGCTTCTGCGTTTCACCGACCGGACCATCGAAAGCATCGGCGCCGAATGCGGCATGGAGGACGGCAACTACTTCGCCCGGATGTTCCGCCGGGTGGAAGGGATGTCTCCCAGCCAGTTCCGCCGCTCCTGGGTCAACAATCCCCGTCAGTAGAATTTCTGCTGTTCCGCAGGCTGCGGATTACCACCTGGGAAATCTGATACAGCGCGTCACATTCCTCCTCTGTACAGCCCTCCAGAAACTGATACATTTTATTTTTATACATGTAATCCGACTCCTCCCGCACCTGATCGGCCCGGATGCCATAGTACAGATACTCATAGGTTGTGTTGTAAAACGTCCGCAGTTTTTCTGCCAATTTCCGGGACAGCGGAATCGCTCCCCGTTCCGCCTGGCCGTAATAATTGGATGTATAGCTGATCTGATCACACAGTTCTTCCTGGGTCAGCCCGGCCAGGGTTCTGAGCCGGAACATTCTTTCCGCTACTGTTGTCTCCGGTAAATCCACACTCTGTTTTCTTCTCATCTAAATGCAATCTCCTTCATATACTCCTTCTGGTCAGCGGCATTTTCCTCATCATTCTGTCTGCGGCTCTTTTCATGGGCACGCATACTGTAAATCACAGTCTGGGAAATCTGATACAGCACATCGCACTCTTCTTCCGTACAGCTCTCCAGAAAACGGTACATCATATTCTTCGACTGATAATCCGACTCCTCCATCACCTGGTCAGACCGTATTCCGTAATAAAGATACTCATAAGTCGTATGATAAAAAGCGCGCAGCTTTTCCGCCAGCTTCCGGGACAGCGGAATCGCTCCCCGCTCCGCCTGGCCATAATAATTGGATGTATAGCCGATCTGTTCACAAAGTTCCTCCTGGGTCAGACCGGCAACCGTCCGAAGCCGCAGCAATCTTTCGGCAACTGTATTTTCAGGAAAATCCATATCCGCCTGTTTTCTCATCATGCAGCACTCCTTTTTGTTAATGGTATAAAATTTTCCGGCAAAAGAACAGTGACGAAATATGATTATTATATAATGCAAAGTGTAAGTTGTATATACGTTTGGGGGATTTGTAAGAAAAAATTAAATAATCAGGGAAAAAATGACAGCAAAACAGGGACTGTTGTTTTTCCAACAGTCCCCTGTTTTATTTCAACTTTTCACTTATTTTGCGGCGACCGCCACCGCTTCTATTTCAATCACCATCCCGTGATTGAATTTTCCTACCTGCATGGTACTTCTGGCCGGAGGATTCTCCGGAAAATATTCCTTGTATACCTCATTAAACAGATCAAACTGGTCAATATCTGCCACAAACACCAGTGTTTTAATCACATGTTTCAGGTCGGAACCCGCCGCCAGCAGAATCTGTTCCATATTTTTCATAATCTGCCTGGTCTGAACTTCAATATCTCCCGGACCAATCAATTCCTGGGTTACAGGATCATTCGCTGTTACACCTGCAGTATAAATCAAATCTCCTACCCGAAATGCCTGAGAATACCAGCCTCCAGGGGCCGCTGCTCTGTCTGTTGCAATTCTTTCCATCTTTCACATTCCCTCTCATGAATTTACACTTTATATATTTACTCAAAAATTCCCATCCATCTGACTCAGTTGATATAGAGTATCACATAAAATCTGCGCGCCTGCCGCCAGATCTTCTCTTGTGGTATACTCATCCGGACAATGGCTGACACCGCCATTTGAACTTCTCAGAAAAATCATAGCCATCGGATAAAGTCTGCCCATCTGCATTGCGTCATGAGCCGGATAGCTGACCATATGCATATATGGAATCTGATTTTCCCGGGCACTCTGGGCAATCAATTTTTTCAGTTCAGGATGACAATGGCAGGGAGGCGTACTGATGGTAACCTTTGTTTCAAAGGTCAGCCCCCGCGTCTCACACTGCTTTTCTGCATAAGCGATCACATCCTGATACAGCCGTTTCCAGATCTCGTCCTCTGCCTCACGGAAGTCTACAGAAAACGTTACCCGGCTGGCTACGATATTATGTTCATTCGGCTCCACTTCCATATAACCTACTGTCCCTCTGGTGGGCGATCCGGATGTCAGCGCCAGACGTTCTACCTCACAGGCTGTCTGCGCAGCTGCCGCCAGCGCATCGTGCCGGTCCTCCATCGCCATTCCTCCGGCATGGGCCGATTCCCCGTAAAATGTTATGTAAAACTGGTGAATCCCCGCGATGTCATCTACTACCGCCACCGGAATCCCTTTCTTCAGCAGGTATTTCCCCTGCTCAATATGCAGTTCAATAAAAGCGAAATAATCTTCCTTTTTTATCAATGCTTTCTCAAAATGATCCGGCTCCAGACCCATATCATATTCCAGCATTGCGTCTCTCATTGTTTTTCCCGTATTTCTGTCAGCGGAAGTACGGGCATAATCTGCCGGCAGCATTCCGCAGATTGCTTTGCTGCCGAAATGGCCGCCCAGAAACTGACTGGCCTCCTCATTGATGAAGGCAATCATCTCAATCGGGCGCCGCGGCTGATACCCATGCTCTTTCATAGCTGTCAGCGCCTCCAGAGCCGTCATAATGCCGGCCAGCCCATCGAATTTTCCGCCCATGGGAACTGTGTCCAGATGAGAACCGGTCAGGACAGGAGGCAGCGGTTCCTGCCCCTCATACCTGCCATAAATATTGCCCACTGCGTCCACCCGAACTTTCAGGCCGGCTTCTTCCATCCATTTCATCAGCAGAACAGCCGCCTCCCGGTAGGACGGCGTCCACGCAAATCTGCTGATGCCTCCCCTCGGGTCTCTTCCATATTCTCCGATTTCCTGTTCTCTGTTCCATAAACGTTCACCGTCTATTTTTATTTTCATTTTACTCATCACCACCTTATCCTTTTTGTTCGCCGCATTTCGCCGCATACACAAATCCTCCCAGGCCGTCTTACCAGGGTCTCTGAAACTTTCCGTATCCCGGCTGAACCACGATCTTTCCGTGATCATAGACAACCTTTCCCCGCACCAGCGTAGCCGCCACGCCGCAGTTTACGATTCTTCCCTGATAGGGAAACCGGGTATTTTTCGTTTTGGAAAAACTGCGTTTCCTGTCAATCTCCCACGTCACGCTTGGATCAATCAATATGAGATCTGCGTCAGCCCCAATATGAATGCTGCCTTTTCTGGGATACAGGGAAAACCGTTTTGCCCCGTTTGTAGCGCTCAGGCGGGCAAACTGAACCGGACTCATCCCCCGCTTTAATACTGCTTCATCAAACATCAGCGGCAGAGCCGTGTCAATCGAAGGCGCTCCTCCCGGCGCGTCCCATCCGCTGCCGCCTTCCGGTTCCTTATCCTGCTCTGTATAAGGCGCATGATCCGTTCCCAGATAGTCAATTGTCCCGTCAAATAAATATTCCCACAGACGCTCCATTCTCTCCCTGTTTCTGAGCGGAGGCTGAATCAGCCCATAGGTACCGAATTGAGACGCATTTTCTGTATTCAGAAGAAAATAGTGAGAACAGCTCTCCGCTGTAATATCTACTCCCTCAGCTTTGGCCTGCCGGATCAGTTCTGCTCCCTCCGGAATAGAGAGATGGCAGATATGTACCGGACAGCCGGTTTCTTTTGCAAAAAGAATAATTTGCTGTATCGCCGCCAGCTCTCCATAGTAAGGCCGGGCTTTTTCGTGCAGTTCTAAACTCCATGGCTGGCTGCTGTACCTGCGTCGCAGGCCTTGCACCACCGCCGGATCTTCCGCGTGAAATCCCAGCACCCGGTTCATACCGGAAATCTGCGACATCGCTTCCATCTGCCCCTCTGTATCCAGCCACGGGAAAGAAGGTCCGGCATCCAGGGTAAATCCTTTAAACGCTGCGCATCCCAGCGCTTTTAACTGCTCCCGCTCCTTTTCATTGCCGGCGACAGCCCCCGCCCACAAAGCAAAATCCACGACCGCCTTTTTTTCAGCTAATCCCTTTTTCAGCAAAAAGCTATGCGGATCTGTCACCGCCGGATTGCTGTTAGGCATTTCCATCACTGTCGTAAAGCCGCCGCTGGCAGCTGCCATCGTTCCATAATAAAAATCTTCCCTGTAATCCGCTCCTGGTTCAAAAAAATGGGTATGGGTATCAACTCCCCCCGGCATAACATAACATCCGGAAGCATCCATAACCCTGTCAGCCAGTTCTCTGGGATTTCGGCCGCTGTCCCCGGGAAGGATAGCGGCAATTTTTTCCCCGCAGATACCAATATCCATATAACCGGTCTCCGTCTCCATCACAGTCAGTCCATTGGATATAATCAGATCAAATTTCATTGTCAGTTTCCTCACATCGCATATCATCCATATAAAATTACTCTAAATTCATCGTGCCGATCGGATCCAGGATCTGGATGATATCCGGATCATGAATATTATCACTGGTCACCAGAACATACTCATTTTCGATAAATTCCGGAAAATCCGTCTGGCCCTCTGCTGCCGCAATCGCCTGTTTAACAGCGTTATACCCCAGTCCGTAAGGATTCTGGGAAACCATACCATCCAGAACACCGTCATATACATACTGAATCAGCGATTCCGAAGTATCATAGCCGAATATCACCAGATCTTCTCTGCCCTCATTGGCGATCACCTGGCAGGCGCCCTCAGTTGTTCCTTCATTCACCATAAAGATTCCCTTCAGATCTTCATTCTCCATCAGCAGATCCTGGGTTGTATTCGCGGTTTTCTCCAGATCGCCATCCGTATAAAATGGCCCGATACACTCATAGCCCTCCGCAGCCGCCAGCGTATCCATAAAGCCCTGTTCCCGCTGCTGAATCACTGCGTTTCCCGCATTGGTGGAAATCACGGCAAACTTGCCGCCCTCTGGACACTGTTCCATGACATACTCCGCCACTGCCGCAGAAGCTTTATAATGATCCACCGATACGGTTGTTACAATCGCGTCCGGATCCAGTGTACAATCCCATGCCACTACAGGCACCTCCAGGGATTTCAGCAGGTCATTCACCGCATCCGGATTGGTCGCGGAAATAGCCAGGGCATCAATGCCGCTTACCATCATATCTTCCACAATCTTCCTCTGCCCCGTTCCATCTGTATCTGTGGTAGTACCCTGATAGTTAATGGTATAGCCTGCCTCAGCCGCCGCGTCATTCGCGCCTTTTTGTACATAATCATAAAATACAAAAAGAGTAGACTGGGGAATCAGGCCGATTGTCATCGTTTTCTCCCCGTTATCGGCCGCAGCCTCCGTCTCCTGCGCGCCTGCTGCTGTCTGGTCAGACGCCGCTGTCGTTTCGCTCCCCGTATCACCAGAAGCACATCCTGCCAGAGACAGCATCATTGCTGCTGCCATGAATAAAGCCACCCATTTTTTCATACTTTTCATTATCCTTCTCTCCTTTGCAGACTTTTTTATCTCATGCAGCCGAAGCTGCTGATGAGCCAAATATACACATCACTGATTTTTCAGCTTCACCCGAATCACATCCATAAATACTGCCAGTATAATCACCGCACCCACTGCTACCTGCTGCCAGAAAGAACTCAAGCCGATCAGGTTCAGTCCGTTGTTCAGCACACCAATGATAAACGCGCCGATAATGGTGCCGATCAGGTTGCCTTTTCCTCCTGACAGGCTTGCGCCTCCGATGACGGCAGCCGCAATCGCATAAGTCTCGTCTCCTTCCCCTGCTGTAGGCGATGCCGATGCCACTCTGGATGTCAGGATAATCCCCGCCAGAGAACAAAGGAAACCACACAGCAAATATACTTTGAATTTCACCATTTTTACTTTAATGCCCGACAAAAACGCGGCATCTTCATTGCTTCCGATGGCAAAGATCATTCTGCCGAATTTCGATTTTTTCATTACAATGACGGCGATCACGGCAATCACTGTCATAAATAAAACCGGATATGGGAGCCATCCGCCCAGCTTTCCCTGTCCGATCCAGGTAAATGCCTCCCCTGCGGAAGAAGCGGACAGCGGAATCCCATTCAGCATCACATAAATCAGCCCCCGCATGATACTGTTGGTTCCCAGTGTGGCAATAAACGGCACAATGCCCAGCACCGTAACAGTCAGTCCGTTCAGGGCGCCGCAGGCAACTCCGGTCAGCAGCCCCAGAAAAATGGAAACCGTTACTGACATTCCCTGGTTAATTGCCAGTGCCGCTGTCATACCTGCTACCGCTGAGATAGAACCAATTGACAGATCAATTCCGCCGGTGATAATCACATGGGTCTCCGCAATTGCCAGCAGCACTGCCACGGACGTCTGCAGGGCAATATTCAGCAGATTTCTCTGGGTAAGAAATTTATCTGTATTCAGCGAGAAAAAAATCATCAGCAGCACCAGGCCGATGGATATTACCACCAGCTGCATGTTAATTCGTTTTTTATCTAATTTCACTCTTTTCGCCAGCTCCATTTGCCTGCACCTCCATCATTTCATACTGCAATATCTTCTCCTGTGTCGCATCTTCCCTGCATAGTTCACCGGTGATACGCCCATTATTCATCACCAGAATCCGGTCGCTCATCCCCAGTAGCTCCGGCATTTCCGAGGAAATCATAATGATTGTCAAACCCTTTTGCACCAGTTCATACATCAGTTCGTAAATTTCATATTTGGATTTTACATCAATCCCCCTGGTAGGTTCGTCAAAAATCATGATCTGTGCCTGACTGCACAGCCATTTTGCCACCATGACCTTCTGCTGGTTTCCGCCTGACAGCGTACCGGCAGCCTGCCTGGAATCATGCATCTTAATGCTCAGCCGGGCCCCATACGCTTCAATGGCCTTTTCCGCCCTGCGGTCATTCATAAATCCCCTTCGGGAAAACTGATCATAGCTGGCAGAAATCATATTTTCTTTAATGGACAGCCCCAAAAACAATCCGTCTTTTTTCCTGTCTTCTGTCAGATAGGCAATTCCGGCCCGTATGCCATCCTCCGGCGAACGGATCACCCTTTCATGTCCATCCACCTGAATTGTTCCATCGCTCTTATGATAAGCGCCAAAAATTGCCCGCATCAGTTCGGTACGCCCGGCTCCCATCAGGCCGGCGATTCCCAGAATTTCTCCCTGCCGGGCCTGAAAGGAAATATCATGAAGTCGGTTTCCTCCGCTCAGGTGAGAAACCTCCAGTGTCACCGGTCCCGCCTGATAATCCGGTCTGGGAGGGAATTGCTGTGTCAGATCCCTTCCCACCATCTCGCAGATCATCTGATCCTTCTGATCCGGACGGTATGGCCTGGTGCTGATCAGTTCACCATCCCGCAGCACGCTGACTGTATCCACAATGGCATCCAGATCGCTCATCCGGTGAGAAATATAAATAATCGCTACTCCTTTCTCCCTTAGTTTGCGAAGAATCCGGAACAGGATTTCAATCTCATTTTCTGTCAGGGCCGCCGTAGGCTCGTCCATAATCAGCAGCCGGCAGTTATAGGACAGGGATTTCGCGATCTCCACCATCTGCTGCTCCGCCACACTCAGTTCCTCCACCTTACGTTCCGGATCAATTCCGCATTCCAGTTCCTCCAGCACTTCTCTGGCACGCTGAATCGTTTTTCGTTCATTCAGAAAACCTTTAAACCAGCTCTGGGGCTCTCTGCCAATCAGGATATTCTGCGCCACTGTCAGATCCGGCATCAGATTAAATTCCTGATAAACAATTCCGATTCCCAGATCAAATATTTCACTGGGATGAGTAATATTCAGCGGCCTTCCTTCATAGGTTACAGACCCCGTGTTAGGCTTTACCACTCCGGTGATAATTTTTACCAAAGTAGATTTGCCCGCCCCGTTCTCTCCCATCAGCGCGTGAATTTCACCTCTCTTCACCGACAAATTCACGTCACGCAAAACCACATTGCCAGAGTAAGATTTTCCGATATGAAATGTCTGCAATAAAACATCATCCTGTGCATGATCCATTTTACATCCCCCATTTCAAACATACCCTTTTACATCATCACATCACCCAGATTGGGACCCAGGGTCTGCCCGGTATACAGATTGCCATCCGGCTCCGCCGCCAGAAACACGGCCGTAGGTAGGATTTCCTCCAGTTCTCCGAACCTGGGCAGCACCAGTTCGGATTCCTTCTGTCTGCGCCATTCATCACTGACGACTCCCATCAGCTGTGTTTCAATCGGCCCCGGCGCAATACAGTTTACTGTTATATTATACTGCCCCACTTCTCTGGCCAGAGACTTTGTAAAACCGATCAGTCCCGCCTTCGCCGCCGCATAATGACAATGCTCCACACTGCCCTTCTGAGCAATTTGAGATGAAAGATTGATAATTCTTCCGAACCGCTGCTGTATCATATATGGAACAGCATATTTACAGGTTAAAAAGCAGCTGGTCAGATCCACCTCCAGCATACGATTCCAGTCTTCCAGCGTCATATCGACTAACAGTTTGGGATTCGATATTCCTGCCACATTTAGCAGAATATCAATTCTTCCAAACGTCTGAATCGCTGTTTCAATCAGATTCTCTGCTGTCTCCGGTCTGGAGATATCTCCCTCCAGCAAAATTACCCGGCTGCCCAAATCCTCCAGCTCTCTCTTAAATTCTGCCATTTTTTCCGGATCATCTCCATAGTAATTTAATACCAGATCCGCCCCTTCTTTCGCGTAAATCTCAGGAAATCCCCGGCTCATGCCATGTCCCGCGCCAGATCCTGTTATCACCGCGATTTTCCCTTTCAGCTTCATAATCATTTCCTCCTTTTTCCTGAATTTTGGGTGCAAAAATACCCATAGCAACAATTGAAAAACCTTTGCAGCTAACACCGTTGTTATGGGTATGAAATTTTAAATATGCAGTTACAAAATATATTTAATCCTTTTTCTGGTTTTTTATCAGATCCAGATAATGATACAATGTATATTTGGAGATCCCCAGATATTCCTGTACCCGCTCCCCTGATTTTGTAATCAGAAAAGCCCCCTTCTGGTTCAATTGCCTGACAAATTCAATTTTATCATCCCGGTTCATATCCGCCGGCAGTTTTCCGATATTCTCCTGGGTTTTTTTGATAATACAGTCAAGCAGCTGATTGACATCCGTCACGAAAATCTCATCCTCCGACTGGCTCAGGTCGCACCGGTTCATGTCTTTTAAAAACTGTTCCATCCGCAGCGTTTCACTGATGTCTGTATTGATACACAGGCATCCCACTGCGTTTCCCGCTTCATCCCGGATATAAAGGGAGGAAGACCGTAAATATCTGCCGTCAGGCAGCTTTGTAATGTAATTATATTTATCCCCATTTTCTGTCGTGCCGGATAAAACCTCCAGTCCCAGGTTGCTTCCCGGACCTCCGATCTGACGCCCTGTAATATGCCCATTGCGAATATCGACAATCGTATGGTCATATCCCTTCTCATAGTCATGAAGAACAATCTCCGTATTCTTCCCCAGCTGCTGCTCCAGCATATCCATCATCCGATGGAAAAAGTCAGCGTTTATATGTTTATCATCCATTTTCATCAAGCGGTACCTCTTAATGCTCTCTTTTCTTATCTCTGCCATCATAATACCAAACTTTTTGTTTTGTGTCAATGCTTTTTTAAAACTTTTTGTCTGGTTTTAATTAAAAAAAATAGCAAACCACCCTGTTAATACACTTTTTTTATGAAATCCATCACTTATTCAAAACTTTTTGTTTGGTTTCGAATCGGGGGATCGGACGATGAAACCCAAAATCCCCGTCAGGCAAAATAAAAAGTCCCGGCACAGACAGGCATATGCCGTCTTCCGCACAGGACTTTATCACTGACATGCGGCAAAATAACCGCCCAACAGACAGACCGCTGACTGCCTTCCGGTTATTCTGCCTCCTTCATTTCCTCTGTATTCTCCTTCGCTCCGCTCTCATTCAGCATTGCGATCACTTCATCCGCGGATTTCCCGCTGGCAGCTACCGCGGCCAGAATCCGCTTCTGATCAGCCTCATCCTTTTCCGCCATCAGCTGTTTCAGCTTCGCCTTTTTCTCCTTCACCTGCTCCTGCAGAGATTCCAGCTCCGCGTTTACCGCGGCGATCCGCTCATCAACTGTCATTCCGGATGCTTTATTTTTAGATCCTTTGGTACGTGCCATAACTGTCACTCTCCTATTCGATTTAATAACTACAGTATAGTGGAAAATACCTGCTTTTTCAATAGGCAGGTTCAATTTGAATCCGATTTAATATCAGGATATCCTCCTGCTCATTGACGATGACCACCTCCACATCAGAAATCCGTTTATCCAGTTCAAAAGAAAAGGTTACCCGGTTTTCTGTCTGCTCATATTCCACCAGCGGAATTAGCAGATCGCCATTGCTGTAAGCAATTGAAAATGTCCCGCCATCCAGATGCTCCCCTTCTATTGTCACCTGATACCGGCCTGCCGCCATATTCAGATACGGCCCGAAAGAACTCCCGCCCGGGTTCAATGTACGGATTCCATTCTCATCCGCCCCATTCAGCAGATACTGTCCGGCAAACGAATAAGAAAAGCTGCCCAGTCTGCTGTCATCTTCCGCCAGGGGCTCCACTCCCTCCAGCGGCTCTGCCAGTCCCACAATATACTGATCACAGGCATAATAGTACAGATCATAATTCAGGCACTCTGCCGTATTGTCACTGCGCCATATATACACCCTGTCCTCCCGCGGCTCTGCCAGATCCTGCTCCAGCTGCGCAAAAGCCTGCTCTTCACCGGCCTCATGTCCCATATGGAAATCGTTTAATGTCATCCCATAATCCAGTGCCCAGACCGCCAGATGATATTGCTCCTCCCATGGCAGGCCGGGAATTAATATCACATGCTGAATTTTTTCATCCTCCCCAATCAGCTGCCATGTCTGATCCTGCAGCGGACTCTGATAAACTGCCGTTTCCGAAAAGCGCTGGCGCACAGACTGTACAAAGGGGAAAATGTCCATCAGCTGAATGGCCAGGCAGAGCATCAGAATTCCTGTTTTCCATCCTTTCGCAATGATTCTGGCATCTGCGCAGAGGGCGAACAGCATCAGACAGTAAACGCCAATCCAGGCGATCCGCCCGGACGCCCGAAAAACCGACCAGATATCCCGGAGCCAGTCAGGAACCGGCCATTCCCACAATGTGACATTTCCAAAATTCACCCCAGGAGAAGCCGCCACAATCACTGCTGCCAGATTAACCAGCCCAAAACAAATCAGCGTGTACCGGGAAAACAGCCGCTTTCCCCTCCCTCCGGAGCGGATCTTATAAACCAGAAGATTCAGGCAGGCAATCAGCAGCATCAGCAAAATCCCGGCGCCCACATATGCGAATCCCTCCACCTGCCCGCTGGTATGAAACAGCTCCGGCAGGAAACGTCCGTATCCCATAGAATTAAAAAAGCCGTTCAGATTAAAGCTATACTCGCCCAGGCCGCCGGAATCCATCCCGCCGGCGGAAAAACCTCCTAAAATAAAAATATTTCCCGCAGCCGCCGCTATATATACCAGCAGAATCAACGCCGGCCTTCTGACATCCCGGTTTTCCAGAAAATCCAGAAGGGCAAATCCCAACAGGATAATCCCGCACATCAGCAGAAAATACATATGGACCCCGCTGCACACAATCCCCAGAAGCACACACATCAGCACTCTGGACTTAACCGAGGCAAAGACCGAATCCCGGTAAACACAGAACAGAATCGCCAGCAAAATAATCCAGTGGGCTGCCAGGGACGTATGGACATACATCCGAAATACCACCTGAAAAGAAAGGATAAAAAACACGCTGCCTGTCACTGCCTGCAGATCACTTTTCAGATATTTTCTCAAAATCTTTGCAGACACAGCCCCATTCAATCCATAGCACACGATTCCCCACAGGCCGAAATACTGAAAATCCGCCGGCAGCAGCGGCGACAGCAATTTAAAGAAAACCGCCAGCAGCGGGATCGAATCTGTAAAAATCACACTGGAAGAAAAGGGATAGATCAGCCTGTCTGTCAAGCCGATGGGGAATGTCCATGCCGCCTCCCGGAACCCTTTCCAGCCCAGATAATGCTGGGATAAATCACCTCCGCTGTACAGCCAGTCGATATACAGAGGATTCAAAATCCTGACGCCATAAATGGCCGCAAAAATTCCCATCCCGACCAGAGCAGCCAACATACTGCTCCTGTTTCTCCTGACAAACTGCCTCATAACCTTCTGCTCCTTATATCATCACATTTATCCGCCCCGGACCGGCAGACACCAGCCGATATTCCCAAACGATCCGGGGAATCAAATCACTCATGGGCATTATAGCATGGGCAGCCTGTTCCATTCAACATTATAATTCTCTCCACACAAAATTCAAAAATATGTGCTATACTTCCAGCGAGGTGAAATCCATGCTTTCTATTTTAATTGTTGAAGATGACTTTGATATCCGGGAGCTGCTGCAGACCTATCTGGAGGACGCAGGCTACCGTACCATCACCGCGCCGGACGGGGATGAGGCAGTCTCACTGTTTCGCGCCTCCCATGTGGATCTGGTGCTGCTGGACCTGATGCTGCCCCGGCTGGACGGCTGGCAGGTCTGCCAGATCATCCGGGGCGAATCTGACATCCCCATCATCATGCTGACCGCTCTGGACAGCGAAGCCAGCCAGCTGAAAGGCTTCTCCCTGACCATTGACGACTATGTCACCAAGCCCTTCTCCATCCCCGTCCTGCTGCGCAAGGTAGAAGCCGTCCTGCGCAGGACAGCCGGCGCCGCCGCTGCTCATACGATCACCTATCAGGATCTGACCCTGGACCCGGAAGGGTATAAAGTGACAGTAAAAGGGATGCCGGCTGATCTGACCCAGCGGGAATTCGAGCTTCTGAAAACCCTGCTGCAGAACCAGGGACGGGTGCTGACCCGGCAGATGCTCCTGAACCGGATCTGGAGCTATGATTTCTACGGAGATGAACGCATCGTGGACACCCACATCAAAAACCTCCGGAAAAAGCTGCATGTAGACTATATTGAAACCATACGAGGGGTGGGATACCGCATTGATAAAGCTGATTCAAAACATACGCCGCAGCCTGACTGCTAAAATCTGCCTGCTGACATGTCTGCTGCTGATCTGTGCCTGCGTCCTGACCTACGGCCTCATCACCTGGATGATGCCCATCACCTATACCGCTGATCTGAACCAGGCCCTGGCCCTGGAGACAGAAGACCTGATCCGGCAGCTAAGCAGTTCCAGCCTGGAAGACTGCGAAGACCTGCTGATCCGGTTCGCCGCAGAGCAGAACGCCCATATCAGCATCACCGACACCGCCGGAAACCAGCTGCTGAATATTCAGTCTGTCCGTGAATCCGCCCCGGCTGACGAAGACAACAACGGTGCCATGCAGGCGATTTCCTCCACATTTTCCTTTTCTGCTTCATCGGAGGATGTATACCAGCTGACAGTAGTGGGCAGCGCGGAGGCCATCAACCAGGCGGCAGAAGCCCTGGGCAGGATCTGGCCGTGGCTGACTGCCATCATCCTGGTGATCTCCGCTCTCAGCTCCATCCTCTATGCCTCCATGATCACCCGTCCCATCGTGGGCATCAGCAGGATCTCCCGAAAAATGTGCGGTCTGGATTTCAGCTGGCGCTGCGATGAGCGGCGGGAAGACGAAATCGGCGCCCTTGCCGCCAGTCTGAACCAGTTGTCAGATAAACTGTCCGCCGCTATGGAAGAACTGAAAACCGCCAACCGGCAGCTGCAGGAGGATTTCAGCCGGGCCCGGGAGCTGGAGCAGCAGCGGCTGCGCTTTTTTTCCGCCGCCTCTCACGAGCTGAAAACCCCCATCACCATTGTAAAAGGCCAGCTGACCGGCATGCTGGACGGAATCGGCGTATACGCCGACCGGGACCGGTACCTGGCCCGCAGCCTGGCCGTGATGAGCCAGATGGAAGGGCTGGTGCAGGAGCTGCTGGCAGTCTCCCGCCTGGAAACCGCCGGCGGAGAAGCCAAAACAGAGCCCCTCTCCTTCTCCGCCCTGACCCGCGATTGCCTGGATGCCTACGACGACCTGTTCCGCCAGCGAAACCTGCGCCTCATGACCACAGACACCACCGAACCCCTGTGGGTAAGCGGGAACCGGTCCCAGCTGGAAAAAGCCGTCCGCAACATCCTGTCCAATGCCGCCTTCTACTCACCGGAAGGCGGTGAGATCCGCGTCGCCGTCAGCGCCGGCGCTGCCGTCGGCTTCCATGGGGAACAGGCCCTGCTGACAGTGGAAAATACCGGCGTCCGCATCCCGGAGGAGGCCCTCCCTCACCTGTTCGAAGCCTTTTACCGGGCAGACACCTCCCGGAACCGTCAGTCCGGCGGCAGCGGCCTGGGTCTCTATCTGGTGAAAATGATTCTGGACAGACACAAAGGCAGCTGTCAGATTGCCAATACCGGCGAGGGCGTAATGGTTCAGATACAGCTCCCGCTGTGCTCCGCTCCCGGCGCGCTCCCTCAGCATTCAAAAATCCCTCCGTCTTAAAGGGCTCCACACAAAACACATATCTCCAATAAGAAATCTCCATATTCACATAGTATCCTGATCCTGAAGACGAAATGGCACTGCAGAACAGAACCCACGGCGCTGCCGGATTTCTCTTCACATGATACAGAAAGGAAGTGTTTACCTGTGAATATTGAGATTCAGGACCTCTCCATGACCTACCCCAACGGAAAAGCTGCCCTCCAGGACATCAGCCTGCGGCTGGAAAGTCCCAGCCTGATCGGCCTGCTGGGCCCCAACGGGGCCGGAAAATCCACCTTTATGAAACTGCTCACCGCAGCCCTCCTGCCCACCAAGGGCAAAATCCTGGCCGACGGCACGCCCCTTCCCGAAGGAGAGCAGAAACTGAAAGCCCGCCTGGGCTATCTGCCCCAGTCCTTCGGCCTCTATGATGAGCTGACCGTCTGGCAGTTCTTAGACTACATGGCCGCGCTGAAGGCTGTCCCCTCCAGCCGCCAGGCCATTGACCAGGTGATCGAAGCAGTCAACCTGACCGAAAAACGCCGCGCCAGAATCCGCACCCTCTCCGGCGGCCAGCGTCAGCGGGTGGGCATCGCCCAGGCCCTGCTGGGAAATCCGGATTTTCTGATTTTCGACGAACCCACCGCAGGACTGGACCCGGAGGAACGGGCCCATTTCCGCAGCCTGTTCTCCCGGATCGCCAGAGAAAAGCTGGTGCTGCTCTCCACCCATATCATCGAAGACATTCAGTCTGTCTGCAGCCAGCTGATCATTATCAGCCATGGCCGGATCCTCTACAACGGCAGCCCGGATGCCCTGACCGCAGCCATCCGCCGGTCCACCGGCGCCGCCGCCGAGCCCACGCTGGAGGAAGCCTATCTGACACTGATGAAAAAGGAGGGACAGCGGCCATGAGATTTTTCTCCTATCTGCGGGTGGAATGGCTCCGGCTGCTCCGCTCTCCCGTCACCTGGCTGACCCTGCTGGCCGCCTCCCTCACCCCTCTGATCGGATACGGCATCTGGCAGCCGGCAGGAACTGTCACCACCGCCGCTGTCGTGCTGGCCAACCCGCTGCTGGCCGGGGCGCTGGGCGGCGCATTCCTCTTTTCCGCCCTCACGGTCTACGAGCTGAACCGGGTGAAAAAGTATCACATGGAATCCATCACCGACAGCATTGTGCCGCCCCTGACGGCAGCCGCCGTCAAAGCCATCTGCCTGCTGCTGGCAGCCATTCTCTGGGCGGCCGCCGTCGCCGCCCTGTATCTGCCCTATACCATATACAGCCTGGGAAGCTCCTTCCAGCCGGGAGAATACCTTCGTTTTTCCGCCATTTTCCTGCTGCCCATGCCGGTGATGGCCATCCTGATGACTGCCGCATTCTGGCAGCTTTTCCGCCGGGCTGACCTCAGCTTCATCGCCTTCACCGCTGTGATGCTGATCGGGCTGGGCCCGTGGAATACCGACACCTACCTCCTCTACTGGATCGACCTGTCCTCCCTGGGATTCTCCGGCGACCTGGGGAACACAGCCATCTACCGTATGGCTGCCTACAGCCGGGCCATCTGGCTGCTCTGGTTCGGCAGTCTGTGGCTGTTTTCCATTCTGTGCATTCGCGTCCACGGAAAGAAACTGCCCGGCTCCCTGATCCGGAACGTGAGGAAAATCTGGCTGCCCATCACAGCCGCCGTCATGGTGGCCGGCGGCGCCTTCCTCTTCGCCGGTCAGCCCTATATGGATCACGAATCTCCCCTGGAACCGGACGAGTCCGGCGCAGTCTCCACCGGAGGCGGCTTCACCGTCTACATGGGAGAGGAGAAAGAGACCGCCAGCCTTCTCCTGCAGCAGACCCGGCTGGATCTCCGGTTCGACACCGCAGCCGGGGCAGTAGACGGCCAGGTGCGCTACCAGCTGGACAATTCCGCCGGCAAAGCCGGAGAATATCTGCTCCAGGCCAGCACCGGCTGTGAAATCCGCCAGATCACCGTCAATGGAGAGCCCGTTTCCTTCACCGACCTGGACAATGATTATTATATCCTGATGAAAGACATCGCCGTGGAGCTGCCGGAGGATGATATCCTGGATGTGATCATCGACTACCGGTGCAGCCCCCAGATTCCCGCCCATGCCGGCGCCCTCATCCTCTATTATGAGATCAGCCCGGAATACATCTGCCTGGGCGGCCTGCACGCGGCGCCGGCCTTCCAGGAAGCCCGGGAAACAGAATCCTGCAGCTACACCGGACAGGTCACCCTGCCCACCGGCATGGAACTGGTCTCCTCCGGCCAGACACCCCGGATCGCACAGGACAACGGAGACGGAACCACCCTCTGGAACATCAGCGGCCCGGGCTCCAGGACCGTTATCTTCGCAGGCGATTACCGGCGGATCCGAATCCCCGGCACCGAATTTCCCGTTTATTTCTGCTACAGCCGGAACCATCAGGAGGCATTTGAAGAAATGAATATCGAAGAACTGCTCCACCAGGTTGTCACATACTGTACCGAGCACTACGGCCCTCTCCCCTACACAGAGGACTATCCCCTGAACATCGTCATGACCAGCGCCCACCTCATGGGCGGCGGCGCCAGCGACAACCTCAGCTACATGGGAGAATCCTTCTTCACCGCCGAAAATCTGACAGATCCCGCCAAAGGAGGCAGCGCCGCAGAAGTCATCGCCCACGAAATCATCCATCAGTGGTGGGGCGTCCAGCGGATGGCCATCGACATGGAAAACAGCGACTGGAGCGCAGAGGCCCTGACCTGCTACGCCACCTACCGCATGATGAAAGAACTGAAAGGCGAGGACTATGCCCGGCAGAACTATATAGAAGTGTGGCAGGAAAAATACCAGGATATGCTGGACAACTTTTACCTGCGCCATCCGGAATACCAGGACGTGCTGTCGGCAGACCAGCGCGCCGCCCTGGACGCCCTGATCTTTGACGCTTCCACCTATGCCAAAGCCCCGCTGCAGATCCTGAAAGCTGAGCAGCTGGCAGGAGGAGAAGAACAGATGGATCAGATCCTGCGGAAACTGTTCCAGAACGGCGGCACAGAGCTTCCGCCCTATGTCACCTGGCAGGACTTCCTGGACGCCTGCGGCCTGACAGAAGAACAGCTGGCCCTTACGCCGGAAGACATCGCAGACACCGGGGCCAATCCCCTGGCCCCGTCCCCGGCTCAGTCCGCCCGGAATCAGGAAATATCAGCAGAAGGAGTCAAGAAAATTGAAGCAATATCATTTGAATAAATCTCGTTTGAATCAAGACCATTTAACTCTAGGCAGTCTGACGAAATATCACTGCGCCAAAATCTTTTCCTACGAGCTGAGACGGCTGCTGGCCAACCGGTTCACCCTGGGCCTGGCCCTGATCACCGCCTTTTACAGCTATTGGATCATGAACCAGGAAATCATCCTGGGCGTCGCCAACACCGCCCCCTGGTCCCCCTGGAGCTTCGGCGTCTATATGGCCCGGGTCATGCCCCTGCTGCTGACCGCCCTCCTGTTCTTTATCTCCTTCCACACCTCCGGACAGGCCCGGGCCGTCGGCACCCTCACCAGCACCGCCGCCATCCCGCCGACCCGGTTCCGGCTGATCCGCATGGGCGCCATCCTGACAGCATTCCTGCTGCTGACCGTCATCCCGGTGGGATACGGATGGGGATTTTATGCGGCAGTCTTCCGCTGCACCGGTTTTATCACCCTGGCAGCCCCGCTGTGCTTCGTACTGCTCCCCTCCGCCTCGCTGGTCATGGGCGCCGGTATACTCTGCGGCCGGCACTGTCCCGCCCTTCTCTATGTCCTCATGGCTCTGGTTCTGGCAGCCGGGATCATTACCCTGCCCCAGTGGCTGGATCTCTTCGGCGCAGAATATCTGGCCTCCCGGCCTGCAGAGCTGGAGATACTGGATCCGGCGTTTCAGATGACAGGCGGGCAGGTGATCGGAAGAGGGGTGATGATAACGGCGGGGGTGGGGATGTTGATGTGGAAAACCATCCCTAAAAGAATGGTTCCTTAAGGAACGCCAAAAGGCTTGATCTGGACAGTATCGCTGCCCAGAGCAGGCCTTTTTATCCGTTTTCAATGATCTGTCAGGCCAAGAAGCCAATCCCTGGCATTAATCCGCCGTATCCCATCATACTGTGCTTCCGGATCATCATCGAGCGTCAGGATCATTTTGGGATAATGGTCCCGAATCGCCATAAGTGGTCTCAGTTCCCGTTCCAGTGTCCTTTCATCCCGCACAGAAAGAGCAACCTGATAATACCATGTTCCTTTGCTGTTCTGGGCGACAAAATCAACTTCAAAAGAATCGATTTTCCCCACATATACATCGTATCCCCTGCGGAGTAGTTCCAGATATACCACATTTTCCAGGATATGTCCCGCATCCATCTGCCTTGATCCCAGCAGCATATAACGAAGGCCTATATCCACTACATAGTATTTTTCCAACGTCTTCAGGTATTGCTTTCCTTTAATGTTATACCGCTTTGCCTGGTATATAATATAACTTTCCGTCAGGGCCTCCAAATATTTCTCTACTGTTTTTGTATCAATTTTCCGTCCGTCAGAAGTCATTGTATCTGCTATCTTTTTAGAAGAAAGAGGGTTTCCGATATTATCAAACACAAACCGCAGGACACTTTTGAGCATCATGGTATCTGTAATTCTCTTCCGGTTTACAATGTCCTTAACAACAATCGTATTGTACAGGCCCTCCAGATAATCCCGGATCTCATCTGGCTGCCCTTTCAGCTCCAGGGTATAAGGGAACGAACTGTTTTCCAGATATTCTGTATATTTCACACCTCTGTCGGTCATGCTGCCCGTACTTTCCATGTATTCTTTAAAAGACAATGGAAGCATTTCAATCTGCACATATCGTCCGGAAATCAGAGTCGCAATCTCACCGGAAAGCATATAGGCATTTGAACCGGTGATATAAATATCTACATTTTTCTTAATATGCAGGCTGTCCACTACTTTAGGGAAATCCTCAACATGTTGGATCTCATCCAGGAAGATATAAGTCACTTTTCCCGGAACCAACCGTTCTTTTAAGTAGGAATACAGTCTCCGATAATCTGTCAGTTCTTCAAAATCAATATCCTCAAAGTTTATCGAAATAATCTGCTTCGTTTCAATCCCGTGTTCCAGCAGCCAATTCTGGTAAATCTCCAACAGTGTGGATTTTCCACATCTGCGTATGCCAGTAATAACCTTAATGAGCCGCTTATCTTTAAAGGCAATCAACTTATCCAGGTATTCATTCCGTTGGATCACCATAATCATACCACCCTTCTCAGTTCTTAAGGTTAGTATATCTCAAATATGCGAAAATATCAAAAGTTTTTGGACTCCAATCCAAAAACTTTTGATATTTAATTATTTTTTGGAATTGTTTTTTATCGACTGTTCGACTGTTATGCTTCTTTAATTGTGAATTCTTTGCACGCTTCGCACTAAAAGAAGTAAAAATTGCCAAACCTCTTGATTTTACGCGCTTTCTGCTTGATTTTTTCTTGGAAATGTGATAATGTTTTAGTGCAAATATCACACTAAAAAAGGAGGTCCACATGTACTACAGTTTTACGGTGCCGATTCCTAAAGCACAGGGAAAAATCACCCGGATGAAAAAAGGGAAGTTCACATATATATGGTATCAGATTATTAACCAAACCGGAACAGTTGAAGTCTCACTATCCAGCTGATTATAAGACGCTTATTTTTATTGCATATCACAACGTTAAAGCGGTTTTATACATAATGATTGCGTCCCAAGCCATTGCGACAATATGTTTGATATTCGTTTCATTTCTAATATGACAGAATCTTTCAGCTCCGTATAACTCATTCCGTCAAAACAAGTTTCTACTAAACCAAACAGTGGCTTGGTTCTATCAAAATCAGCGGGGGAAATTATGCTCTTTCCATTTTTATCCGCTAAACTCGGGTGCATCATACAATTTCTAAATGTGCTGCTCATAAATTTAGCATTTTTTATATCTATTTCATCTAAGTAATCAGATATATCTGGCGTCATTAATTTGTTCTGCGTAAAATGCTCGTATAAATCAGTTAGCTTGTGTATACTGTAATAATAAACAATATAATTTATTTTAAGCCACCAGCCATAATCATCTTTTGCGTAATCATTTAAAACGTATAGAAGAAAATTCATTGTAGATAAAGTATGCAGCAAATAAAGAAAAGTAGCTTTTTCATTCTCTCCCTGTGGTATAAATGCAGATTTTCGATTTGTATTATAATCTGCATAATAAAAATTGACATGATTTTTATTAGAACTTATTGTTATGGGCGTATCAAATTGTTCCAGGCCGGAACGAATAGAATTTATAAATTTCCCACATGCATAAGCATACTGAAAGCATTCTTTTCCTACCTGTTCATCTAAATTAAATTTATCAGGAGAAATTTCATAAGCAGCCGCAATTTCGTCAAGGCTTTTCTTTAAAAATCGATTATCCTGCAATAAGTAATAATTATATTGCGTATTTCCAATTACTATTTTGTCCTGAGTTGTGTATATTCCTAAATTGTAATGCATATTCCAATTTTTCATAAACGAAAAGGTTAGTTTCTTCTTGAAAATTTCATTTTGAAGATAGTCGATTCCCAATAGCATCCGTTTGGATTTACTAAATCCATCCTCAAAAATTTTTAATTTCATACGGATATCTTTTATTCGCGCAGGGTACGGTATTTCAATTTCAATATCATTTGACGAAAACATTTCTAATGCCGTTGCTGCTGTTAGGGTGTAATAGGGAATAATACCAAAACCAGTTATGCCGTCTTGCTGTAAAGACTTAGCTAAACTATATACGGTTTCGCAATCATATTTTATTTGGAGCAAAGATAAATAATGATTGATCGCTATTTGCGCATTGGAGTTGTTATTTGATTTTTTTTGCAAATTCTGAATCCCCCTTACTAAGTAATTTCAGATATAATTTTAACAGAAGTAAATAAAAACCACAACAAAATAAGCATCGAACTCCCATTTCTTTTTCTGCTCCCCTATGTTATAATATACTTAACTTGCAAGCTATTGCCATATTAGCATCCACTGATGGAGGTGATGTTTCATGTCCTGCGCCACCGATAATCCGGCGACTGCTAATGCTGTTGTTACATCTAATACGACAAAAGATAACAAACTGGAAATATGATATGAGAAATATAGAGTAGTTCTGAAAACCTGACTATAGAAAAGCTTCTTGTACTTTTCTTCTTTTACATGTATAATCAATTCAAATCTTGCATTAGTATCATCATATCAGGAGGAATATTATGCCATTACCTCAGCAAAAGATTTTTACAGCAAAAGATTACTGGAATCTGCCTGAAGATCAGCGCGCTGAACTGATTGACGGACAGCTGTATAATATGGCGCCTCCCAGCCGGCTTCATCAGGAACTGGTTATGGAACTGGCGTCTACCATCAGAAATTATATAAAATCACATCATGGAACCTGCAAAGTTTATCCGGCTCCGTTTGCGGTTGATTTAAACGCCGACGATCAGACATATGTAGAACCGGACATCAGCGTAATATGTGATTCTAAAAAATTAACTGACCGCGGATGCAGCGGCGCGCCGGATTTCATTATAGAAATTGTTTCCCCTAGCAGCCGGAAAATGGATTATGGTAAAAAAATGTGGCTTTATATGAACGCCGGGGTCCGGGAATATTGGATTGTTGATCCGTCAATGAAGCGCACTACCCTGTATCGCTTTGAAGATACCGAAGCGCCGATGATTGTTTCTTTTGAACATCCCATTCAGATGGGAATATATCCGGAACTGAAAATTACGATTGCCAATTTGCTGGAATAGCCCTGGTTTACAATGAATTTCAGAGGGAGGTGCCAATAAGTATATGGACGGTATAAAAAAGAAAAGACTTCCGGTGGGGATTGATAGTTTTGAAAAAATACGTTCTTTAGGTTTCTATTATGTTGATAAAACTGCCATGATTCGGGATTTGCTGTCAGGCTGGGGGGAGGTGAATCTCTTTACCCGTCCGAGACGTTTTGGAAAATCACTGAATATGAGTATGCTCAAGTCATTTTTTGAAATCGGCAGCGATCAATCACTGTTTGATGGATTGGAAATATCAAAAGAAAGTGCGCTTTGCGATGAATATATGGGGCAGTTCCCTGTTATATCCATCAGCCTGAAAGGTGTGGATGGGTTTGATTTTACAGCGGCCCGTTCCTGCCTGTGTTCAGCGATTGGCAATGAAGCCATGCGGTACCAGTTTCTGGCTGAAGATGAAAAATTTTCGACAATCGAAAAAGAGCTGTTCCGTCAGCTGGTTACTGTAGATAAAAGCGGCGCAGGCCGTTTCTATATGCCTGATTCTGTTTTGGTGGAAAGTCTCAGGACATTATCCATGCTGCTGGAAAAACATTATAATAAAAAAGTAATTATCCTGATTGATGAATATGATGTGCCGCTGGCAAAGGCGAATGAGCATGGGTATTATGATGAGATGGTGCTGCTGCTGCGCAATCTTTTCCAGCAGACACTGAAAACCAACGACAGTCTCTATTTTGCGGTTATGACGGGATGTCTGAGGGTTGCCAGGGAAAGTATTTTTACCGGATTAAATAATCTGAAAATATTGTCCATTACTTCTGTCCGATTCGATGAATATTTCGGGTTTACTGATCGTGAAATAAAGGAACTACTGAAATATTATCAATTGGAAAACAAATATGAAGCAATCAGAAACTGGTATGACGGGTACCGCTTTGGCAATGAAGATGTCTACTGTCCCTGGGATGTAATAAGCTATTGTGATGAACTGCTGGATGACAGCCGGACAGATCCGAAGAATTACTGGTCAAACACCAGTGGAAATGAAGCCGTTACCCATTTTATTCAGAAAATGGGTAACGGCGTTATGAAAAGTGAAGTCGAAGCATTAATTGCCGGAGAAACCATCGAGAAAGAAGTCCATGAAGACTTAACCTATCAGGGGCTTTATCAATCAGCTGAAAATATCTGGAGTCTGCTGCTCATGACAGGGTATCTGACACAACGAGGAAAAACCGACGAAAACCACTGCCAGCTTGCGATTCCGAATATGGAAATCCGGGCAATTTTTACCAGACAAATTATGGCTATGTTTAAAGCAGATGTGGCAAAAGACGGACAACTTCTGAAAAGATTTTGTGACGCTCTGCAGACTGGCGATGCTGCTGAAGTAGAAACATTATTTGTTTCCTATCTGGACAAAACAATCAGCATCCGGGATTCGTTTGTCAGAAAACCCACAAAAGAAAATTTTTACCATGGTATTCTTCTGGGAATTCTTGGATATAAAAATGACTGGTATTTAAAATCCAACAAGGAGTCTGGGAATGGATACAGCGATATTTTTATCAAAATTGAAGATAAAGGTATTGGCATTATCATCGAAATCAAATATGCGGAAGGAAGGCAATTTGATCTTGTATGCCGGAATGCTATCGCGCAGATCCAGGAGCATAACTATGGCAGTGAGCTGCGAAAGGCCGGCTGCCATATCATTTACAAATACGGCATTGCGTGTTATCAGAAAGAATGCCGTGTTATCGTTGAAAAAGAAACCGATCTTTAATATTTTCAAATCAGAAACGGAGTCCCATCAGTTATTATGCTGAATGGGATTCTGTCATATATAACGAAATATCTTCGCGATTCTTTATTATAAGTGATTATTCCGGAGGACTTTGAGCCGCCTGTCCGGATTTTGAGGGTTCTTCCGTAAATATCCGTTTAGTTATTTTGATCTGTACATTAATTTTGCGGCTAATA
>CAJFOT010000091.1 GCA_904397815.1 Candidatus Paralachnospira sangeri
TAAAATCGGTCCTGGAAAAGGGCCTGCCTGGCTGCTTAGAATTTATTCAGGCCGGGAACAAAGGCGTTAAGGGGCAGGGCTGTCCGGCTTTGGTGTTCCGCCGCGGCTGCTGATGCCGTCCGGGCTGCGTAAACCCGAACGAAAACATATGCATTTCCTCCAGTATTTGCCTGTGATTTTTGTGAATTTATTGATTGAAGGCCGCAGTGGATTGTGATAGTATGTAGAAGAGCGTTATTCAAGGGAAAACGCATCAAAATGTCTGAAAAGCAGGCTTGCGGCGGCTGCCGTTTTATCAGACGAAAAGGAGAGAACTATGACAACTGCAAAGACTTTTAACACCAAGTATATGGTGGAACTGGCGCTGATGATTGCGGTGATTCTTTTGATGGCGTTTACGCCGCTGGGATATATCCGCACACCGGGATTGGCGATTACGCTTTTGACGATCCCTGTAACCGTGGGAGCTGTGATTCTGGGCCCTGCAGGAGGAGCCGTATGCGGACTGGCATTCGGGCTGACCAGTTTTTATCAGTGCTTTGGCATGAGTGCGTTCAGCACCATGCTGCTGACCATCAATCCGGTGGGAACGTTTATCACAACAGTAGTTCCCAGAGTTCTGGAAGGATGGCTGTCGGGACTGATTTTTGAAGCCCTTTACCGGTCTGTTAAGACACGAAAAATTTCTTACTATGTGGTCAGTCTGGCCTGCCCGCTGCTGAACACCCTGCTTTTTATGAGCTCTCTTGTAATCTTTTTCTATCACACAGATTATATCCAGGGGCTTGCATCTTCTCTGGGAGCGGGGAACGCAGTTACATTTGTCGCAGCCTTTGTGGGACTGCAAGGTGTGATTGAGGCGGTGATCTGCTTCCTGGCAGGCAGCGTTATTACACGTACCCTGCATGGTATCTTAAATAAAGTATAATCTTCCCATACGGAGAGCCTGCTTCTGGCAGGCTTTCTGTTTTGTCAATGGCCCGGACTGTGGGGTGACTTACAGTTCCAGGCTGTTTTCTTTCAGCAGGAAATCATAGACTGACATGGTGGTGATGCCGTTTTCATCCTGTGTTACGTTGACCACATCCTTCACCACGATAATCTTTTTAAAGGAGTCCCTTACCCGGAGCAGCGACATCTTTTCCTGGGCTCTTTTTTCTTCTGTAGGCATGGCAAAGGCTGACTGGATATAATAGCGTTTGCTGCCCAGATTC
Organism: Candidatus Paralachnospira sangeri; assembly: GCA_904397815.1. GTDB lineage: Bacteria > Bacillota > Clostridia > Lachnospirales > Lachnospiraceae > Paralachnospira_A > Paralachnospira_A sangeri. Next base: position 1,215 of record CAJFOT010000091.1, read on the forward strand.
GCTACAAAATCAATTTCCAGCTGGACCCGTTCTGTTTTCCCGCCATGATTTGTGCTTCTTTTTTCTACAAGGCCGACGTCTACTGAAAAACCTCTGGCACGCAGTTCGTTATAAATGATATTTTCCATCAGATGGGTTTCTTCTGTCTGCCGGAATTCCAGCCGGGCATTGCGCAGTCCCACATCTTCAAAATAATATTTTGACGGGGAGCCGATATATTTTCGCCCTTTTACGTCATATCTGTTTGCCCTGTGGATAATAAAGGCATTTTCCAGATATTCGATATACTGTCGGATGGTGTTGGCGCTGATATTTGAATGGAGCACACTTTTGAATGTCGCTTCAATCTTCGGTACGTTGGTGAGAGAACCGACAGCGGAGGCGAGGATGTTTACCAGATCCTCCAGCTCCTGTGTCTTTTCAATATGATGTCTTTCGATAATGTCTTTTAAATATGTTTCCTTGAACAGCCTGGTCAGATAAGAAACCTTCTGCTCTTCTGTTTTCATAGTGGCTGTAAGGGGCAGGCCTCCATACAGCAGATAGTCTGCCCAGCCGTGATAGACATCTCCATCATATACCTGCATGAATTCTTTGAAGGTTAAAGGAAAAACATGGACTTCATCCCCTCTTCCGCGGAATTCGGTGATAACATCCTTTGAAAGAAAGCGAGAATTGCTTCCTGTCACATAAACATCGACATGATCGATATGGAGCAGAGAATTGAGCACTTCTTCGAAATCTTTCAGGAGCTGTACTTCATCCAGGAGAATGTAGTACATATTTTCATCCTGAATGCAGGATTCAATATAATCCAGAAGGGTGTCGGGATCCCGGTATTGTCTGTGTTTTCGCTGGTCCAGCGCAATGCTGATGATGTGGGATTCCGGAATGCCCTGCTCCAGCAGATAATTTTTAAAAATATGAAATATCAGGTAAGATTTTCCGGATCTTCTGATGCCGGTGACAACCTTAATCATCTGATTATGCATACGGTTAATCAGGTCATTCAGATATTTGTCCCGTCTGATTTCCATTGAAAACCTCCTTTATTGAATATTATTGACATAAATGTCATTTTTACTCAGTATTATGATAGCTCTCTGACTGGCAGCTGTCAATTATTTTATTGACTTTTATTTTTGCGCCGCATATATTTGTTTATTCCCCAGTTCGCCGATAACGGTTGAAACAAAAAAAGAAGAATGATATAATGTCCACATTGGCAAGAAAGAAAAAATATGTTAGAAAATGGGAATAACATAATATATAAGGGGGCGCTATGAAACAGTTTTTCTCTGAGTTTTCCCAGATCTGGAAGCGAAAAGGAATGGTATCGGAACTGGCAAAAGCAGATTTTAAGAAGCGTTTTGCCGGGTCTTATTTTGGCATTCTGTGGATGTTTGTCCAGCCGGTGGTGACGATTGTGATTTATTATCTGGTCTTTACTCTGCTGCGGGACGGGTCCAATGATAAGTATCCTTTTATTTTATGGCTGGTAGCGGGGCTGGTGCCCTGGTTTTTCTTCAGCGAAGCGGTGCAGCTGGCCACCAACAGTCTGTATGAGTACAGCTATCTGGTGAAGAAGGTGGTGTTTAATATCAGCATCCTGCCGGTGATCAAGATCGTATCGGCGCTGTTTATCCACCTGATCTTCCTTCTGATCATGGTGATTTTTTATCTGATTATGGGGTATTTTCCCACACCCTACTGGCTTCAGATTGTCTATTATTCCTTCTCCATGCTGGTTCTGATTATGGCGGTGGGATATCTGTGCGCCGCTGTCAATGTTTTTTTCAAGGATATGACCCAGATTGTGGGGATTATCCTGCAGTTCGGCATCTGGGTGACGCCGATTATGTGGGAGTACCAGCTGGTGGGCGGCTGGGTGCTGCGGATTCTGAAGCTGAATCCCATGTTTTATATCGTCCAGGGGTACCGGGACAGCCTGCTGGATCAGGTATGGTTCTGGCAGCGGCCCGGGGAGACGCTGTACTTCTGGGTGATTACCCTGCTGCTGTTCTGGCTGGGCACCAGTGTCTTTCAGAAGCTGCGGCCCCACTTCGCCGATGTATTATAAGATGGGAGGAATGGATCATTGTCTGCGGCAATTCAGGTGAATCAGGTAACGAAAGTATATAAGCTTTTTGACCGGCCCATCGACCGGCTGAAAGAGTCACTGAGCCCTTTTCACAAGGAATATCACAGGGATTTTTACGCGCTGAATGAGATTTCCTTCCAGGTGGAGAAGGGGCAGTTTGTGGGAATCATCGGAACCAACGGCTCTGGGAAATCGACGATACTGAAGATTATTACCGGTGTGCTGACGCCCACCACCGGCACTGTGACGGTGGACGGCAGGGTTTCTGCCCTGCTGGAGCTGGGCGGCGGCTTTAATATGGAGTATACCGGCATTGAAAATGTATATATGAACGGCACGATGATGGGCTACACCCGCCAGGAGATGGACCAGAAGCTGCCGGAGATTCTGGAGTTTGCCGATATCGGGGATTTCGTCTATCAGCCGGTGAAAACCTATTCCAGCGGTATGTTTGTCCGGCTGGCTTTTGCGCTGGCCATCAATGTGGATCCGGAGATCCTGATCGTGGATGAGGCCTTGGCGGTGGGGGATGTGTTCTTCCAGGCCAAGTGCTACCAGAAGATCAATGAGATCTGCCAGTCGGGAACGACGGTGATTCTGGTTACCCATGACATGAGTACCGTGATTAAGTACTGTGACAAAGTGGTTGTGCTGAATCGGGGAAAATTTGTGGCTGAGGGGCCGGCAGGTCAGATGGTGGATCTGTATAAAAAGATTCTGGCCAATCAGGAGGATGATCTGGAACTGTCTGCCCAGTCTGCGGCATCCGGCCAAACGGGGACAGCGGCTTCAGCGGCTGCCGCGGTCGGAGGAACCGGTGGCAGAGATGCGTCGGCTTCCGGCAAAACGGCAGCAGGGGTTTCCGGTGAAAACGGCGCAAAAGCTTCCGGCCGGGAAGCGGGCAGGCTGTGGAAAACGGGGCTGACGCTGAATGAGCAGCAGCTGAAATATGGGGACGGGAAGGCGGAAATCGCCGATGTGGGTATGTTTGACCACAACGGGGAGCTGACCAGCCTGGTGCTGAAGGGGCAGCCCTTTACACTGAAAATGCGGGTGCATTTCCGGGAGGATGTGCAGGCGCCGATTTTTGCCTTTACCATTAAGGATGCCAAGGGGACGGAGCTGACGGGAACCAACACCCTGATCGAGGACTGCTGTCCGGTGGCGGCCAGGGCAGGGGAGGATTATGTGATTACTTTCCGGCAGAAGATGCGCCTCCAGGGCGGGGAATATCTGCTTTCCCTGGGCTGCACCGGCTTTGAGGGCGGTGAGTTTGTGGTGCATGACCGGCTATATGATGTGGTGAATATCACGGTGATTTCCAATAAGAATACAGTGGGCGTCTTTGACATGGATTCTGTGGTTTCTGTGGAAAAGGAAGACTGAAAGACGGCTTCATGTGCTGACGGAGGCAGAAAGATATGTATGAAGATGTGTTGAATTTAACATTTTATAAGGGTGAGGATCTCTACAGTGACGGGGATGTGGAGGACAGGCTGCTCCAGCTGTGCGAGAGCGGCCGGGATCTGAATGAAATCCTGCGGGAGAATGATGACTGGGCGATTCTGTACCATCTGTCGGATATCCGGGAAAATGTGCTGGACTGGTATGATTTTAACCCGGAGGGCACGCTGCTGGAGATCGGGGCAGGCTGCGGCGCGGTGACAGGGCTGTTTTGCCGGAAAACGGCCCATGTGACAGCCATTGACCTGTCGAAACGGCGCTCGTCCATTAACGCTGCCCGCAATGGGAAGTATGGCAATCTGGAGATCATGGTGGGAAATTTCCAGGATATTCAGATTGAGAAAAAATTTGACTATGTGACCCTGATCGGGGTGCTGGAATATTCCGGCTATTATATCAGCTCGGACACTCCCTACCGGGATATGCTGCGCAAAGTAAAGAATTATCTGAAGCCGGGGGGAAAGCTGCTGATTGCCATTGAGAATAAGTTCGGCCTGAAATACTGGTCGGGGGCTGCGGAGGATCACACCGGCGGGCTCTTTGACGGGATTGAGAATTATGCCGGGGTGAAGGGGGTCTATACATTTTCCAGGCCGGAGATCACGGAACTGCTGGAGAGCGCAGGATTTTTCTCCAATACCTTTTATTATCCCATGCCGGATTATAAGCTGCCGGACGCGGTTTATTCAGATGATTTTCTGCCGAAGCCGGGGATGCTGGAGAATGTGTCTGTGGCCTATGACCGGGACCGGTACCAGATGTTCCGGGAGAGTACGGCTTATGAGGCGCTGATCCGGGACGGACAGTTTCCCTATTTCGCCAATTCCTTCCTGATTATATCAGAACAATAATGCCGGCAGCGGTGCAGTCATATCGGCGGAACAGAGTTAGTAAAGGAGAACAATTATGAGGCAGGTGCTGTATGCCAAATATAATAAACTGAGAAAATCCCAGTTCCAGATCCGCACCCTGATCTGTGCGGATGAGCAGACCGGGGAGCGTTATGTGGAGAAAGAGGCGGTCCGGCCGGAGGGCCGGGCCCATATCGAGGCTTTTCCCCGCCACTGCCAGGCTATTAACAGCTGCTTCCTGAACGTGGAGGCGCTGGAGCCCCGGGTAGAGGAGGGCGTGATGCGCTATCCTTATCTGGAAGGCGAGGATTATGATGAACTGCTGTTTCAGCGGCTGAAGGGGGCGCAGGACATCCTGCCTGCTGTCCGGGAGGCGATGGAACAGATTTTTGCTGTCCGGCCGGAGGGGATGATTCCCTTTGCCGTGACAGAGGATTTCTGCCGGGTGTTTGGGAAACAGGCCGGGGAGTCGGTGATGGAAGTCCTGGAGGCGCCCCAGTCCTACACCGCTTCCAATATTGATATGATTTTTGAGAATGTGATGGCGGCAGAGGGGAAATATTACTGCTTGGATTATGAGTGGGTGATGGATTTCCCTGTCCCGGTTCTGTATATCCGGTATCGGAATCTTTACTATTTTTACCGGAAATTTCAGCACTGGCTGTCTGACCGCATGTCCATGGAGGCGTTTTTAAAAGCCTTCGGGTTTTCCAGGAAGATGACCGACCTGTTTGGACAGATGGAGCTGGCTTTTCAGGAATATGTCCATGGCGAGGATCACTGCTATGCCTATACCAGACGGTATGAGAAAAAGGTGCGGACCCTGGAGGACTGCAGGGATGCCTGGACAGAACTGGAGCGGCAGAAGGAGCAGCTGGAGCATCAGGTGGAGGACTGGAAGCTGGCAGTACAGCTGAAGGAGAATCATATCCAGAACCTGAATGTGATGATCGCTGACCGGGATGCCATGCTGGCGAAATATGCCCCTTTTAAGAAGGCGGCTAAGATGCTGGGCGGCAAGGTGATTTATAAAGGCCTGAAAAAAGGCTATCACGGGCTGAGCGCCGCAGGGAACAGGATATTCCCCCAGGGAACCGGCCGCAGGGATTTTCTCCACGGCTGCAAAAATGCCGCGGCCCATCCGGGCAAGGCAGGGAAACTGTGGCTGTCGGTGAAAAAGGGAAATCCTTTCAGCGGCGACCGTGAGATCGACGGACTGTATTATGAGCTGGGCGCTCTGGAATTTCCCACATGGGAGAAGCCTCAGGTCTCTGTCATCATACCGGCTTATAACCAGATCTCCTATACTTACCGGTGTCTGGCCTCAATACTGGCCAATACAGAGGACGTGACCTATGAGGTGATTGTGGCGGATGATGTGTCCACAGACGGAACCAGATTTCTGCCGATGTACTGCCGCGGCATCTCTGTGGTGCGCAATGAGACCAATCTGGGATTTCTGAAAAACTGCAATCACGCGGTTCAGACGGCGAGAGGGCAGTACCTCTTCTTCCTGAATAATGACACCCAGGTGCGCCCGGGCTGGCTTTCCAGCCTGGTGCGGCTGATTGAGTCAGATCCTACCATCGGCATGGTGGGGTCCAAGCTGGTCTATCCGGACGGCAGGCTCCAGGAGGCCGGCGGTATTTTCTGGCGGGAGGGAAACGGCTGGAATTACGGAAAATTCGACGACCCGGATAAGCCGGAGTACAACTATGTAAAGGATGTGGACTATATTTCCGGCGCGGCTATTATGCTGAGCAGGAAGCTGTGGGATCAGATCGGCGGGTTTGACGAGCGGTTTGCCCCGGCCTACTGTGAGGACGCGGACCTGGCGTTTGCGATGCGCAAGGCAGGCTACCGGGTGGTTTATCAGCCCCAGTCGGTGGTGGTTCACTATGAGGGCATCTCCAACGGGACAGATACCGGCAGCGGCGTGAAGGCTTATCAGACGGTGAATATGGAGAAGCTGAAGGAAAAATGGGCAGAGGAGTTTGCGAAGCAGGAGGTTCACGGGGAACGCCCCAATCCTTTTGCTGCCAGGGAGCGGCTGCAGGGCCGGAAGGTGATTCTGGTTATCGACCATTATGTGCCTACCTTTGACAAGGATGCAGGCTCCAAGAGTACCTTCCAGTATATTAAGCTGTTCCTGCGGAAGGGCTTTGTGGTGAAGTTTATCGGGGACAATTACGGACATGAAGAGCCCTACACCTCCGTCTTTGAGCAGATGGGCATCGAGGTGCTGTACGGCCGCTGGTATGAGGAGAATATTTTCTCCTGGATCGAGCAGAACCGGCAGTATATTCAGTTCGCCTATATTAACCGCCCCCACATCGCGGTAAAATATGTGGATTTTATTAAACAGAAAACAGATATTAAAATTATGTATTACGGCCATGACCTTCATTTCCTTCGGGAAATGCGGGAGTTTGAGGTCACCGGCGACCCGGCTCATAAGAAGGAGTCGGAATATATGAAGAAGCAGGAACTGGCCCTGATCCGGAAGGTGGATATGTCCTATTATCCTTCCTATGTGGAACGGGATGTGCTCCATCAGATCGACAGCAGCCTGCGGGTAAAGGCAGTCTGCCTGAATATGTTTGAAACCTTTAAAGAGGATATCGATTATGATTTCACGAAGCGGCAGGGACTGATTTTTGTCGGCGGCTTCGCCCATCATCCCAACAAGGATGCGGTGCTCTGGTTTGTGGAGGAAATCTATCCGCTGATCCGGAAGGAACTGGAGGTTCCCTTCTATATTGTAGGCTCCAAGGTGCCGGATGAGGTAAAGGCGCTGGATGGCCGGGACGGCATCGTGGTGAAAGGATTTGTCAGCGATGAGGAGCTGGATCGGCTCTATGCTTCCTGTCAGGCAGTGGTGGTGCCGCTGCGGTACGGCGCCGGCGTCAAGGGGAAGGTGATCGAGGCTCTCTATAACGGGATGCCCACAGTGACCACCTCCATCGGCGCCGAAGGTATCGAAGGGGTGGAGCAGGTGCTGGCTGTGGCAGACGACCCTGAAGAGTTCGCCCGCCGGACCCTGGAATACTGCCGTGACCCTCAGCTGTCGGCGCAGACCGGCAGAAAGGCTGTGGAATATGTGAAGTCCGTATTCAGCATGGATGCGGTGTGGAATATTATTAAGGATGATTTTGTATGATTGAGATATTGGTTTGCGGGCTGATGCTGGTTTACTATCTGATCGTGTATACAGCCTTTGGCTCCCTGATCACTTCCCGGTGGAAGAAAGAACATTTTTCCCTGACCATGACTGTGATGATCGGTTTTTTCCTGTTCTACGGCCTGTTTCAGGTGATCGCGGTGCCCTGTACCTTTCTGCGGCTGCCTCTGACCTGGCTGTGCGGGATCTGGATGACAGTGGCGGCGGCGGTGGTGATTTATGCCGCTGTCACCTGCCGGGGGCTGTGGCTGGAGGCAGGAAGGGCTGTCTGGCGGCAGTTCCGGCGGGAACCCTTCTGGACGCTGGTGCCCCTGCTGGCTGTGGCTGCCCAGACGGTGTTTGTGGTGATGTGGCAGACCGATTACTGGGACGCCACCTATTATATCGGGGATGTGTCCCTGTCTGTGTATACCAATACCATCAGTCTCTATGACCCGCTGACAGGGGATATCCGGTCGGTGTTCGACATCCGTCATTGTTTCGCTACCTATCTGATGCAGGACGCGGTGGTGTGCAAAACCTTCGGCATCCATCCGCTGATTGAGACGAAAACTATTATGGGGGCGGTGATCACTGTTCTGAACAATGTGGTGGTTTATAACATTGCCCGTCTGTTTTTTAAGGGGAACCGGGAGCGGACCGGCCTGATGCTGGTATTTGCCCTGCTGGTGAATCTCTTTACCTATACCTCTTATACTGCTTCCAGCTTTCTTCTGCTCCGTACCTACGAGGGGAAAGCGGTGCTGGGAAGCGTGATTATACCGGCGGTGATCTATGTGGCTGCCCGTCTGTATCAGGATTACAAAAATACTGCCCTGTGGTGGCTGCTGTTTCTGCTGTGCCAGAGCAGCTGTGCCATCTCCTCGTCGGCCATGATGGTGGTGCCGGTGGAGGTAGGCGCCCTGATCCTGGGACTGGCGGTGTGGAAGCGGGATATCCGCCCATTGGGCAAGGCCCTGCTCTGCATGCTGCCCTGTCTGGTGATTATGGCGCTGTATGTGGCCAGCGCTGTGGGCCTTTTGACGATTTATGTGTAAGGAGGATAGAGGATGCCGATTCAGGTTTCTGACGCGGGATGGAGCTTTATCTATGACTGTCTGAGAGAATATCAGGGGGAGAGCCTTTTTCTGGTGTTCGCCGGGGCTATGCTGCTGCTGTTCTGGCTGCGGGACCCCCAGTCCAGGAAGCTGCGTCTCCTGCTGTGGCCTTATTTTACCATTCTGGTCTGCACTGTCTATAACATTGTGATTATGCGGATATTTATCCAGGCGCTGGGATTGAGCAGTGAGTATTACCGGTTTTTCTGGCTGCTGCCCATCGGGATCGTGATTCCCTATGTCTGTGTCCGGCTGGTGAGCCGGCAGAAGTCCAGGGGGAGAAAGGTTCTGGTGTTTGCGGTGCTGGCGGCGGTGATTGTGGCGGCGGGAACGCCGGCCTGGAGCAGGAATCTCCCGCTGACGTCCAATCCCTACCGGATTCCCGACGACATGATTATCGCCTGTGATGTGATTAAACAGGACGCGAAACGGGAACGTCTGGAGGATGTGGGGGTATTTTTTGATTTTGACCTGAATCTGCTGATTACCCAGTATGACCCCTCCTTCCGGGTGGTGATTCCCTATGAAAATATGATGACGACGGTGAATACCGGACGGACGGTGGACGACACAGACAATGTATGGCTGAACAGCCGGATACGCCTGGTGGAGCTGCTGGTGCTGGACCGCTACTGGATTCCCCATGAGGAGTTTATGAATGCGCTGAACAATACAGATACGGCCTATGTGGTCTATGACCTGGACGGACCATGCCATGATTACCTGCAGGCCGCGGGACTGGCAGAGATCGCCAGGACGGAGAATTATGTGATTTATAAGTATGGCTGGTATTTTGACGAGCTGCACAGAAGCAGAGGCTATGTAAAATTTCAGTTTTAGACGGCTGTATTCTGTGCTATACTATAAGCAGACAACAAATAAATCTGTCCTTTACTATCATTCATTAGAGGCAGATGAGAATTTCTGTACGCAAAGAGAAATCAATCCGGAGGTATAACGTGGAGCAGAAAACAACCAGAGAATGGAAAGGTGAAATGTTAGTCAGCACCCGGAAAATATGGTGCAACATAAAAAAATACTGGATATTAGGAGCGGCGGTGCTGGTAATATGTGCGGTGCTGGTGGGTCTGTTGACCTTCCGGGAGTACCGGGCTGATCTGGCCAGCGCGGCGATGGATACCTATCAGGGACAGGCCCTGGTTTATATCGACAGCGGAGATGAGGACTATTCCGATGCCTACAGCGCCCTGCTGTACAGCGAGCGGATCCGGGAGCAGGTCAATGAGGCCCTTCTGGCAAACGGTTTTGAAGAGTTTGATAAAAATCTGGACACCGCCAATGTGGACATGAGCGGCACTTCCATGTGCTATCGGGTGATTGTCCGCAGCATCGGGCTGGAGCGGACGCAGTTCCTGGCTCAGGAATATACCAGGCTGCTGCTGGAGGAGGCCAGAGAGATTATGGGCCTGCGGGGTGAGCTGATCGATGAGCCGGTAATGACCACTTATATGACCAGAGCCAACGGCAGCGTGGAGATTTTCGAGCTGGACGAGCCCAGGACGGTTACTCTCTCCCTGAGCAGCTTCCTGTCCTGGAATAAGATTATGATCATCGGCGCAGGGGTGTTTCTCTGGTGTGCCTTTGTGGCGGTAAAGGTATTCTACGACTGCACTCTCCGTTCCAGGGAGGAGATGGATCAGATTTCACCGGTTCCCTGCTTCTGTGAGATTCAGAAAGGAGACAGGGAGAGTGCCAGACTGCTGGCTGCCCTGCTGGACGCTGTAGGAGAGCAGACACAAAAAAGGCAGATTCTTTTGATTGCCCCCGGAGCGGGGAAGGGGTTGACGGCGGCTTTTGACGCCATTCAGGAAGCTCTGAAGGAGAGAAAAAGCGGCGTCGGGCTGGAGATGGCCGCACAGGCTGCAGTATCGGCGGATTCTCTGGATCAGGCCAGAGATGCCCAGCTGGTGTATCTGTTCGCCTCAGTAGATGAGGATGATGCCAATGAAACCGACCGGGCTTTCGCAAACCTGTCCACTGTGGGCGCAGAGCTGGAGGGATATATCATCAGCAAACCTTCTCACAGACGGGGAAAAACAAAAGCCAGCCGGTAAGCCGGCGCAGGCTTTGATAAGGAAAATCAAGAGATATGAATATTAAGTACGAAAAATACAAACGGGTATACCGTATGATTGCCACACTGATTATGGTAGCCGTGGAGGCTGCCATCTTCTGGTATGTGTGGATGGAATATTATAACGTGGATGAGGTGATGGGTGCCGGCTTTACCTTTGCCAAGCGGGGCAATTATGTGATGCTGGGCCTGTATGTGATTCTGCTGTTCACATTTATGAATCTGTACGGCGCTTCTAAGATCGGCTACCAGAAACTGACGAATATGGTATATTCCCAGAGCCTTTCTGTGGTCTGTGTCAATATGATTACCTATCTGGAGACCTCCCTGATCTCCAACAAGCTGGTGACGCCTCTGCCTCTGCTGTGGATGACCCTGGTGGATGTGGCCAGCATTATTATCGTGTCTTTTCTTCTGAATTACGGCTATGAGCGGATGTTCCCGCCCAGAAAGCTGGTGATCGTGTACGGAGATTACCAGGACGGGGCGGAGAGTCTGATTCAGAAGATGAACAGCCGGAAGGAAAAATATATCATAGATGACCGGATTCATTACGGTGCCGGGTATGACCGGATCGTGGAGCGGATCGACGCTCATCCTCAAGGAGCGGTGCTGTGCGATGTCCCGGCGGAGCTGCGGAACCGCCTGATCAAGCATTGTTACGGGGCGTCAATCCGTGTATATGTATGTCCCAATATCTCGGATATTATACTGAGAAGCTCGGAGGATCTCCATTTCTTTGACACCCCTCTTCTGCTGGCCAGAAACGGCGGCCTGAGCATTGAGCAGAAGATTATTAAGCGGGGCATGGATATCCTGATCTCCGGGCTGGGGCTGCTGATCGCTTCTCCCTTTATGCTGATTACGGCGCTGGCCATCAAGCTCTATGACGGCGGCCCGGTATTTTACCGCCAGGCCAGAGCGACCAACGGGGGAAAGGTTTTTTATATCACCAAGTTCCGCAGTATGATCGTGGACGCGGAGAAGGACGGGCGGGTGATCCCGGCGACGGAGAAAGACCCGAGAATCACGCCGGTGGGCCATGTGATCCGGGCTACCCGGATGGATGAACTGCCTCAGCTCTTTGATATTCTGAGAGGGGATATGAGCGTAGTAGGCCCCAGACCGGAGCGGCTGGAGCATGTGGAAAAGTATACGGCTGACATTCCGGAGTTCGCTTACCGCCTGAAGGTGAAAGGCGGACTGACCGGTTTTGCCCAGATTTACGGAAAATATAATACCTCTGCCTATGATAAGCTGAAGCTGGATCTGATGTATATCGAAAACTATTCCATACTGCTGGATATCAAGCTGATTTTGATGACGGTGAAGATTCTCTTTATGAAGGAAAGCACAGAAGGATTTACCGATGAAAAGTCAGCGGATATGGAAAAGGCCGCAGAGCTGGAGAAGCTCGCCCATCAGAAGGAGGCGGAAGCCGGGAACGGGGTCCGCCGGACAGAGCAGGAAAAGAAGGACTGAATATGGGAAAAAAGATAACCGTCAGTATGATTACGGCGGCCTATAACAGTGAGGCCACCATCCGGGATACCATCGAAGGGGTGCTCCATCAGACCTACCCCTATATTGAATATATCATTGTGGATGGGCTGTCCACAGACAAAACTGTGGAAATTGCGGAAAGCTACCGTCAGGCTTTTTCGGAACGGGGATATGCCTATCGGATTATTTCGGAGAAGGACAATGGTATTTACGAAGCCATGAACAAGGGAATCGCCATGGCTACGGGAGATCTGGTGGGGCTGATCAACAGCGACGACTGGTATGAGCCGGAGGCTGCCGCCTGTGCGGCAAAGGCCTGGCAGAAAACCCACTATGATATGATGTATGCTGACCTGCGGATGTATAAGCGGGACGGTACTGTACTGGTGAAAAAAGCCCGTTACCGGAAACATTATATCACCACCAGGGACTGGAATCATCCCACTACTTTTATCACGAAAGAGATGTACGGCATCTATCAGTATGCCTGCAAAGGCAATGCAGATGACCTGGATCTGATGCTGCGGATCCGAAAGGACCACCGGAAGGTGGTGATCGTGAACCGGATTCTGGCTAACTACCGGCTGGGCGGTTCCAGCAATCAGAAGCAGCCGAAGGTGGCCTGGAGACGATTTTTGTCCAAATACCATGCCTACCGGGACAACGGTTACAGCAGGCTGTATCTGATTGAGTGTATCCTGATGGAAGCGGGAAAGCTGATTCTGGCCTGACAGCAGGTCGGGCGGCACCGGTCGGAAGAAGGGGCAGCCGGCCCGGCGGCGGGCAGGGAGCGGAACAGCCGGCTGCAGAAAGGAGACGAGACGGATATGTCGAAGGTGAACAGCTATCTCCCCAGACTGGGGCTGAAATTAAATGGAGTAAAATATGGGAAAAAACTGAAGCTGGGCGGCTGGCCCTTTATCTTCCGGTTTCCCCAGGCTTCTATGGAGATCGGCGACGACTGTGCCGTCAACAGTAACTTTATCTCCAACCTGATCGGCCTGTATCAGCGGACAATCATCATCGCCCGGGGCAGGGGAAAGGTCAGAATCGGAAACCATGTGGGCATCTCCGGCAGCACCATCTATGCCAGGGAGCTGATTGAGATTGGCGATGATACGGTGGTGGGAGCGAACTGCAAGATTTTTGACAACGATTTTCATTCTCTGAATCCTGATGAGCGCAGAAGAGATGTATATGACCATCTGGTGACCCGGCCGGTCAGGATCGGAAGAAATGTGTTTATCGGCTGCAATTCCATTATTCTGAAGGGAACAGTGATCGGCGATAACTGTGTGATCGGCGCGGGAAGCGTGGTTCATGGAACCTTCGGTCCCAACTGTACCATTGCCGGGAATCCGGCCAGAGTGATTAAAAACCATGAAAGCGCCGGAAAAAAGACCGGAAAGACGAAGGAAAATCCAGAGGGGAGGGAATGCTGTGGCTGATCTGACCGTCTTAATCATCACGAAAAATGAGGAACACAATATTGGCAAATGTATTCGTTCCCTGAGGGGCATCGCAAAACGGATCGTGGTGGTGGACAGTTTCAGCACCGACCAGACCGCTGCCCTGGCCAGAAAGCTGGGGGCGGATGTCTATACCCATCCCTTTGAGGACCATGCCTCTCAGCTGAACTGGGGACTGGCGCATACGGACATTTCCACCCAGTGGGTGATGCGGATAGATGCCGATGAGGAGCTGACCGGGGAACTGGCGGCAGAGATCGAGGAGAAGCTGCCCCGGCTGCCGAGGAAGGTGACCGGCGTGATGCTGCGCCGGCGGGTTTATTTTATGGGGAGGTGGATCCGCCACGGCGGGATTTATCCCACCTTGCTGCTGCGGATTTTCCGCAGGGGGAAAGCCTACTGTGAGCAGACACTGATGGATGAGCATTTTCTGCTGCGGGAAGGAAGCAGCGTGACATTTAAAAAGGATTTTATTGATAATAATACAAAGGATCTGGAATGGTGGATCAATAAACATAACTGGTACTCCAACAAGGAGCTGGAGGAACAGCTGGAGCAGCGCAGGGAAATGGGAGGAGACAACACCATGAAGCCCCGGCTGTTTGGCGGCCAGGCAGAGCGGAAGCGGTGGCTGAAATATATGGTGTATTACAAGACGCCGCTGATGCGCCGGGCCCACTGGTATTTCCTCTACCGGTATTTTATCCGTCTGGGCTTCCTGGACGGGCAGGAGGGGCTGATCTTTCATTTCCTCCAGGGATACTGGTACCGGTTTCTGGTGGACGCGAAAATATATGAGCATGAAAAGCTGCACCGTGAGGTAAAAAAATCCGGTTCCCTGGAGGATTGAATATGAGAAGATTATTGGTTGTACTCAGCAATATTATCAGGCTGCCGAAACGGTTTTTCAGCAAGGTGTCGATTCTGGCCCTGCTGTCTGACAGCCAGGTGGACGAGACGGCGGCGATCTGTGCCGGCGCCAGATTTTACAGGAGCCGGCTGGGCAGATATTCCTATGTGGGGCGGACCACATTTATTACAAACACAAACATCGGAAATTTCTGTTCCATTGCGGGAGGCTGCAACATCGGAGGGACAGGACATCCTCTTCACTGGGTTTCCACTTCCTCTGTTTTTCATAAATGGGACAATATTCTGAAGAAACATTTTGCCCGCCATGAATATGATATTTTTCAGCAGACCACCATCGGCAATGATGTGTGGATCGCCACCAATGCCATGATTAAGGCCGGGCTTACCATCGGCGACGGCGCGGTGATCGGCATGGGCGCGGTGGTGACTAAGGATGTGGGTCCTTATGAGATCTGGGCGGGCAATCCGGCCCGACTGATACGTAAGCGGTTCGACGATGAGACCATCGCCCGTCTTCTGAAAACCCGGTGGTGGGACTGGCCGGATGAAAAAATCAGCCGGTACGGCGCTGTCACCACAGACGTGGAAAAATTCCTGGAAAAATGGGAAAAAGAAGAGGGGAAGAAGAAAGGAAAGAAAGAGGCAAAAAAATGAGCAAGGGGACAGACAGAAAACGGCTGCTGATCCTGTCCATCTTCCCGGCGCCCTACCGGGTGGCGGTGTTTCGGGAACTGGCTCGCCATTATGATGTGGATCTGTTCTTCGAGGTGGTGCAGAATCAGGACAGGAATGCCAGATGGTTTGTGGAAAGCGATGAGTTTAAGGTATTAAATACAGAGAAGAATCTGGAGGCCTACCGCCGGTGCCTGAAGCGGCTGAAGTCCTATGATATGGTGCTGGCCTATGACTATTTCAGCCGGCGGGCGGGGCAGCTGATGCTCCGCTGCATGACGGCGGGGGTGCCCTATGCCGTCAACTGTGACGGGGCATTTATCAACCGGAACCCGGTCAAGACCGCGGTGAAGCGGCTGTTTGTAACCCACGCCGCCCTCTGTTTTGCCAGCGGCCGGTCAGCGGGGGATTACTTCCGCCATTACGGGGCCAGGGAGGAGCAGATCCGGTATCATCATTTTACTTCCCTGACAGAAGCGGATTATCTGGACCGTCCCCTGTCCCGGGAGGAGAAGGAGGAGCTGCGCCGGCAGCTGGGTCTGCCAGAGGGAAAGACGGTGCTGTCTATTGGCCAGTTTATTCACCGGAAGGGCTATGATGTGCTGCTGAAAGCCTGGAAGGAGCTGGACGGGGAGGCCAATCTGGTGATCATCGGAGGAGGCGGCCTGCGCCAGTCCTATATGGAACTGATTCAGGAGCTGGGCCTGAGACATGTGACGCTGATGGATTTTATGGATAAGGAGAGGCTGATCCAGATGTACCGCCAGGCAGACCTCTTTGTCCTGCCCACCCGGGAGGATGTGTGGGGGCTGGTAATCAATGAGGCCATGGCAAACGGCCTGCCTGTGATTACTACCAACCGGTGCATCGCCGGGCTGGAGCTGGTGGAAAAGGGAAAGAACGGCTACATCGTGCCGGTGGAGAATACCCGCCTGCTGGCCCAGGCCATGAAGAAGATTCTCTCCAGCCCCCGGCGGATGGAAGCCATGGGCCGGAACAGCCTGGAGCGGGTAAAGGGAGAAACCATGAAGGATATCGCCGATGGCCATATCCGGGACATTGACCGGTATCTGGCGGGAGACCGGAAGCAGACGCGGCAGTAACATGGAAGCTCAGAACAGAAGGCCTGCCAGGCTGTGCCGCCGGCAGGAGGCGTTGGAATGGAGATTGTTCATATGATATATGTGGTGACATCGGTACATAACCGATATCAGATAACAGAACGTTTTGTAGCCTGTCTGAACCGCCAGACTTATCGGGATATTCATCTGATCCTGGTGGATGACGGCTGTACAGACGGAACCGGCGATATGGTCCGGCGGGAGTTTCCCCGTTCCACGATTATACGGGGAAACGGAAATCTGTGGTGGGGCGGCGCCCTCCATCAGGTATACCGGTGGCTGAAGGCCAATGAGAAGGATCTGTCGGTTCCGGTGCTGATCACCAACGACGATGTGTCATACAGCGACGACTATATCGAAAAAGGGGTCCGGCTGCTGAAAAAATACCCGGGAACCATGATTGCCGGCAGCGGCTATGGGATGAAAACCGGGGAACAGCTGGACGGTATTTTTTATCATAACTTCAAAGACGGCACAGGGCGGCTCCTGCCGCCGGGCAAACAGAGCAACTGCGCCTCTACCCGGAGCCTGTTTCTGACAGTGGGCGACTGGATGAAAACAGGCGGGATGCATCCCATCCTGCTGCCTCATTATGCGGCTGATTTTGAGTTTACCATCCGGGCATGGCGAAAAGGGATCCGGATCTGTTCCGTGAAAGGGCTGACTTACCAGTTCGACGAGAACGCAACAGGAGAAAATGAATACAGCAGGCTGACACTGCGCAAGATGTTCAGCAAGCGGTCAGGGTGCAATCCATTCTATCGCCTGTCCTTTGTGCTGCTGTCTACGCCGCCCAGATATCTGCCCTCTCACCTGGCCCATCAGATCGGCCGGTATGGGAAGAAGCTGGGCATTTTCAGAAAGATCATCAAAAACAGAGGATAATCTATGGCTATCTACTTAATCGTGCTGGGCATCGTCATGGTACTGGGATGCTGTGTGGAAATCGGAAAAGTGAATCACTGGAATGCCATGTTCGTCAGAGGAAACAGGACCTGGACCATACCGCTGACCGGCATTTTCTGGGCGCTGATTTTCGTGACCCTGACGCTGTTCGGCGGGCTGCGGTATATGGTGGGGACAGACTTTGAGGGATACTGCGAGATCTTTGAGAACATCGCCGCGGACTGGTATGTGGAGACCTATGCGGGGACAGAGCGGGGCTATGTATGGCTGAACCGGCTTATCTCCCTCTTTACCCAGGAGTCTCAGGTGGTGATCTTCATCACCAATATGATTATCTGCTGGCTGGGCGTGACGGCCCTGCGGAAATACTGCCGCTTCGCCCCCTTTGGAATCTATATTTTTTTTACTACACTGTATTACAGTTCCTTTAACCTGATCCGCCAGGGCATGGCGGCGGCCTTTGTCTTTCTGGCAGTGGGGTACGCGGCGGACCGGAAGATGATCAAGAGCATCCTGCTGGTGCTCGCCGGAACCCTGTTCCACAAGACTGCCCTGCTGATGGTTCCGGTGCTGATTCTGATGCAGTTTCAGTATAAGCCGGTGGTATACTGGGTGGTATATCTGCTGTGCGCTGCGGCCAGCCTGTCAGAGCGGGGGCGGGATATTATTGCCAATCAGCTGGTAGGCCGTTTTTATCCCTATGTGGCCAATGACGCCGCCACCTTTCAGGTAGATTTTTCCCCTACCCAGGTAATTCTCTGCCTGCTGTACATGCTGCTCTGCCTGTATTACTGGAAGAAGATGAGGGAGCGGAATCAGGGGAATATCGTCTACATCAACCTGTCCATCCTGATTTTTATGCTGTACAGCGTCTTTTTCTGGCTTCCCATGTGGAGCAGGCTGAATATGTATTTTATCTGCCTCTATGCCCTGATCGTGCCTGCGGCGGTGGACTGTGAGGACAGCAGGCGGCTGAAAACCTTTTATTATGGCGTGCTGCTGGGGATTCTCCTCTTCTTCTATATCGCCCCGACGCTGATGGGCGGCGGGGACTGGTACTACGGAACCTTTTTTGAAAAGCTGGCCATCCTGCGGGAGGAAGCGATGTGGCCGTGACGGAGTTTGCCGGATTTTTGCTCTGCGAGGATGGGTGCTCGCAGGAGGTGAAAATTTGTCGTTGAAGCAGCCGCGGCCGATGCGTGAATTTTGCAGGCGGAGCGCTATATGAAGGAGGCATTATGAATTACGTATATCCGAAACTGTCTGAAAGGGATCTGGGCTTCGTCCGCCTGGGAGGGGCCGGGCTGGGGAATATTCTGTTCACCTATGCCAGAGCCCTAGTGTACGCCAGAGACCACCACTGCAGGCTGATCTGGCCCACCTGGTTCAGCTTTAAGCTGGGGCCCATCCTGCGGCGGGAGATGGACAAGCGGTTTTACCATGACCTGTTCCAGAACCGGTGCGGCGCTGTGGGCGGGCTGAAAAAAATGTGGCTCCTGGCGACGAAAAAGAAGGTGCCGGAGGAAAAAAAGAAGATGGCTGACCGGTTTGACGGCCGCATTATCGTATTTGAGGGGCTGGAGGGCTGTTTCGAGGATGTGCTGTATGACAGCCGGTATGTGCGGGAGAATCTGGAGCGGAATCTGAAGGCGAAAAACAGGAAGGCCCTCTCCTTTGATTTTTCCGATTCCATCGGCGTGCATATCCGGCTGGGAGATTTCGCCAGGGTGTCAGAGGCGGAGGTCCGCCAGGGGCGCCATGACAGCGCCCTGCCGGTACAGTGGTACGCCGATCTGATCTGCCAGATCCGGGAGCTGGCGGGACGGACGGTAAAGGTGTGGGTTTTTTCCGATGGGACGGAGGAAGAACTGCGGCCGGTGCTGGACCTGCCCAATACCAGGCGGATCACCTTCGGCACCAGCATTGCTGACATTATGGGACTGTCCAGAGTCCCCCTGCTGATCGCCTCCGGCTCCTCCTTCTCCATGTGGGCCAGATACCTGGGCCGGATGAGCTGCATCTGCTACACCAACCAGATCAAAGAACATATCCTGACAGAACAGGACGAGGGCTTTGAGTACGAGACAGACGGCGCGATCGATGAGGAGACGGGGAGGAAGATACGGGAGATATACCGGAAGTAGGGGATGTTTTTCTTCAGGGGGCTGTCACACAGCAGACGGAAACGAGAACCGGGCAGCCCATCTGCGGGGTATGGCGCTTCGTGTCCGCCTGCCCAGGGCCGGGGTACCGATACAGACTTTGTTCCGACCTGAACAAATACTTTAAAAATATGAGCCTGATTTTACAGAACCGGCCTTACATGAAGAAAAATCCTGATGATTTTTCTTCATTAAGTCCTCAGAAATGAGCGTTGTGCGCTCATTTCTGTCTGTAAAATCAGGCTCATATTTTTAAGTATTTGTAATCAGGTCTTCACATGTCTGTATCGGTACCCCCGGCCCTGAGCAGGCGGACGCGGAGCGTTATATCCCGCGGATGGGCAGCCCGGTTCTCGTTTCCTATTGACTGGCTGGGTGAAGGAATAAAAACAGGGGTGGTTAGTGGCTTTCATCCAGGGCATCCGGTGTGCGATGGCTGTAGCGGGGCAGTATGACATCGAATTCCAGATCAAAATAGGGCTCCGGAAAATCCGGTGCGCCGTAGGGGTAGGGTTCATGGCAGCATCTGGCGCTGCCCCAGTCCTGCATAACAGAAATATGCTCATCACCGCTGAGGATGCTGCCGGCAATGCGGTAGCTGAACTGATAGCAATGTCCTGTTTTGACCGGATAGAGTTCGCTGACGTAGGTGGCCTTTTCCGGCGGGATGGAGAGGGCATCCAGGATTTTGAGGATGGGAGCGGGCAGGGCTCTTTGGCGGGCCAGATATAAAAGGTTGCGGCAGTGCAGACATTCGCATGACCATTCGCAGGCTGCGGCGTACCAGTTTTTTGTGGCTGTCTGGTCGATGGTGACCTGAAATCCAAAAAGCTGATGCATTTAACACGCCGTGAGCAAGAAATCCCCCGCTTCTGTAAGCGGTGGGATGAATTGCGATAAACACGGCGTTTCTTGACTTTTGTATCTAACTGCATTATAATCTATATATAAATCAGTCGTATTCAAGAAAAGAGATATAAAAATATGA
>CAJFOT010000092.1 GCA_904397815.1 Candidatus Paralachnospira sangeri
GTAGTAGACATAGAGGGTCGCAGCAGATAGCCCGGTCGCTTTCGCTATCTTTGACATAGATATATTGGCAAAACCAATCTCATTGATCAGACCTATAATAGCTTCGGTAATTGCCGCTTTCTTGTTTTCATCTTTCATTCTCATATAGTTATTATAATCGAACGTTCATTTTATTTCAATAGAGAATGTCTGAAGATTTTTAGAGGATTTTGTTACGGAATAGTGGGCTGTTGTCTATCAAATTCCTGTGTGTTACTTTATGGCACATGAGCATTAGCAAAGGAAGCGGACTGGAAGTATCCGCTGTCGGTTATGGCTGCCCACCTGGAAGAATCTCCGGGGACGATGTACGCCGCGTGATTACCCGGTTTTCCTGCTCCATGAGGTGGCGACTGCAAAAAATGTTACCCCTGCGCCAGATGCCGGCGGGTGTCCTGCCTGGAAATATGCTTTGGCTTCTGCTATGTGTTTCAGTTAGAGCAGTCTGTATAATCGGCATTGTACTTTTCATGTACCGGTTACTATAATGACTGTAATGGAAACAAAAAAGATCAGGGAAAAAGAACGCGGAGGATGCTTATGAAAAAAAGGAAGAAGCTGATTTTTGTTATCGTCGCGGCGGCACTCATTTTTGCGGCAGGTTTCTGGTATCTGTTTCTGGGCGGACGGATACCTGACGCGGCGGATGAAGTGACCGCCGGGGAAGAGGGCACACGTTCTCTTGCTGCTGAGCCTTCCACGGATAATGAGGAAGACGCAGAAAATGCAGAAAATACAGAGATCGCTCCGGAGGAAAGCGAACTTGGCTATGTGACAGAGGGAACGGATACATACCGGGGATTTGTGCTGGATAATGTATTTCATTCCGCAGACGAGGGGGACATTCATTACAATGTCTATATTCCGGAAAGCTATGACGGCAGCAGGCCTTATGCGCTGTATTTTACCCTGCCGGGCTACGAGGGGCTGTATTTCCAGGGTGTCGGCGTCAATCTGCAGTCCGAGGAATTTGGATTTGAGGCTCAGAAATACAATGATGAAATGATCATTGTGGCGCCGCAGCTGTCAGACTGGGGTGAAACCTCTGCTGACCAGACCATTGCCCTGGCGGAATATTTTTTAGAGCAGTACAACATTGACAGGGATCAGGTATATGCCAATGGCTATTCCGGAGGCGGAGAAACGATGTCTCTTGTTCTGGAGAAACGGCCGGAGCTGTTTAGCGCCTATCTTCATGTCAGTTCCCGGTGGGATGGTGATTATGAGCCGGTGGCAGAGCAGCGGCTGCCGGTATATCTGGCAGTCGGCCAGGGAGATGAATATTATGGCTCCGCGCCCACACAGCAGGCCTATGATGAACTGTACCGCCTGTACAGGCAGCAGGGGCTGAGTGAGGAAGAAATTGACGGGCTTCTGGTATTGGATATCGAAGAGCATGATTATTTTACGCAGAGAAATGTTTCCAACGAACATGGCGGAGGCGGCCTGTTTGCCTATGATGAGGAAATCATGGGGTGGCTGTTTGGCCATTAGGGAAAAAGGTCATGGGCTTTGCAGTAAAATAAGTAAAACTTATGTGAAAAACGGAAAATTCAGATTGCCGAAAAATGCGCAAGGTCATAAAATGGAAAAAAGGAGGTACATGGAATGGAACAGGAAAAATATAAGGTGGATTTTGGATTCGGCTGTATGCGCCTGCCGGTGCTTCAGGCCGATGATCCTGCGTCTTTTGACTATGAGAAGATCAATCAGCTGTTTGACGCGTTTCTGGAGCAGGGCTTTACATATTTTGACACAGCTTATACCTATCACGGATATCATGCCGAGGAGGCAGTGGGAAAGGCTCTGGCTGCCCGCCACCCCAGGGAAAGTTTCCAGCTGGCCACGAAACTGCCTCTGCGGGATTTTAAGGATGAGGCGGATTTGGAGCGGATCTTCCAGGAGCAGCTGGATCACTGCGGCGTAACCTATTTTGATTATTATCTGCTTCACAACATGGGCACCAACGTGTATGAGAAATGTAAGAAATATGACGCCTTCGGCTTTGTGTCGCAAAAGAAGGTGGAAGGGAAGATACGCCATGTGGGCATGTCTTTCCACGATATGCCGGAGCTGCTGGAGGAGATTCTGGCGGCTTACGGGGATCAGCTGGATTTCATTCAGCTGCAGATCAACTATGTGGACTGGGAACAGCCCAATGTCCAGTCCCGCCGCTGCCTGGAGATCGCCCGGAAGTACGGGAAGCCGGTGACGGTGATGGAGCCCTGTAAGGGCGGAACTCTGGTGAACCTGCCGCCGGAAGGGGAGGCGCTGCTGAAGGCAGAAAGGCCGGAGGCATCTAACGCTTCCTGGGCGATGCGGTTTGCCGCCAGCCAGGAGGGCGTGGTACGGGTGCTGTCCGGTATGAATACCCTGGAACAGGTGGCGGACAATACTGCCACATTCCGGAATTTTCAGCCGCTTACGCCCAAAGAACAGGAAGTGATCGACCAGGTGACCAAAATCATCGAAAAGAACACCCCGATCCCCTGCACCGGATGCGCTTACTGTACCCATGGATGTCCGAAAAACATCGCCATTCCGGACTATTTCGCCCTCTATAATAACGCTGCCCGGACAACGGTTAATTTTTCCAGCCAGTTTGCATATTACAATAATATTTCCCTGCGCCATGGAAAGGCCGGCGACTGTGTGGGCTGCGGACAGTGTGAGAAGGCCTGTCCCCAGCACCTGACCATCCGGGATTTCCTGAAGAATGTAGCGGAAAAGTTCGAGGGCGCCAATATGCTGTCGACGAAAAAATAGGAAATAATATGAAAAATTTTGGATTTGGATTTATGCGTCTCCCCTTCCAGGAAGATCAGGTAGATATCGAACTGGTAAATTAAAAACAGATCCGGAGTTTATTGAACGGTTCGATAATTTTGCCTTTGATGAGGTGGTCAACAGTGACGATCTGGATGACAGGACCCGGATGATGGCTATTCTGGCAGCGCTGATCGGCAGCCAGAGCATTGACGAGTATAAGGCGATGCTGCCGGCTGCGCTGAATTTCGGTGTTACGCCGGTGGAGGCCAAGGAGATCGTCTATCAGACAGTGGCCTACCTGGGCATCGGCAGGGTATTCCCGTTCCTTCACGCAGTCAATGAGATACTGACTGCCAGAGGCGTCAGCCTGCCGCTGGAGGGACAGGCCACGACAACAACGGAGAACCGGCTGGAAAAAGGAGAGCAGGCTCAGGTCGATATCTTCGGCGAAGAGATGCGGGGATTTGCCCGGTCCGGTCCGGAGGAAACCCGGCACATCAACCAGTGGCTGGCGGCCAACTGCTTCGGCGATTATTACACCCGGGGCGGGCTGGATTATCAGCAGCGGGAGATGATTACCTTCTGCTTTCTTATGGCCCAGGGCGGCTGTGAGCCCCAGCTGACCTCCCATGCCGCGGCCAATATGAAAATCGGGAATGACCAGTCCTTCCTGATTAAAATCGTTTCCCAGTGCCTGCCCTTCATTGGATATCCCCGCAGCCTGAATGCTCTGCGCTGCGTCAGTGAAGCGGCCCGGCAGCAGGAAAAGTAGAAGGGTTCTCTGCAGGCCGGCGGCGGTCCCCGGCATAAACTTGATTCTGTCTGGTGTTTCATTTATAATAAAAAGGGTTTTTGAAGCGAAGCACTGCGACAGGAGGATGAGAGATATGCTGATGAGACAGATGAGATACTTTGTGGCTGTGGTTGACTGCAACAGCTTTACGGAAGCGGCGGAACAGTGCTATATTTCCCAGTCGGCGATCTCTCAGCAGATCCAGTCGCTGGAGAGGGAACTGGGTGTGGAGCTGATTCACCGGGAGAACCGGCGGTTTACCGTCACGTCCACCGGCCAGTATTTTTATTCTCACTGCAAGGCGATCCTGGATCAGGTGGATCACCTGATCCGCGAGACAAAGCGCCTGGGTTCTGACAGGGAGCTGCAGCTGCGGATCGGGTACCTGCGCTGCTACAGCGGGATGGAGCTCTATCAGGCAATCGCGGAATTTTCCGGGATATATCCGGAGGTGTCCATCGATATTGTCAATGGCACCCACGAGGAACTGTATGACCTTCTCCGCTTCAGGGGTGTGGATTTTATCCTGAGCGATCAGCGGCGGGCGTTTTCTGATCTGTATATGAATTTTGAACTGACGCAGTGCGGATGCTATGCGGAGCTTTCCGTCAACCATCCGCTCAGCGGGAAGGATTCGGTCCAGCTGGAGGAGCTGAAGCCTACGCCCTGCATTCTGATCACGTCCCGGGAGCAGCAGAACGCGGAACAGGAATACTATCAGAATACCCTGGGGTTTGGTGGCAGCTACCTGTTTGCGAATAATCTGGAGGAAGGCCGGCTGATGGTTCTGAGCAACCGGGGGTTTCTCCCGGTGGAAAGTGTCGGAACCCTTCCGCCGGCGGGCATTTCTGTCCGGCGGCTGCCCATCTGCCAGGGAGACAGGCAGATTATCCGGAATTACTGCGCCTTCTGGAAGAAAGACCAGACAAATTATTATATTGAGGAATTTGCAGGAATCCTGCACAGGCTTTTAACAGAGGGAGCGCTGGATACCGCGGAAACATAGGAAAGAATGGGCAGAAAATATAAATTTGAAAAGGAGTGTTTGACATGAGCAGAAAAACATTGATTGTTTATTTTTCAGCCAGCGGGGTAACTGCCAGCGCAGCTAGAGAAATTGCGGAAGCTGTCGGCGGGGACTTATATGAAATCCAGCCGGTTCAGCCTTATACATCGGCTGATCTGAACTGGATGGACAAAAAGAGCCGCAGCACAATCGAGATGAACGACCCGGAAAGCCGTCCCGAAATTGCCGCTTCAGTGCAGAACATGGAACAGTATGATACCATTCTGATCGGCTTCCCCATCTGGTGGTATGTAGAGCCCCGCATCGTGGACACGTTTCTGGAGAGCTATGATTTTTCAGGGAAAACAATGATTCCTTTTGCTACCTCCGGCGGCAGCGGAATCGGAAAAGCGGAAAAGAGCCTGCAGGCTCACTGTCCAAAAGGAAACTGGAAAAAAGGACAGCTGCTGCATGTTTCGGACGCGGCAGATTGGGCAAGGCGTGTGTTGGACTGAATCTGATATGTTTTCGTTTGAGGAGGCTGTCACCCACCCGGACGGAAAAGGAGGCGCCGGGACAGGGGGATGGGCAAACGGGCTATCGGCTGCGGCGAGCTAAGTTCCAAAACGCACCAGGTTCATCGGCAGAGGGCTTTTTCACCAGGTGCTTTCCAGGGACTGGAGCTCGCCTCCGACATAAAACAGCCCTGAATTGTTTGCTTATCCCCCTGTCCCGGAGTCTCCTTTTCCCGCTGACTGGCTGGATGAAACAAAAACACAAGTCTGCAGAAACGCTGCTTTTCACGTCATTTCAGATAAGCATCATATTTCTGCTTGAATGTGGGAAGATCCATGTCTGCTTTTTTGGCTGCGTCCACAATTGAAAGCAGCCCGTCCTTTACGAGACTGAGCAGCGTATTTATTTTGCCCTGCTCAATGCCCTGTTCGATGCCCCGTTCAATTCCCTGTTCAACACCCTCGTTGTAAATCTGATCCATTTCACGGCACATAATCTCAACTCCTTTCTGTGTCTCCTTCAATTCCCGCACACGGTCTGCAAGAATGTCGCTGTACATGTCATCTGCTTTTCTGCAATACAGGTCATGTGCCAGACGTCCCAGTTCTGTGTCATCCTGAACTTTTGAGTTTACATAAATGATATGGGACGCATCCTGAAAGGCTTCATTATTTTCTTCGATTATCCGGCTGATATGGTAAATTGGCAATCCACGTCCCAGAACATCATCGCGGACGATGAAGATGACATAACTCTCAGGCAGTTCGTCAAAATTTTGCCCGGCTTTTAATATGTTCATATCCATCAGGCCGGTGTGATACCTTGCTCTTTTGGGAGAGGCGCCGCCAATGTCCTGCTGAATTTCAATGTTGTAGATTTTTCCCTCAGCATCCTGTGCCACACAGTCAAGGATTGCTGACCGGCCCTGCAGATTTTTGTAGTCTTTCTGAATGACCAGTTCTCGTATCTTCAAAGTTTTCATCTCCATGATAACCTGCAGAACGTACTCTGTGCATTCCTGTTTTTTGAAAACATTTCTCATAAAGATGTCATGCATGATTGTAAGATTTTCCAGAATGCTCTGGTAACGCTTATAACGTGAGGCAATATCAATGTTTTTCCGCACAGCGGCAATATCATTTGTGTCGTTTCCCGAATACGCCATAACAGATACCTCCTCTCACCTGTTACTTAAATATTAGCAGACGAGAAGGAGAAAATCAATATTTATAGCGGCATAGACAATTGTGTCTTGAAAACTTAATGATTAAAATAATCATTTTTGTGATTGATTATTGCAAAAATGTACAGATAGCATTATAATAGTGAAAAGGAAAAGGGCGGGAATGAAATGATTTGACAATCTGCCGGTGTAGAATATAATGGTAATAATGGCAGTGATTGTCAGTATTGGTAAATAATAGACAAAAACAGTACAAATTTGATGGGGACAGGTGCAGAATATGTTGGTTTCAACCCGCATGGAACGAATTAAGGAATTATTATATGAAACAAAAAGGATAGAAATCGGTTCTCTGGTATCGATTCTCCATGTATCTGAGGCAACGGTGCGAAGAGATCTGGAGCGTCTGGAGAAGGAGGGCTTTTTATACAGGACGCATGGCGGCGCGGTGCTGGCAGAGCAGAAGGAGACAGAGGGGCCGGCGAAGGCAAAGCCGGCTTTTGTCAGGGCAGAGGAAAAAAATCTGGTAGGCTATATTGCTTCTCAGCTGGTGAAGGACCGAGACATCATATTTTTAGGGACTGGCTCTACCTGCACCCAGATGGCAGGACATCTGAAGGAAAAATCCGGACTGACCGTGGTGACCAACAATGTCAGCGCGGCGCTGGAACTGTCAGATGCCAGAGATATCAGTGTGATTCTGACCGGAGGCATCCTCCAGTCTTCGATGGAGATGGTAAGCGTCAGCGGGGAATTCACTTTGAAAATGCTGGAGAGCATCCGGGTGTCCATCAGCTTTCTGGGTGTCAGCGGGGCGGATATGAATTTCGGCTATTCCGTGTCCTCCATGGAGGAGGCAAAGCTGTGGCAGGCAGTCCGGGAATTGTCCGAGATGACAGTGGTGGTATGCGATTCCTCGAAATTTACGAAAAAGAGTCTGGTGAAGGTGGGTGATCTGGATTGTGTATCACGGGTGGTAACAGACCAGAAGGTTCCGGACAACTTTAAGGAATATTATTATCAGGCGGGAATTCCGCTGTATACCAGCTATGAACTGGATGCCGGCTGACCTGCGTGGATGGGGCGGCAGGGTTGCGATTGAAAAGGGGGATTTATATTGGAGATGGCGCTGTGCCTGAGGGGGATATCCAAGTCCTTCTCAGGATACCGGGTATTGGATTCTGTGGATTTTTCTCTTTCTGCCGGGCAGATTCATGCGGTGGTAGGAGAAAACGGGGCAGGAAAATCTGTCCTGATGAAAGTGATCGCCGGAATAGAAAAGCCGGATTCAGGCGAGATTCACATGGATGGCAGGTCTGTATTGTCGGCAGGCTATGATGGCAGGCGAATGATGGGCATTCATATGATTGGCCAGGGAATGAATCTGGTGGAGACGATGACGGTACTGGACAATCTGTTTCTGAATGACTGGATGATGAAACGGGGCGGACTGCTGATCAGCAGGAAGCGGCAATATGAGAAGGGCCGCCGGCTGTTGAAGGAGCTGGGCCTGGACCCGGGGCTGCTGGAACGAAGAGCAGGAGAACTGGAGCTGGATCAGAAAAAGATGATAGAAGTGGCGAAGTCTTTGCTGTGGGACAGTCGGATTCTCATAATGGATGAGGTGGCTTCTTTTTTAAATGATGTGGAGAAGGAACGGCTTTTTTCTGTGATGCGCCGTCTGGCTCAGGCAGGGACAGCCATTATTTTTATCTCCCATGATGCGGGAGATATCGATGATGTGGCGGATATGCTCTGGGTGATGCATCAGGGAAGACTGGAGCCGGGAGTGGAGAAAGAATCCCTGAGCAGCGAAAAAGTCGCGGAAGTGATGGCCGACGGGGCTTTTGTCAACCGATACCCCAGATTACAGGGAAGACCGGGACGGGTACTGATGAAGGTGGAAGAGCTGACCGTGAAAAACCAGCTGTATCATGTAAACTTCGAACTGCGGGGCGGCGAGATCCTGGGGCTGGCAGGTATGGCGGATTCAGGGCGGGAGGCGCTGGCAGAAGCCATCGGAGGTGTCCGCAGACCGGATGAGGGCCGGATCAGGCTTCAGGAGCAGGAGAAGCGGCCATGGAGACGGCAGAGGCAGGACAGTCAGATCGCCTATATGCCCGGCATTCCGGGAGAAGGTCTGGTAGGCGGCATGAATGTCACGCGGAATATTACCCTGTCCCACATGGAAGGCGTACAGCGCAGCCATCTGCTGCTCAGTGGTGAACTGGAAGAGCAGATTTCTGAGGATTATGCCCGCAGGCTGGGTTTTCAGCAGGTCAGCGGAAAAAAGGTGCGGGAGCTGAGCGGCGGAACTGCCCAGAAAGTGCTGATCTCCAAGGGACTGTTTTCTCAGGCGAAAATTTTCGTGTTCCATGAGCCTACGGCTTACCTGGATATCGCCTCCAGAGTGGAGGTTTATAATCTGATGAATGAACTGGCCCTGCAGGGATACGGGGTGATTTTTATATCCTCTGATCTGGACGAGCTGGCAGGAATGTGTCATCGTATCCTGGTGTTTTATAAAGGCAGAATTACAGGGAGCTTTCAGGGAGAAGAGATCAGTAAAACGGAAATGATGAAATACGTGACGGGGGTGATGGATCATGGAGAGACCGTGGCAGGAAAACAGATTGGTTAAAAGTGTTCGGATGTACTGCAGGCAGAACAGGGTGCTGATCAGCACCTGTCTGATTTTTTTGCTGTTTCTGGTGGTGAGAGGAGGCGGCAGGTGGAGTCTGCTGCAGCAGCTGAATCAGGTGTCCCATATCGCTGTAGTGGCAGCGGGGATGACGGTGGTTGTTCTGGCAGGTGAGGTTGATCTGAGTATGGGAGCTGTGGCGGCTTTTGCCTCTGTGATGTATGCCTGGCTCGTGGCGGGCGGTGTTTGGGATGTGGCTGCTGTGGCAGTTACTCTGCTGTTATGCCTGGCGCTGGGCGCGGTGAACGGCGCTCTGGTCGGTCTGTGCAGACTGCCCGGTTTTCTGATTACCCTGCTGCTGTCAGGAGGAGTATCTGCTCTGTCTCAGACGGTCAGCAAAGGTGTGAGCATCGGCATCAGCCTGGCGGATAAAAGGCTGATCGGACTGATCCGGGCAAGGGTGCTGGGGATACCAGTGCCGTTGCTGATTGTTCTGGCAGTTTATGTGATTGTGGCAGTTATGATGAACAGCACGAAGCTGGGCCGCAGCATCTGCGCGGTGGGAGGAAATCCGGGAGCCGCCAGAATGTCCGGTTTGAAGCCGGGCTGGGTGAAATTCCGGGTGTTTCTGGTTTCAGCGGTGTGCGCCGGTCTGGGCGGCATTATGTTCACCCTTCGGCTGGAAGCAGGCATCCACACCCTGGGATCCGGCTGGGAGGTGGATGCTCTGGCGGCGGTTATTCTGGGCGGCGCCAATATCCGTACCGGCGAGGGAAGCGTCAGCGCTACCTTTCTCGGTTTGCTGCTGATCTGCTTTATCAAGAATCTTTTAACGGGAACAGACTGGCTGTATCAGTGGCAGAGCCCTGTCACAATTGTGCTGATCGTCATCCTGCTGCTGGCAGAAAACAGGAGAGCAGAGGGAAGGCTGCTGCGTTACTGACAATTAAAACGATCAGAGCAGCCCTTGAACGAAAATATACATTTTTTGATTGGATCAAAAGTTCATTTTTTGCATTCTGTGTAAAAAATGAACTTTTTTTGCAAAATAGACATAAAATATTGGTATAACGAAAGAAAAATGTCAAATACATGATCGAATCAATCAAAAAGTGATTGATTTTGTCAAAATACTGTGCTATCATACAGACATCCTGATAAGGCAAATGTTTTCTGCGTATTTACATATCTTGACATCAGTCGGGTATGACGAAATCTGATATGGAAAGCGCGCTGGCGTTTGCTGTGTCACAGAGAAGTTTTGGCCGAAATTTCAAGTTTATGCAAGAGGATTGTAATCAAATTTAAGGAAAGGTAAAGGGATTTATTTTATGAAGAAAATGAGATGGATCATTGCGGTGCTGATGGCTGGGATGATAGCGTTGACAGGATGTTCCGGCGGCACAGGTACGGAAACAGGAACTGCAGACAGCGGAAGCGGGCAGACAGAAGATGAACAGGCTTCGCAGAGTGAAGGCACTGAGCAGGGAAGTACGGAATCAGCAGATGGAGAACATTATGTGATCGGCGCAATCAGCGACGGACTGGCCAGCCCGTACCAGCAGGGGCATTATGAATGGCTGGAGAAGCTGGCAGCGGAAAAAGGCTGGGAAGTGATTCTCATAGATGGCCAGGTAGACCCTGAAATTAAGATGAAGGGCTGCGAGACACTGATTTCCCGGGGTGTGGATGTGATTACGGTTCAGGCCAACGATACGGCAGGTGCGGACAGTTTGATTAAAGAGGCTCACAGTGCCGGAATACCTCTGGTAAGTTTTTATATGCCCAGTGAAAATGAGACGGCGCCGGCGGTGGTCATTGACGAGTATGAGACTTCCTTTGAGCTGGGAACGATTGCGGCAGAGAAGTGGCAGTCCTGGTATCCGGATCAGCCGATTAAAGTGGGCATCCTGGATCTGCCTACATCCTCTCAGGTGCATGAGGGCAGAACGATGGCATTCTGGGACGGCGTGCAGAGCGTAGCTCCTGACGCAGAGCTGGTATCAGTGCTGGACGGCGGCAGCGTGCGGGATCAGTCCTTTACAGCAGCCCAGGATCTGCTTCAGTCTCACCCGGAGGTGAATATTGTATACGGCATTAACTCAGAATCTTCCCTGGGCGCGCTGGCAGCCTTTGAAGAGGCGGGCAGAGGAAAGGCAGAGGATGGTGTGCCGCTGACAGAATTGTTTGTAGGAACCAACGGCAGTGAGGTAGAGGCAGAGAAACTGTATGATCCTTCCAGTGCGTTTAAACTGACCCAGGCGCTTCAGCCGAAAGCCAACGCCCAGGCAGTTCTGGATACCATTGAAAAAATCTTTAACGGGGAAATTCAGATGACCGATGATGTGACGGTTGATGCTTACAACGTGGTATTTACTTACTGGGATACGCCGATTGAAGAATACGAGCAGTTTATGGTGGATGAATATCTGTCTGAGCCGGGCTTTGCTGAGCGTATGGCAGAATATCTGGAATAAGAACAAATGGAGACCGCCGGTATACGGGATGCTGCGGCAGGCCCGGATGCCGGCGGTTATTAGAAGAGAACGCGTAAAGGAGAAGGCATGTCAGAGGATTATATTATAGAGGTAAAGGAACTGGAAAAAAGTTATCCCGGCGTACACGCGTTAAAAAAGATTCATCTGAATATCCAGAGAGGCACTGTCCACTGCGTGGTAGGCGAAAACGGAGCCGGCAAATCTACTTTTATCAAGATTCTGACCGGCGCGGAACAGAGGGATTCCGGAACGATTCTGTTAAACGGCAGCGATTACCGGCCCAGAAGTATCGCCGAGGCGGCAGAGGCGGGAATCAGCGTACTGTATCAGGAGCTGAATGTGATTAATCAGCTGACGGTCCGGGATAACCTTTCCCTGGGGAAAGAACGGACCCGCCTGGGAGTGATTCAGAAACAGGACGAAGGAAGCGAAAAGGCGCTTCGTGTTCTGAAGGATCTGGATCCCTCGATCAGAGGGGACATGATTACCGGGGATTTAAGTGTGGCGAAGAAGCAGATCGTAGAGATCGCCAAAGCGATTGCAGAAGATGCCTCTATTATCGTGATGGACGAGCCGACAGCGGCGATCTCAGATGAGGAGATCCGGCGGCTGTTCCTGTTGGTGGATCAGCTGAAAGAGCGGAATGTGACGATTATCTATATTTCTCACCGGCTGGATGAGATTTTTCGCATCGGCGATTACATAACCGTTTTTCGGGACGGGGAAGCGGTGGAGACCTGCCCGGTGTCACAGGTAGAATCGAAAAGCCAGCTGATCAGCATGATGCTGGGAAAGGTGATTTTTCCTCAGTATGCCGGCGGCAGAACGCTGTCCGACCAGGTGGTGCTGGAAGCCAGTCATTTAAAGAGCCGTGTGCTGCGGGATATCAGCTTTCAGCTGTATCAGGGAGAGGTTCTGGGTTTTTACGGTCTGGTAGGGGCCGGAAAAAGTGAGATTGCCAGAGCCGTCTACGGAGCAGACCGGACAGAGGGAACTGTGACGGTGGAAGGAAAGCCGGTGAACCGGCGCTCTCCTCACACGGCGGTGAAAAGCAGCCTGGCTCTGGTGCCGGAGGAACGGAGGACGGAAGGGATTTTCGGCAGGCTTTCCATCCGGGAGAATATCTGCCTGATGAATGTGAAGCGTGTTATGAATGGATGGATCCTGAGCCGGAAAAAAGAAGAAAAGCTGGCAGAGGATTATATTGCCCGGCTGGCTATCGCTACCGACAGTATGGAGAAGCCGGTAGGATTTCTGTCCGGCGGAAATCAGCAGAAAGTGGTGCTGGCGAAATGTATGAATGCCCACGCCAAGATCCTGATGCTGGATGAGCCTACCAGAGGGATCGATGTAGGGGCAAAAGCGGAGATTCACCGGATTATCCGGGAACTGGCCGAAGCCGGCACTTCGGTGATGGTGTTTTCTTCAGAACTGCAGGAGATTATGAATCTGTGCGACCGAATTATCCTGCTGAGCGATGGGGCGATTGTGGCCCAGATGAAAAATGAGGAGATTACCGATCAGGATCAGGTGATGAGATTGGTAGCGGGAGGTTGAACATAATATGGAAACGAGTGCAAAAAAGAAAAAAATGAGCAGCGCTGCCATGCAGCAGCTGATTATTACCGGTGTGCTGGTGCTGGTATTGATTACGCTGTCGCTGTTATCAGACCGGTTTTTGACGGCGTCCAATATGATTACGGTGATCCGCCAGGCGGCGCTGGTGATGATTACCGGAGCCGGCGCCACGATGCTGATGTCCGCAGGACATATGGATTTATCGACCGGCAGTACCCTGGCATTTGCCGGTGTGCTGTACGCGAAACTGGCTTCCGGCGGCATGGGGCTGCTTCCTTCCGGCGTGATCTGTGTGGCATTGGGGATTCTGGTGGGTTTTGTCAACGGCATCTGTGTCACGAAGCTGAAAATCACCCATTTCATCGCTACAATGGGAACGATGTATGCGGTTCGGGGGATCGCCTACATTATCTGCGACGGCATTTCCATCAACAGCGGACTTCCCAGAAACTTTGATCAGCTGGGCAGAGGGCTGATCGGCGGGCTGGTACCTTATCTGATTGTGGTGACGGTGGCCATTCTGCTGGTGTTTATCTTTATCCAGAGAAAGACAGTTCTGGGAAAATACAGTATTGCGGTAGGCGGAAACCGAACCGCGGCGGTGCTGTCCGGCATCAATGCAGACCGGACTGCCCTGCGGCTGTTTATGATCGTGGGAGCCCTGGCGGCTTTCTGCGGTGTGCTGATGTCCTCCCGGCTGGGGGCAGGAGATCCCAACGTAGCCAACAGTTTTCATTTTGATGTAATCTGTGCCATCGTGCTGGGCGGCGCCAGTCTCTCCGGCGGTGACGGTTCTATCATCGGTATGGCAACAGGGGCACTGATCATTGAGTTCCTGAACAATGGCCTGAATATTATGGGCGTGGATTCTTTCTGGCAGGATGTGGTAAAGGGATTGGTGCTGGTGCTGGCTGTCATCCTGACGCGGACGATTCAGAACAGACTGAAAAATCAATAGCCTGCAAATATCAAAACAGGAGATGAAACAGAATATGAAAAACTTAACAATAGAGCAGATCCGGAAGGGAACACTGGATCAGCTGAAAGACTGGTCGCTGGAAACCTATTACAGTGATGAGAATAAAGCAAGGCAGAAAAGTGAGAAACAGAGAAAATTTATCATATACATAGGCCGTTCCGTTTATTCAAAGCTGTTTGGATATACGATGAAGGACTTTTTCACAGACGCCGGAAAAAGTCTGGAGGCACAGCTGAAAACCAAGCTGTTTGTCCACCATATTTTACAGGAGGATACCCCCTTTAACCTTTCGGTGGGAGTGGATCTGGGGACAGCGCTGGAAGCAACGCTGTTCGGAATGGACTATGTGATCACAGAGGTGGCGGACCCTACCTATGGCGCAACACCATTGCTGGATAAGCTGGAGGACTATCAGCGTCTGAAAACCCCGGACTTTTATACATCCGGCTGGATGCCGGAGGCCCACCGGCTGTATGACCAGCTGAACGGGCTGGCGGGAGAGGATTTTCACGTATATTTTCCGGGCTGGGCCAGAGGCCCCTGGAGTATGGCAACGATTCTGAGAGGGTTTAACAATATCTTCGAGGACTATCTGGATGATCCTGACCAGGTAGGCGCAATGCTGAAATATCTGTCTCAGGCCAGAATTGACTTTGAGAAACAGCGGCTGGCATTCCTGGGCCTGACGCCGGAAGATGACAGCTACCGCTGGACATACTGTTCCTACCGGTATAATTATAACAGCGACATATTCGAAGACGAGGTAGATGGAAATCTGTTTTCCGCTGAACTGAATCGGGACCTGATTATTCCCGCCCAGAAGATGCTGGCTGACTTTTACGGCGGCCCTGCCTATTACCACAGCTGCGGCGACCTGGGAAATTTCCTGGAGGATATCGCCGCCCTCCATATCCGCAAATACCAGCATATCAGCCCTGCTACATGGAAGAGCTATGACCGGCTGAACCAGCTGTGGGCTCCCGAGGTCATCGCCCAGATCTCCCTGCGGAGCACAGACGTGATGAGCATACACAGCGAAGAGGAAATGGAACAGATCCTGACACCTCTCATGACCGGGCTGAAAGGCAGAAAAGCCGAAATCTGCGCAGACGCCCTGTTCGAAGGCGGATGGGAACTGATCGAAAATGTAATGCGGTGGAGAGACGTATTCCGCAGGCTGGATGAAATGCTGCCATAAAATGTATGTGTTTTTGTTCATCAGCAGGCGGGAGGTACGAACCGCCGGGCGGGGTGACAACGCTCTGGGGCACAGCGCTATATGGGCGGGACATTCTGCCACTTGATTCCCGGCCCGAACAGGTACTAAAGCAGATTCCGAGTCGGTTTTTCAGGACCGGACTTATCTTCGGGGAAAGACTGATGCTTTCCCCTCAGGAAGTCCTCGGCAATCGGTCTTGTAAACCGATTGTCGTCTGAAAAACCGCCTCGGAATCTGCAAGTACTTGTAAATCGGGCCTTCATATGCGGCAGAAGGTCCCGCCCATATGGAACTGTGTCCCAGAGCGTTGCCTCCCCGCCTGGCGGTTCTGATTACTGGCCGTTGAACAAAAATGGTGCTGCTGCCTAAGAAAATACAGATCAAAACAGAAAACGGTAAATTTAAGCTGTAAAAAATAAAGGTAGTACTATAGTTAAAAATGATAAAATTTTAGCTAAACGAAAATACATGCAATTTGGTTTGCATCGGAATTATTATCTGCTATAATAGAGAAAAGCAATGTATCGCCGGATACCCCATATCCGGTGTTATGACAGATCGGCCGGCATGATAAAGCTGCCGGCTGTTACATAAGGAGGTTGTTATGGCAAAGATCAAAAAAGTGGCGGTGATCGGCGACGGCATGATCGGCAGCAGCATGGCCACATTGTTTGCGGGAAACAGTTACCCGGTTCTGATCGTAGGGGTCGAAATGGAACGGTGCCAGGCTGCGTTGAAGAATGTGGAGCAGAATCTGGATGACCTGGTGAAGGAGGGACTGATCTCCGAAGCGGGCAAGCGGGGCGCTATGAAGCTGGTGTCTGTCTCTGTTGATTACGCGGATATGAAGGATGCGGATATCTGCTTTGAGGCAGTGTTTGAGGACCCGGAAGTGAAGAAGGGGGTTTATGAAAAAACAGAGCAGTATGTCAGAGATGATGTGGTGATTGCTTCTGTTACCTCTGCGATTTCCGCTGATGTGCTGGGCGAGTTTTTCACTCACAAGGAGCGTTTTGTGGTAGCCCATCCCTGGAATCCGCCTCATCTGGTGCCGCTGGTAGAGGTATGCCGGAGCAAGTATACCAGTGATGAGACTGTAAAGACAGTACAGGAATTCCTGGACGGCATCGGCAGAAAGACTGTTGTTCTGAAGAAGAACATCGAAGGGTTTATCGGCAATCGCCTTCAGCACGCGATGTTCAGAGAAGCTTTGTATTTAATGGAAGCGGGTGTGGCGACAGCGGAAGATATCGACGATGTAGTATACTATGGATTCGGCCCCAGATATTCAGAACTGAAACTGATGGAACACTTTGACTGCGCCGGACTGCCCCTGCATAAGCAGGTTGAGTCAACGCTGTTTCCGACGCTGTGCAATGCCACAGGCCCGCAGAAAGTGCTTCTCGACTGCATTGCGGAAGGAAAGCTGGGCATGAAAACCGGCGAGGGTGTTCTGAAGTGGAAGAATATCGACATGGATGATTTCAGAGAAAGACAGAGACGGCCTTTTTATAAGTTTGTAAAGTGGAATCTGCCGGAGGATCAATAAGGATCTTCACAGAAAAGACTGGCGGGGACCGTCAGTGAGAATACCGGGATGAAAAGAAGACAGTCAATATGACTTCCTTCTTCTCATCCCGGTATTTATTTTTTTGTGGCCATTGGACCGGGCGGCGGAGGACAGGGACAGCGGATCATAAAACAGACAGATTAAGGAAAGTGACTGATACCTGGACGAAGGATTATTATGATTATATTTCCGCAGCGACCTTCAGCCATAATAATGGGAATATTATACAGGGGGGATTTATGTGGGGTACCGGTATTTTGCCAATGCTCAGTGAGCGAGCGGACTCTTCGGGAGAGTTATCTGAGAGATTTCGAGATCGCAGTGATGCCCGGGAAATTTGAGAGCAGATCTCCGGTTCAGTGATAAAGGTGCAGCCGCTGGCATTGAACGGGGCCAATGCAAACGGCCGGTCTATTTTTTCTTGACAAATTTTGAACCTGCGCTATAATCAATAAGGATTGATATAATAAGCATTCTTATAATGAGAAAGCTCATAAAGGAGGATCGCATTGGAAAGCTTACATTATTTGCTTATGAAATCTCATGCGGTATTCTCGCGCAGGGTTCTGTCTGAAGCCGGAAAGATCGGCCTGACGGCGGGACAGCCTAAGATTCTGGAGTTTCTGGACAGCTGTGAAGAAGCTGATCAGAAAACCATAGCGTCTTACTGCGAGATCGAACAGACGACTGCGGGAAGCATTCTTCTGCGGATGGAAAAGGCAGGGCTGGTGATACGCAGGCAGCATGATGGAAACCGCAGATCTTTGTTTGTTTCTCTGACGGACAGAGGGCGGGAAGCAGCCGGACAGGTGAAAGAAATTTTTGCCCGGACAGAACAGCCGATCGAAGCGGCACTGTCTGAAGCGGAACAGAAATGCTTGCGGGAACTGCTGGAGAAGGCTTATTGCGCAATCACAGATACGACATCAGAAGGAGGAAGTCAGAAATGAATGAAAAGGAACCGCTGAAGCATATTCCGGCGCGGTGCGTGCTGGTGTGTGTGGGACTGACGATTATGGCTTTTGGCGTGGCTTTTTCAATTAAGGCATCTCTGGGCACATCACCGATCTCCAGTGTGCCTTATGTGACCAGCTCAATTTCCGGGCTGTCAGTGGGAACGACAACGATTATTATGAATTGTATATTTGTATTGATTCAGATAATGCTTTTGCGCAGTCGCTTTGAGTGGTTTCAGCTGCTGCAGATTCCGGCGTCATTTTTGTTTGGCGCAATGATAGATGTGGGAGAGGCAGCAATCGGCGGAATCAGCTGTTCCAATTATCTGCAGCAGTGGATTCTGTGTGTGATCGGTATTTTCTTAGTCGCTCTGGGCGTCAGCATTGAAGTTATGGCGAAGCTGATTACCAACGCAGGAGAAGGAGTGGTGCTGGCAATCTGCAAACTGGTCCCCGTGAAGTTTGGAAATATGAAGGTTGTGTTCGATGTTACTCTTGTGACCATTTCTGTGGTAACAGGGCTGCTGGTACTGGGCAGACTGGAAGGCGTGCGGGAAGGCACAGTAGCCGCTGCGGTTTGTGTCGGGCTGGTAGCGAAGCAGCTGGCTAAGCCAGTCAGTCGGTTTGAACAGAAATATCTGGCATAAAAATACCAGGTATAAGAACCCGGTGTAAAATAACTGAATCCGGATATATGACAGAAGATACATACACCCGCAGTGGTCTGACCGCTGCGGGTATTTGGGTTTACAAAGAAAAACAGCTATGGTATGATACAGACAACAGAAAGTATTTCTGCGAAAATTGCGTCATAAAGTGAAGGTGGGGAGCCCTGTGGGAGTAAAAGATACCGTAACAACAAAATATATGAGGCAAATAGAAATTTTTGCAGATATATTCAATTTCTATATATACGATGGAAAACAGGTGATTGATCCGGCCAGCCTGGAGGAACTGGACACCCGTGAACTGGGGGTTCCTTACGGCGGCGAGAAAGGAGCGCGGCAGCCGGTACAGAAAAATAGGGATATTATGAAATCGGTAATCGGAATGGCGGATCAGCGAACGGCGTATCTGCTGCTGGCCATTGAAAATCAGTCAAATATTCATTACGCGATGCCGGTAAAAAATATGGTGTATGATGCCCTGCAATATGCAGAGCAGGTAGAAAGCGCGGCTGCTTCTCACAGAAAATCCGGAGATTATCGCAATGTTGCCGGTGATGAGTATCTGTCGGGATTCTTAAAAAGAGACCGGTTATTACCGGTGGTGACGCTGGTGGTGTATTTCGATTCAAAGGAATGGGACGGCCCATTAAGTATTCATGAAATGTTTCAGGATCAGGATAAAAAAATACTGGCACTGGTACCTGACTATAAAATTAATCTGGTTTCGCCGGCAGCAATCAGAGATGATGATTTCGACAAATTTCATACTTCCTTAAAGGAAGTGCTGTCCTTCATTAAATACGCAAGGAATAAAGCAGCATTAAAAAAGGTGCTGGAGGATAATGAGGCCTTCCGGCATCTGGGAAGAGAAGAAGTAGATGTGTTAAATGCCTGTGTCGGCGCAAATATTGCGCCGCAGAAAGGAGAGGAGGAAACGGATGTGTGTCTGGCAATCGAACAAATGATAGAAGAAGCGGCTCAGGAAGCGGCTCAGGAGGCAACTCAGAAAGCGGCTCAGAAAGCCAGGAACGAACAAATCGCGGTTCTTGCGCAGTCTGTCAGAAATCTGATGGAGCATCTGAATCTGACTGTGGAGCAGGCGATGGACGCTATGGGAATGTCAGAGCAGGATCGTCAGGATGTTTTGCCTCTGATTTCGTGAAATAAGAGAAAGGCGGCATTTATTGTTTGAGAATAAGTGCCGTTTTTTCGTTACCGTGAAATTGTGGATGACATAAAATGCTTTCTTGCGGCTGGTCGGGTTATGAAAAGGGAGCTTCAATAACGATGCATGTGGAAGAATATGATTTGGATTCCCTCAGGAAACTGGTTCGGAGCCTTCAGGGGGAAAATAAAGCATTAAAGCAATTATTGGATAAAGCAGGAATTCCATATGAACAGCAGGATGTGTTTTCGGAGACACTGGCAGACACTGAACAGTTCGATCCGGATCAGGGAGGAAGGATTCAGTTTCCGCATATTGACAGGCAGATGGCGATCCGTTTCTTTTCCATGTTTTGGGGAAGAGAGGATGTATTTGCAAAAAGAGCCCGGAATGGCAATTACTATCCCCAGTGTGTGAACAGATGGAATGCCTGCTGTCCGGCTCAGAACGGAGGCCGGATGCGGTGTGGGGATTGTGCATGTAAAAAATGGAAGCCATTAGAGCCAGATTTGATCCTCAGACATTTATATGGATATAAAGAAGATGGCACAGATGTGCTGGGCGTTTATCCCCTTCTTCCTGATGGTACCTGCAGATTTCTGGTGTTCGATTTTGATAATCACAAAAAGGACGCGGAGAAAATGGATTTTGCCAATGAAGATGATGAGTGGCGCGACGAGGTAAATGGGATTCGTGCCATTTGTGAGAAGAATGGAATCGATGGACTGGTGGAGCGTTCCCGATCCGGAAGAGGCGCCCATATTTGGATTTTTTTCAGAAAACCAATACCGGCGGCGATGGCGAGAGAATTCGGTTTCCTGCTGCTGGATAAGGGAGCGGCATCCATCAATCTGAAATCTTTCCGATATTATGACCGTATGTATCCTGCCCAGGAAGAGGCCGGTTCAATCGGCAGCCTCATTGCGCTTCCTATGCAGGG
This sequence comes from Candidatus Paralachnospira sangeri, assembly GCA_904397815.1. Classification (GTDB taxonomy): domain Bacteria; phylum Bacillota; class Clostridia; order Lachnospirales; family Lachnospiraceae; genus Paralachnospira_A; species Paralachnospira_A sangeri. The sequence continues at coordinate 20,521 of CAJFOT010000092.1, forward strand.
AAGTGCGCTGCGCAATGGGAACAGTGCTTTTATTGACCATAATTGGAATGCCTGCCCGGATCAGTGGAAAAAGTTATTGGAAACACGTAAAATGTCCCGGGAGGAGGTAGAGGGATATATCGCAAAATGGCAGGGGGAGCTGTTCGGCAGGCAGAAGATTTCTGCGTATGTAAAAGATCAAAATCGTCCGAAACCGTGGAAGAGGCAGCAGGATTTTGATCCTTCTGATGTTGTGGGGACGCTGCATATTGTATTGGCAGACGGTGTATATATAGATGCGCTGAATTTAAAACCAAGGCTGCAAAACCAAATTCGATGTATGGCAGCTTTTGATAATCCTGCGTATTACAGAAACAGGCAGCTGGGATATTCCAATTATGATCAGCCAAGCATGATATATATGGGAAAGGATATTGAGGGATATATTAAACTGCCCCGGGGACTGCAGGAGGAACTGCGCAGAAAATGTGAAAAGAGTCAGATTCCATATGATATTGCGGATCACAGAGAGAAGGGGCGCCCGATTCGGGTGGCTTTTCAGGGAAATCTGCGTATACGACAGGATCTGGCCGCACAGCAGCTGCTGTCCTGTGATTGCGGTATTTTAAGCGCGGCTACAGCCTTTGGAAAAACGGTGGTATGCAGCTATTTCATTGCGCAGAGAAAAATTAATACATTGATTTTGCTGGAAAGTAAAGATCTTCTCCTACAGTGGGAACGGGAACTCAATCAATTTCTGAAAGTGGATGAAGAGCCGCCGGTATATTATACAAAAACCGGAAAGGCCAAAAAGAGAAAAAGTGTAATAGGGATTCTTGGCGGCGGAAAGGATACGATGACAGGACTGATCGATATTGCCATGACAGGTTCGCTGTATAAAAAAGGCGCGTTTCATGAAAAACTGGATTCTTATGGAATGGTGATTATGGATGAGTGTCATCATGCAGCTTCTTTTACGGCCCAGGAAATTTTAACACGCCGTGAGCAAGAAATCCCCCGCTTCTGTAAGCGGTGGGATGAATTGCTCACGGCGTTTCTTGACTTTTGTATCTAACTGCATTATAATCTATATATAAATCAGTCGTATTCAAGAAAAGAGATATAAAAATATGA
>CAJFOT010000093.1 GCA_904397815.1 Candidatus Paralachnospira sangeri
CTATCCGCTGCTGCGCAGCTCCTGTCTGTGGCTGATGTGCGTTCCGCACATCTCAGAAAATGAAAATACAGTCTTTAGCACGCAAGAGTGTACAGCCTGCCTTTTCATTTTCTGCATGGCTGAACTGTTACAAAAAAAGGGCGGAAGAGGATGAGACAGTTGACGATCAGAGGGACGAAAGGTAAAATAGAATCAGTGCTCCGGCGGAGGCGGGCAGCCTGTCAGCCGGAAAAATAATGGAGGTTTGACATGAAAAGCAATATAACAAGAGACGAAGTGCTGAAATTATTAATGGAATATAATAAAGAACCCTTCCATGTGCTCCACGGCCTGACGGTAGAAGGAGCCATGAGGTGGTTCGCCCGGGAGCTGGGTTACGGTGAGGATGAAGAATACTGGGGCATCTGCGGCCTGCTCCATGACATTGACTTTGAGATGTACCCGGAGGAACACTGCAAAAAAGCGCCGGAACTGCTGAAAAAGGCGGGCGTGGGAGACGACATGATCCATACTGTGTGCAGCCATGGTTACGGTTTGGTTTCCGATGTAGAGCCTGTCCATGAAATGGAAAAGGTGCTGTTTGCCTGTGACGAACTGACCGGCCTGATCGGTGCTGCCGTGAAGATGCGTCCCTCAAAGAGCGTGATGGATCTGGAAGTATCCAGTCTGAAGAAAAAGTTTAAGGATAAGCGGTTTGCCGCCGGCTGTTCCCGGGATGTGATCCGCACTGGAGCGGAACGTTTGGGATGGAGCCTGGAAGAGCTGATGGAGAAAACTATTCTGGCGATGCGTTCCTGCGAGGAGACTGTGAATAATGAGATGGAAAGCCTGGGCATGTGACGGCTGAGCCATTCAGACGACAGATGAGAAAAAATGGAAAGCGGAAAGAAGGAGGAAGACTAGGTGAAGATAGATGTGCAGTATACAGATACCTATCAGTCGCCTCTGGGCGGCATCACACTGTCCAGTGACGGAGAATGCCTTACCGGACTCTGGTTCGATGGCCAGAAATATTTCGGCAGCCTTCTGACAGGGGAAGAGGAGAGAAAGACGCTGCCAGTACTGGAATTGACGAAAAAATGGCTGGATGTTTATTTCAGCGGCAGGGAGCCTGATTTTATGCCGCCGCTGCGGGTGAAGGATTCAGCCTTCCGCATGGAGGTGTGGGAGATCCTCCGGCAGATCCCCTATGGACAAGTCGCCACATACGGCGAGATTGCGGCTGCCGTGGCGAAAAAGCAGGGACTGCCTTCCATGTCCGCCCAGGCTGCCGGAGGGGCGGTGGGGCATAATCCGATTTCCATTCTGATCCCCTGCCACCGGGTCGTGGGCCGCAACGGCAGCCTGACAGGCTACGCCGGCGGCATTGAGAAAAAACGGAAGCTGCTGGAGTTGGAGGGCCGGACTGGCTTACAGACTGTTTAGGTACTGCATAATGCCTATGTAAACCGTCCAGGCGATCCGGTCCTGGTAATCCGCCTCAGTGAGGCGGACGGCTTCTTCCCAGTTAGACAGGAATCCGCATTCTACGATGACAGTCGGGCAGCTGGTATGCAGCAGCAGATAGTAATTGTCATTGGGGCGGGTTCCTTTTGTATTTCGCTCTCCCAGAATAGAATCAAACCGTTTCTGAATCAGTTCCGCCAGTTGTTTTCCCTGCTCAGAAGCTTTGTAATAAAACACCTGGGCGCCGGAGACGCTTTCCTCGTGATAACTGTTCTGGTGAATGCTGACGACAAGACTGGCGCCGGACTGGTCGATGATCTCACACCGTTTTTTCATATCGGCCTGTTTTTTATTCCCGTCTGACTCCTGATACAGGCCGGCGTCGCTGTCTCTGGTCAGAACTACGGTCACACTGTCATTTTCCAGATAATACTGAATCTGTTTTACGATCGCCAGATTAATGTCCTTTTCCAGTGCGTTATTGATGCCGATTTTACCTGGATCCTTTCCGCCGTGGCCGGCATCCAGGACTACTACCTTCTGAGGGGAAGAAACCGTCGCCGCAGTCTCCGTACTCCGGGCCATATAGCGAGAGACAGCGGCGACCAGCATCAGCATACAGAGACCCATCAGCATTTCTGCCTTTAGATTTTTCTTCATTTACCGTTCCTGGAATTCTTTTTTTTAATATATGTGAGATGAGGGCGGAAAATTATATATTTTCGTTCGAGGGGTTTACGCAGTCCGGACGGCATCAGGAGCCACTGCGGAGCGCTGTGTCAGGATAGCCCTGCTCCTTAACGCCTTTGTTCCCGGCCTGAATAAATTCTAAGCGGGCAGGCAGACCCTTTTTCAGGATCGATTTTATGTTCGGAAAAAGTCTGATACTTTTTCCTCGCGAAAATCTCTCATGCAGGCGTTGAACGCCTGCATGAGCCTGAAAAAGGGTCTGCCTGCCCGCTAAGAATTTGTAATCAGGCCTACACATGGACGTTAAGGAGCAGGGCTATCCTGACACAGCGCTCCGCAGCGGCTCCGGAAACTGCCGGTCAGCATCGGTCTGTGCAGAGACGGGGATGGGGACAGACATGTGGAGACATGATTACAAATCATTAGGAATTATCCGCCCGCTTTTACAGACAGAAATCTACCGGGGCAGTGTAAAGATAAAGGTGGTGCCCTCTCCCTCCCGGCTTTCGGCGGTGATGCTTCCTCCATGGGCCTCTGCGATGTATTTTACCATCGGCAGCCCCAGTCCCACACCGCTGTCAGAACTGCTGCGGGCGGGATTGACCTGGTAGAAGCGGTCCCAGATCTTCGGCAGGTGCTCCGGGGAGATGCCGATGCCGTCATCCTGGATTTCGCCCCGGACACAGCTGTCAGCCGTCTGGGACAGGCGCACCCGCAGATGGCCCCCGGGCCTGCCGTATTTGATGCCGTTTTCCGTCAGATTCAGCAGCATCCGCATCAGCATGGTTTCATCGCCGTGGATCAGAAGATCCGGCTCGATCTGGGTTTCCACGGAGATTGCTGATTTTTCAGCCAGCTCCTGGGCCTGCTCCGCCACCATCATCGTCAGCTCGCTCAGGTTGATCAGCTCCAGGTGGAGCTGGTTCTGCCCCCGGTCAGCCCTGGAGAGGGTCAGCAGCTGTCCGATCATGGAGGACATTCGCTCCGCCTGATCCAGTACGGTGGACAGGGCGTCCTTTGCCTCATCCAGAGTCCGGGCTTCTTCCAGGGCGTATTCGCACTGGGAGATGATGACGGCGGTGGGTGTCCGCAGCTCATGAGACACATCGGAGGTAAACTGCTTTTCCCGCTCGAAGGATACCTGGAGGCGGTCAAACATTCTGTCAAAGGTCATGGCCAGGGTGTAGATCTCATCCCGGCCCTTTTTCAGCCCGATGCGGCGGCTCAGGTCATTGCCGTCATTGATCCGGTCTGCCGCCTCAGCGATCTGCCGCACCGGGCGGAAGGCCCTGTTTACCAGGAGATATCCCCCTGCGGCAGCCAGCAGCACCAGCGCCGGAAATACCGCCGCCGCCAGCCTGATCATGGAGATCAGGGTGCTGCTGGTGCGGGAATAGGATATGACGCCCCGCACCCATACCCGGATATCCAGTCCGGCGGAGTGAAGAATATCATAGACATACCATGTGTCGCTGCCGTCGTCCACAGAGCGGATCCTTCCGTCGGAGAAGGCCTCCTCCATCAGATAGGCAGAGGGAAGCCGCCCATACATGAGGGCTCCCTCTGTGCTGTAAACAGAGATATAGACGCCGTCATTAAAATATTCCAGATCGTCATCAATCTCTATCCTGCCGTCGTCATACTCGATTTCATCCAGGGCCTCTACGACAGCGTCCAGAACCTGATTCTGAGCGCTGCGGGCTGCTTCCTGCGCCCCCATCGCAAACAGAAAGCCCAGGCAGGCGGCAACGATCACAACCATGAAGAGGGTAAACCAGAGGGTGACCCGCAGTTTAATGGAGAGCTTTCTCATTCCTCCACCCTCAGCACATAGCCTGCGCCCCGGATGGTGTGGATCAGTTTCGGCGTATGGCCTTCATCCAGCTTTTTCCGCAGATAACGGATATACACATCTACCACGTTGGAGCCGCCCTCATAGTCATAATTCCAGATATGCCGGCTGATTTTATCACGGGACAGCACTGTGCCGGCATTGCGTATCATATATTCCAGAACAGAAAATTCCTTGCTGGACAGCGTAATCGGGATGCCGCCCCGGGTAACCGTTCTGGCGTCACAGTCTACCGCCAGGTCGGCCAGTGTAAACACATTGCTGATGCTCTGGGAGCCCCGGCGGATCATCACCCGGATGCGGGCCATCAGTTCATCAAAGGCGAAAGGCTTCACCAGGTAATCGTCAGCTCCGGTGTCCAGCCCCTTGACCCGGTCCTCGATGCTGTCTTTTGCTGTCAGCAGGAGTACCGGCGTCCGGTCGTCTTTCCGCCTGATATGGCGCAGTACATCCAGGCCGCTCATGCCGGGCAGCATGATGTCCAGCACCACTGCGTCATACTCCGCGCCCCGCAGATAATCCAGGGCGTCTGTACCGTCATAACAGGAATCCACACTGTAATGTTCCAGCTTCAGCTTGCTGCTGATCAGTTCATTTAATTTCTTTTCGTCCTCCACTACCAGAATCCGCACTGCAGTATAACCTCCCTGCTCTTAAAATAATAGTAATAATCTTTTATATTATATCATGTAAAGATTAAAGGAAGATGAAGGATATGGCCCTTTCATAAATCTTTTGGCTCTGTCCTGTCAGAGACGATGATATCCAGAGCCATGCCATGGCCGTATTTTTCAGAGGGCAGCCTTTGGAATCCGAACTTTTCATAAAATGATTCCTTCTCTCGCAGCGCCCGGAACTCCCCGGGAGAAATGTGGTTTGCTATGGTGATTTCTCTGTGATCGATGGTTTTCTTATGATCTGAAACGGGTTTTTCTGCTGACATTTTATATACCTCTTATGATGAATGTTTTTCCGAAAAATCTGTCTGCTCCCTTTCCCGTCTGCTTTTCTCCGCCTTTGTGTACAGAAAGCTGATCAGCAGGCAGAGGATGCCGCCGGCGGCCAGGGCGGCTGACCGGAATAGCATATCGGCGCCTGCCAGGTCTGCGGTCACCATTTTGATGACGCACAGAAAGGTCAGGAAGAGCGCATAGGAGCGGATCTCCTTCCTGTCGGCCCGGAAACCCAGGAGCAGAAGTCCCAGGGCGAAGAGGAGCATCAGCAGGCTGGCCAGGATACTGTAAGGAATGGGCAGCATCTGGATCAGCCGCCAGAGGCTGACAGAGGACATGGCCAGGGCTGTATATTGCCGGGCGTTTCCTCCGGGGTTCTCTCCGGAAATGTCATATTTCCTCCGGAAGATATGCCAGGCTGCCAGGGAACCGTTCAGACAGAACAGGAGAACGGACGCCAGCGCCGGCAGAAATCCCAGAGGGGAACAGCGCAGGGTGACAATCCGGGAAAAGATCCACAGCAGAATCATTCCCCGGAAAAATATCCGGTCAACCTTCGCTCCCTTTTGCTCCAGCCAGAGTGTAATCCCAGTAAAGACCGCTGTCATGACCGCCTCCAGCAGAAGGCTGACCAGGTCAGAGACGCAGGGGCTCCAGGTGACGCACAGGAGATAAGCCGCTGCCATGGCCAGTCCGAACCGGAAGCGGCGGCCGCTGCTGAATGCCGTCTGGTCCCGGCGGACAGCCAGGACATATTTGACAGGTACAGCCAGAGCGAAAAGGAGAGCCAGCCCGAAGGTGACATGGGCCAGAACCCTTTCACCGCTCAGGATGGACGCCAGGAGAACCATATACATCCAGACACAGGCAACCGTGAAAGAGATGATCCTGCATCGCTTTGGCCGGAGGAGGAGGGGGACATAGTAAATCGCCAGCAGCCCGTAGACAGCCGGATAAAACTCTCCCGACAGCCGGCAGGACAGCTGAGCGGCTGTCAGCATCAGAGGCCACAGGCTCCAGGCCGCTGTCAGGTCTCTGTGACGGCTCCGGATCAGGGGAAGGAGGAGAAGGATCATCACCGCCGCCGCCAGAAAGATGGCTGGCACCCGGTGAAAACCGGATTCTCCCAGCAGATAGACACATACCACCTCCCACTGGAGAATCAGGATGCCTGCAGCCTCTCCGGAGGCCGGTCCCCGGTACAGGGCAGGCCAGAAAAACAGCAGCAGGCCTCCGGCTGCCAGGGCAAAAAAGAGGGACAGAGAGCCGCCGGTATTGAGAAACAGGACGGCATAAATGGCCAGGCCGTTGACAGCGGCGATATTGCCCAATTTCTTCAGAGCGGCGTCCTCATATCCCCGCAGCCGCCGCGTCAGAATCACCGTAATGGCATAAATGGCCGCGGGAAACAGCAGAAGCACAGCCCCGGCAGCCGTCCCCCGGCCGGCGCGGAGGGCAGAGGCAACCATCAGAGCCGCAGCCAGATCGGAGAGATGAATCATATAAAAGAAAAACAAAGCCCGCCCTGCCCATGCCATGTAAAATACGGCGGCAGTCCACAGGGCCACCCACAGCAGTACGGCCTCCAGCGGAAGGATGTGCCATAAAAAGTGGAGAGATATAAAATTGATATACAAAATTCCCAGTCCGCAGGCAGCCAGAGTTGAGGCCACCGCAGTGGCGTGCCCCCGCCGGATCCGGAGCCAGCCGGCTGCTGCCGCCCCGGTGCCGATGACCAGCAGGACGGCCGCCTGAAGCCATGGCTGTTCCATGGACCAGGCGGCCCCGGTCAGGAGGAGACAGCCGATCAGAATGCAGACGCCGGCCAGGATGGCGGAGCCATATTTTCCGACATTCATTTCCTCAAAGGAGACGACGCTTCCCCGGTTCTGTCTCTGCCGGCGGGCTTCCCGCATCTGGGGAATGACAGAAGGGCGGGGCCGGGAAGGAGCCTGGGGCTGATCCTCCCGCTGCGGCTGCTGCCAGAAGGGAGCCGACGGGGCGTCTGCGCTCCGGTCCTTTCTTTTCAGACCCAGGATATCTTCAATCTGCCGGAGATTCCGGTTCAGGCGCGCCACCTCATCCCGCAGCTGCGCCACCTCCAGACGGAGAGATTCTATGGATTCGTCATAAATATTATCATTTTGTTTTTCTTCCATATATTTTTCCCTCTGTGATCAGATGATTGAGCAGACACTGGCAGCCTTCATAAATATCGTCATAGGTGGTGTCAAAATCGCCGGTGTACCAGGGATCGGCGATATCCCGGGGACGGCCGGAGAAATCCAGCAGCCGGTGAATCTTCCCCTCCGGGTCGCCGCCGGCGATCCGTCTCATGGCGGACAGGTTGCGCTGCTCCATGCCGATCAGATAATCATAGGCGTCATAATCCGCCCGCTTCATCTGCACCGCATATTTGCCGGCGGTGGAAATCCCCTTCTGAGCCAGCTTCTGCTTTGTCCCCCGGTGCACCGGGTTTCCATGCTCTTCGTCACTGGTGCCGGCAGAAGCGATCAGAAACTGATCGGCCAGTCCCTGCTTTTCCACCAGGTCTTTCATCACAAACTCTGCCATGGGCGAACGGCAGATGTTGCCCAGGCAGACGAAAAGTATTTTCATCATATCTTTTATATCCTTTCCTTACTGCAAAAGTATTTTACCATAAAACCAACAGCCAGGGGAATAGATAATTTCCGTATCAGATACAGGGTGCCTTTAGAATTGTGCCTGCAATGGGGGCAGATCTCGAATGGATATTTTTAAAGGAGTGTCTGGAATTGAGCTGTAAAAATATTAGAAGGTCCTGTGTGCCGGGCGATACTTTTTAGGGGCTTCCGTCACACTGCCGTCCCGTCGATCCCGGTAGAGGGTGACCATGTCACCGGGGCGGTATGGCCGCCGTCCGCTGCCTGATTCCAGACGATAGGCCCGTCCATCCCAGATGCAGCGGTAAACGGGCACATCTATGGGATCGTCGTCGCCAATCTGGCGGACGTAGCCCTGAAATTCCGCCTGAACCGGCTGGAGGATACCGGATTCCACCTGTTTTTGGAAAGTCCGGTTTTTTCGCCTTGTGATCCATGGAACTATGGCAAAAAAGCCTGTAAACTCCAGGGCAAAGACAAAAGATATATGTGCCACGGACATTGACTGGAGAAAGATTATGGCAATGCCGGCGGCTACCGTTAACGCGGAGAGTACAAAGGCGTAAATTAAAATGGGCATTATCAGAGAACGTCCGGAAGGGAGTTCACGCAGACGACGGCTGATGGGATCCCAGCGCATTTCCTGTCTCTCTCCTGCCCTGGGAGGAAGGATCCCACGCCGGGGGCGCTGCCGGATCTCCAGGGTCTGACCCTGCCAGGGGAAGGTGTAAGTTAGTGTAACGGAAACAGTCCCGTTAGCATCGGAATCATTCAGGTCTACACGATGCACTACGGCTTGAACGATCTCTCCCCGCTGCATTCTTTTGCGCACCAGCAGGATAATGGCGAGCATCAAGATCATGACGCTTGCCGCAATCGTTATCAGCGATAAGGCCTCACCCATCACAGATGGCCTCCTTTCATATTCAATTCTTCTTAGGCGTTTGCGAAACGTCAGAACCCGCATAAATATGGGATTCTTTTTGTCACAAAATAAAACAACTCCTCACTGATTTATGGTAAAATTGAGATGTCCAGTAACAATTAACCATATCCACC
>CAJFOT010000094.1 GCA_904397815.1 Candidatus Paralachnospira sangeri
ATAACGTAAGCATAGCACAAGCCACCACTTTTGGCTGCCTTAACCCACCGTCTAAAGCCAGTGGGATTGCGGTAGCCCTATTTCAATCAGATCTTCGCTGAATCCATCCAACTCATCCATAGTAATAATTCCATTTCCCACGAAGCCGGCAATATCCCAGATCGCGCTCGATTTCCTTACCTCTATCAGAACACCCGGATTCTTCTTGTCCTTTCGGATTCGCTCCTCCAGCTCCCAAAAGTGATCCGATGCATTCCCCGGACTGCTCAGCAATTCAATATATTCCTTCGTCAGCCGCTCCATGAAATATTTATACCCGCAACAATGTCAACCATCCATACCTGCTCCATGCCGCGCAGCATTTTCGGCATAAGATTGATCCAGCTGACACAATGGTCAAGTATGATGGCATCTGAACTAATCACACCAGACATTGTCTGAAGCTCCCGATCCACATCATTGATCGTTTTTATTTCTACCCGGACATGATATTTTTGTGCCATTTCATGGATCAATGTGCCAAGCCGCCCGGAATTGGAAACCGGTGCATCCAGGTAAATGACTGCCTTTTGTATCCCGATCTCATCAAGTGTCAGAAGAAGTTTTCCCACTGCAATCTCCGTCTTATCAATGATTCGATATGTACCCCGCAGTCCGGCCAGGTCACGGATCGTACCATCCATGCAGGCAAACACCGGAGAACCAGACAGAGCCACTTCCAGGGTAATAATCGTATTAAAACCGTCAATATAAACCGTTTCCACAGATTCCCCCGCTTCCAAAACGGGGATTTCCTTTGCTTTCCGGACACGGATCCGTTCCATCGGAGATACTGTCCTCGCCAGCGCAAGGCGCTGCCGCTCTGAAAACATATAGTGATTACCGACAAATGTGGTCGTCATCTTAGTCGCATATCCCCGGTCAAGAAGATACGCCACTTCAACAGCCGCCTTCTGCAAATGGGCCAGCTGCTCTCCGGAAAATTGTTTCTCATCCTCCGGCACATAACCGCGCCGGGAAACTTTTCTTTCACTTTGTTCCATTCCCTAAATTTTCAGTCTCAATAACAGACTGTCTCTTTTCAGCTCCTTCTCTTTTTATAAATCTCACGGGATTCACAAATACAGACATGAAGACTATATATCTATATCTTACTACATTGTGCAGAAGATTCAATCAAAAAACGGATATTGCATCATCCTTTTTATTTGATCCTATGCGGAAGGGATTTCTGCTGTGAATGGCAGCGGGGATAAGGTATGTTCTCCTCCTTGACGGAATTTTATTTCTATGCGATAATAAATTTATACTTTGGATTTACATAAAAATATTTATTTCACAAATATTATAATCAAGGAGGTACGCTATGTATTATGAAAGAACAATCGAGCCGGTAATCAGGAAGATCAGCGAAACGTTTCCGGTATTGATTGTAACGGGGCCGCGTCAGGTCGGCAAAACCACGTTGTTGACGAAACTGGCTGAGAAGGAGCGAAAAATCGTTTCCCTGGATAACCCTACAATCCGTACTTTTGCCAAAAGCGATCCCGAATTATTCATTCAGCGTTACACACCTCCTGTCCTGATTGACGAGGTTCAATATGCCCCCGAACTTTTTGATTATATAAAAATTTATATAGACCGTGAAAAACGATGCGGTGATTTTTGGCTTACAGGTTCTCAGACATTTCGAATGATGAAACACGTTACAGAGTCGCTGGCCGGCCGCGCTGGCATCGTTCAAATACAGGGACTGAGCAATGATGAAATCAGAGGTGTGCATTTTTCTCCCTTCCGCATTGATATTCCGGAGCTTACGCAGAGAATGTCCCAGGTTGCGCCCATGTCCTTAATGGAAATTTACGAAAGAATCTTCCGGGGTTCCATGCCCCGCCTTTATGAAAATCCAAATGTGGACCGGGCTCAGTATTATGAATCTTACCTGGAGACTTACATCAGCCGGGATATAAAAGATCTGTCCCAGATCGCAGATGAAATGTCATTTTTTAATTTTATGGGCGCAGTTGCCGCCAGAACAGCCACCAATGTTAATTATGAAGCCCTTGCAAATGAAGTTGGGATTTCCGCGCCAACGGCAAAGCACTGGCTGTCTGTTCTGGTCTCTTCTGGTATTGTCGCACTTATTCAGCCTTATTCCAACAACGCGCTCAAGCGGGTCATTAAAGCTCCCAGGATGTATTTCCTGGACACCGGCCTGTGCGCGCACCTGACCAGATGGAGCAGCGCCGAAACCCTGGAGGCCGGCGCCATGAGCGGAGAATTTTTTGAAACATGGGTTGTCTCGGAAATCTGCAAAAGCTATCTGAATGCAGGCCAAAAACCACCCCTGTATTTTTACCGGGACAGTAATAAAAAAGAAATCGACGTGATTATTTATCAGGATGGCACAGTAACTCCTGTTGAGATCAAAAAAAGCTCCGCGCCTAAAAATGCCGTCAAAAACTTCTCTGTTCTTGCCCCAATCGAACAAGAACCCAGGAAAGAAGATATTTTTTCCGGCGCCGCTCCTCTGAAAGTTAAAATCGGAACTGGCGCTGTCGTCTGTATGCCGGCTGACCTGATTCCGGTTGATAAGAAGAACTGGTATGTTCCGGCATGGCTGATATAAGAACAATTGAAAAAACAGCACCCTCCCCTCAATCTGGCAGGATGCTGCTTTTCATTCTCAGGATTCTCTGTAAAATTTTGTCACATAGCATTCATATTTCCGCTGAAATGCTGTCATGAATTCCGGATCTTTCAGTTTCTCCGGCTGATATTTCTCCAGGGAACGGTAATCCTCCAGGAGTGCCATCAGATTCATCTCACCGCCATAATCGAATATCTCACTGTCTTCCAGCACTCTGATTTTATGTCTGTGATAGGGTGGAATATGTACCAGACAGTCGTTTTCTGCCGTAAATACCTCGCCCATGATGTCAAATTCCACAGCGCCGCTTACAATGTAATAAAGCTCCCAGTGGCAGTGGGGATAATCATACTCTACGTTTACCCCTTTGGACACCCGGGCGTTCCAGATTTCTTTTACCCCTCCGGTCTCCCATTTGCCTACTTTCAGCTTCAGATCCACGCCGTCTGTCTGATACCTGGAAAAGGAGAACTCCGGTGTTCTCAGCTCATGTACCTGGTTCCGGTCTGCCTCCTCCGGCACCGGCGTCTCCCGCTGAAGCTGCTTATGGGAGGAACGGTACATTTTCATGAATTCCGGGTCGTCCATATACGCCGGATAATTTCCTTTCACAGTATTTTTATTCATGATTCCCTGCGCCATATTGATTTCCTGAAACAGCTCCCGCCAGATAGTTCCTTCTTCCAGGAACCGGAAGCCGTGGGGCGTAAAAGGCGGAATATGCAGCATATCTCCTGCGTTTGCCACGATATGCTTCCCCCGCAGCACGCAGTCCACGCTGCCTCTGGCAATATAGAAAGTCTCATAGCCCTTTTCATGCTGATGGTACGGAACCACCGCATCTTTGCAGTAAATCGTATCACTCATTTCATCCTTTTCATAAGGCCCTCTGGGAAGGATAAAGTCATTCACCACCTGGGTTCCTTCTTCCCAATGGCGCAGCCAGTCTTTCGGATCATTCATGTGAATCAGATAACGTTTTTCCATTTTTTCCTCCATTTCCCCGGCATATCAGTCACCGGCATGTTATTCTGCTGCGGCTGTGTCTCCTGTTCCCCAGGACCAGTCGCTGATGGCATAATTGTAATAAGGATTTGGCTCAATCCCCTCCAGACCTTTCTGGTAGGCAATTCCCCGCATATTGCAGTAGAGCGGCAGGATCAGACATTTTTCATCCATAATCCGGATAATGTCATGACAGGCCTGAATCCGCTCGTCCCTGTCTGTGCTGCTCCGGTTTGTATTAAACGCCGCATCCAGCTCAGGATCTGCCACATTGTAGAAATTCTGCGGCTGTCCGGTTACAAATAATGCGTACCGCTCGTCAAAATCAGGGAATCCCAGGGTCGTGGAAATCAGATTAAACTCAAAGTTGGAAGTCCGGAATACATCATTGGTCCATGCGTTGGACTCCAGCTTATCCAGGGTCATCGTCACACCCACCTGCGCCAGCTGGGCCTGGATGATTTCCAGCGGGCGGTAGTAATTCGTCAGTTCTCTCGTCTTTACATTGATTTCCATGCCGTCCCCATAGCCGGCTTCGGCCAGAAGCTCTTTCGCCTTTTCCGGGTCATATGGATGGGAAATCTGATAGTCCGGGTCACTTGCCTCCAGGAAATTAGGGAACATGGAATTCGCCACAGTTCCCACGCCTTCCATGGCGCCTTCCAGAACCGCCTGCCGGTCAATGGCGTAATGAAACGCTTCTCTTAACCGTTCATCCTGGAACCGGCTGTCCAGATTGAAAAACGCCCATGTCACCTGTGCGGATTCCGTCTCTTTATAGACCAGGTTTTCATTGTTCATCAGATTGGCCCGGTCAGTCTGGAGGGGATTGGTCAGCACATCAATCTCTCCATTCTCCAGGGCAATAGCTGCCACAGAAGAATCAATATAAATCTTAAAATTCACATTTTTTATCGGCGCAGGATCTCCGAAATAGTCATCATTTCTGGTCAGGGAAATATGATCGCCGCTGGTCCACTCTACAAATTTATATGGGCCTGTTCCGATGGGATTCCGCAGAAAGGCATCCGGATCCTCCTCGTAATACGCTTTCGGAAACACACACATGTAAGAGGTCGCCGTCACTTCCAGAGCCGGCCCGTAAACCTGCTTGAACACCAGCTTTACATGATTGTCATCGATTTTCTCCATATGGTCCATGGCTGATGTGGCCGTGGTTGCATAAGCGCCGTTGATAATTTCATTAAATGAAAAAACCACATCGTCCGCCGTCATCGTTTCCCCGTTGTGAAATTTTACGCCCTCTCTCAAAGTGAAAATAATATCCTTTCCATTGGCATCGGTTTCCCATTCTGTCGCGAGACTGGGCTCATAGGTTCCGTCTCCATTGCTGATCAGCAGTCTGTCATAAATCTGGTCTGAAACAATATTCACCACAGAGTTGGCAGCAAAGCCTCCGCATAAAACAGACGGATCTGAATTAATTTCCACATTGATCGTATCTCTGTCTGCGGCTGTGGCAGCATCTGTCTGGCTGCTTCCCTGACCGGAACTGCTGCAGCCGGTCAGCATCAGGACAGCTGCCATCAGCAGGGCTGCTCCAAGAAATTTCTTTTTCATTGCTCTTCCTCCTTATTTTTCCAACGCTTTCCGCGTCAGTTTTCACACAAAACACAGGCGGCCACATGGCCATTTCCCAGATCCCGCAGTTTCACATCCTCTGCCCGGCAGCGGTCACAGGCATACCGGCAGCGCGGCGCAAACCTGCATCCGGGCTTCGGCTCTATCGGGTTTGTCACCTCTCCATGCAGCACCTCCCGTGTCTTTCCTCTGTTTTTCAGGCTGGGCACCGGGATCGCCTCCAGCAGCGCCTTTGTGTAGGGATGTCTGGGATTCCGGAAGAGTTCCTCAGCCTCTGCTTTCTCCACACACTGTCCCAGATACATCACCGCAATCTCATCGGAGATATGCCGCACTACCGAAAGGTCATGGGTGATGAACATATATGTCAGCCCTCTCTGCTCCTGCAGATCCATGAGAAGATTTAAAATCTGGGCCTGGATCGATACATCCAGGGCAGATACCGGTTCATCACATACGATAAATTTCGGATTTACCGCCAGCGCATGGGCGACTCCGATCCGCTGTCTGCGGCCCCCGTCCAGCTCATGGGGATAAGAGTTCGCCAGCCTTGCTGCCAGCCCTACTGTATCCATCAGTTCCATCACCCGCTCCCGCAGCTCTTCTTTATTCTGATAGAGGCGGTTGACAATCATCGGCTCTGCGATCAGATCAAAAACACTCATACGGGGATTCAGGCTGGCGTAAGGGTCCTGGAAAATAATCTGCGCCTCCCGGCGGAACTTTTTCAGTTCTTTTCCCCGGAAATCCGCCACATTTTTCCCTTCAAAAAAGATACTCCCCCGGGTAGGCTCCAAAAGCCTTAAAATCACCCGGCCCAGCGTTGATTTTCCGCAGCCGCTTTCTCCCACCACTCCCAGGGTAGTACCCCGGCCAATGGACAGATTTACATCATCTACGGCATGAAGAAATCCCCCTGGTGTTTTAAAATATTTTTTCAGTCCTTTCGTTTCAATCAGCACATCCACCCTGTGGTTCCTCCTTTCCATAGAGATGACATTTGATCGTCTGCGTTCCCAGCCTTATATCATCAGGCTTTTTTCTTTTACAGATATCCATGCATCCCGGACACCTGGGATGAAAAAAGCATCCCTCCGGCAGATCCGCAGGATCCGGCATCAGGCCGTTTATGGGCGTCAGCCGCTCCTTCTTTTTTCCCATAGAAGGCAGAGAGTGGAATAAACCCGCCGTATAGGGATGATGCGCCTTTCCCTCGAATATATCCTCCACCGTTCCGCTCTCCACAACTTCTCCGGCGTAAACTACATCCACATAGTCACAGGTTTCCGCCACCACACCCAGGTCATGGGTTATCATAATCATGGAAGTCCCCATCTCTTCCTTCAGCTTCGTCATCATCTGGAGCACCTGCGCCTGGATGGTTACATCCAGAGCTGTCGTCGGCTCATCGGCAATCAGCCGCTCCGGGTTGCAGGCCAGCGCCATGGCGATCACCACCCGCTGCTTCATTCCTCCTGAAAACTGGTGGGGATATTCATGCTTTCTGGCTTTTGGGATCCCGACCAGCTCGAACATCTCATCCACTCTGGCCTCGATCTGCTCCCTGGTCCGCCCGTCATGATTGTGAAGCTCCAGCGCCTCCGCCACCTGCTCTCCCACAGGAATCACCGGATTCAGGCTGGTCATAGGATCCTGAAAGATCATGGAAATCTTTTCACCCCGGATCGACCGCAGCTCCTTCTCATCCATGCTTAACAGCTCCTGCCCCTCAAACAGGATGCTTCCTCCGGTGCATTTTCCGATTTTTTTCGGAAGCAGCCCCATGATGCTTTTCGCCGTCGTGGTTTTGCCCGCCCCGGTCTCTCCCACCAGGCCCAGGGTTTCACCCTTTCCCAGTACCAGGCTCAGGCCATTGACTGCCCGTACAGTCTCACCGTCATTCTGATATGTCACTTCTAAGTTTTTGATATCCAAAAGGATCTCTCTTTTCTCCTCCATGGCCCTTTCCTCCTAGTTTTTCAGTCTGGGGTCCAGCGCGTCCCTCAGTCCGTCTCCGATCAGATTAAAACTCATCGCCGCAATCATAATCGCCACGCCGGGGATAATCACCAGATAGGGATATTCACGTATGTAATTTTTCCCCTCCGTCAGCATAGCGCCCCATTCCGGCAGCGGAGAGGCGATCCCCAGCCCGATAAAGCTGAGCCCGGCCACTGCTTTTATGGTATCCGCAATATTCAGCGTGGCATGTACAATAATCGGGCCGATGGCATTGGGCAGGACATGCTTTACAATAATGCGCAGATCAGAAGTCCCGCAGGCCCTCGCCGACTCAATATACTCCTGGCTGCATACCGGAAGAACCGCTGACCGCACCACTCTGGAAAACATGGGAATCAGGGCAATCGACATGGCCGCCACCAGGTTGATCATGCCGCTCCCCAGCGCCGCGACAATACAGATCGCAAACAGGTTATAGGGAATAGCATAAAATATATCCATGATTCTCATCAGGATATTGTCCACAAAGCCTCCGTAATATCCGGACACAGAACCGATGATGCCGCCTATGGTAAATGAGATGACGATGATCACCACGCCCATCGTGAGAGAAATTCTGGCGCCATAGAGTATTCTGGCAAAAATATCCCTTCCGTACTGATCGGTTCCAAACAGATGGCCGCCGCCCGGCGCCTGGAGCCGCTGCGCCATATCCATCCCCACCACGTCTGTGTTGTAGTCTACAATGAAAAATCCCAGCAGGGTGGCGATGATCAGAAAAGCCAGCAGACCCAGGCCCAGCATAGCGCTCTTATTTCTGTAAAACCGGCGCCAGATCATAGAAAGCTGGCTTTCATGCTCCTTTTTTTCATTTTGCTTTTTCATTTTCCCTTCCCCCTTACAAACTGTGATTTCAGCCTGGGATCAATATATACGTAGAGCACGTCCACAAACAGGTTGATAAATCCTCCCAGCAGCGCTACAAACAGCACGCCGGCCATAACAAGCGGGATGTCCTTTGACCGGACAGCTGTGATCATCAGGGCGCCCAGGCCGGGAATGTTAAACACTGTCTCGATAATCAATGTACCGCCCAGCAGGCTGCTGAAATTCAGTCCCACAATTGTCACCACCGGCAGCAGCGCATTGCGCAGGGCATGGCGGAGAATTACCCGTTCCTCATCTGCTCCTTTTGCGCGCGCTGTGGAAATATAGTCCTGGCGGATCACTTCCAGCATATTCGAGCGGGTCATCCGCACCACTGATGCCATCATGCCTGCCGCCAGCGTAATACATGGCAGAATGTAGGAATTCCAGCCATTCACGCCAGTCGCCGGCAGCAGATTCAGTTTTACGGAAAAGAGAAGAACCAGCATGATACCCAGCCAGAATCCCGGCATGGAATTCAAAATCAGGGCGGCTACCATACTCACATTGTCAAAAACAGAATACTGCTTTACGGCAGATAAGATTCCCAGAGGAATCCCCAGAATCACCACCAGCAGAATTCCGCCGACTGTCAGTTTCAGAGTAGTCGGAAAACGGGAGAGAATCTCATCAAACACCGGCAGCTTCGTCCGGTAGGAGCTTCCGAAATCTCCATGCAGAGCATCCGCCACATATGTAACATACCGCTGCAGAAACGGCTCATTCAGCCCCATCTCTTCCCGCAGCGCCTCCACCCTGTCCGGAGGGGCGCTCTCTCCCAGAATCATCACCGCAGGATCTCCCGGCGTAATCTCCAGAATCGAAAACAGAATAAAAGAAATCCCCAGGATCACCGGAATCATCCACAACAGCCGTTTTAAAATATACTTGCCCATCTGATGTCCTCCTTGATATTGAACGTGTTCAATTTCGGGTTAAAAATAATTCCCCTGGCAGACTGAGGAAATTTCCTTGCTCCGGGGATAAAAGTGTGATAAAATTTAATAGCATTGAACGCATTCAATTTTATGTTTTAAAGTATGATCACTTTACAGCGCCTTGTCAATATATTTTTTATATTTTTGGAGTTTGCACAAAAAACAGGTTTTCAATCGATCTAATATGCAAAAAAATTCGGAAAGAATGTCAAACATATGAATTCAAAGGAAAAATATCAGGAAATCTTCCTTGCCTCCCACAGCCTCTTCTTATCCCAGGGCTTCGAAGAAACTACCATCCGCCAGATTTCCATAAAGGCCGGCGTGAGCCTGGGCCTGACCAATCATTTTTTCCACTCCAAACAGAACCTGGCGCTCCTGATCCTGAACATGCTGGTTCAGTATGTCATGGATTTCTGCCACCGCCATAGCGATATTGCAGACGATCCGCTGCTGAACACCTCTGTCTGCACCAGGGTCACTAATCTGTTTCTGACACGGGGGCACTATCGTCAGTTTTATCTGGACTGCCTGAAACATGATATGTTCTTCCAGAACCTTCAGAAAAACCCTAACCGCTCCATCTATCAGCTGGCCGAACAATATCACTTTCCCGTGGATGACGATCTGTTTCTGCTGTACGGACAATATATCCCCTATAACATCGAGAAAACACTGGTGCTCAAAAAGCAGCAGGGCCTGTTTCCCACGATTTCAGAAGAGGACATCCCTGACTTTATCATCACCAGCAAATTCGAACATTTCCTGGATATGCAGATTCTGCATGACTGTCTGCTGCAGGCACGCAAAATCGCCGCGGAACTGCTGGAAAAAATCGAAGAACCTGTACCCGAAAACTATGTCCTGCGGTATCTGGAATCCGCGGAGCCTTAATGGCGGTACACGATGGTCGCCTTTATATTGCAAACTGCGGAAAACTATTGCTGCCCGTATAAAGCAGACAATTAATGAGGAATCTATTCACCGATACCGTATTCTCTTTAATAACTTGAAACCTGATCATATTTGGGCCAAATTAGGGGATGATGAATTCCTTTTAAAAATCAAGTCAGCTTGACGGCAAACTCCATCCCACTCTTGGAGGTCTGATTTTTTTGGTGATTTCATAACTATCACAAACGAACTGCCCAACTATTTTCTGGATTACAGAGAACGTCTCTCCAATGATACCCGCTGATCTGACCGTGTCAGTTCCGGTGACGGCACATGGAGCGGCAATATCTTTGATTTTTATTACAGAATTATAGAGCGCTTAACCGCTGATGTAAAATTTCTCACGTTTCCGTTTCTCTGTTGAGAAACTCCAACATACTCAACTGGGTCTATCCGACCCATAAAGTAAAAAAGCATCTCCTGCACAGAGATGCTTTTGCTTAAAATTTATTCTGTTGGTATCACAAGTCCATGAATCCTGCGTTCGGCTTCTCTATAAACCGCTTCGTCATCCCTGATTGAAATCACAATAATACGTATGATCTCGCCATCTGTTATCAGCTGATAGACCACCCGATATCCAAGATCCCGCAGCTTGATTTTATAATATACAGCAGATAAATAAATATCAATATTTATACCAATAAATTCATCGTTAAAACTATCTATATTTCTTTTATAAATTTGTATTTCCCCTTCCCATGACCGGATACCGGTTCGATAATACCTGCCTGCGCCAGCTTCCGGATTAATTTCGACGTTCCTGCGTTTTTCAGTCCCAGCAGTTCGCAAACTGCGCTCCGTCCAAATATTTTCTCAAATCCAAAGGTTTCAAACATTTTATGAACATGGGCCTTTGTTTTATCGGAAAAATCTTTGAATTCTTCTAAAACAGTGATTTCAATGTCGGCTTTTTGTTCTCCAATGTCCACTTTTTTGTCTTGAATATCCACTTTTTTATCTTGAATGTCCACTTCTCCTGCTTTCAAAAGCCCACTGATGTGCATATCTCGGTTATGCAGTTCATTCTTTTCATTCAGAAGCAGATTTCTCAGAAAGATTTCAAGATACTCCGTTGTCTCATAGACACCTTTTTGCAGGTTTGTATAATTCGCGCGAACAAGAGCATTCCTGAAATACCACGCATTGTCCGCAAAAATATCATTGGCCGCCGAAAACCCAAGTGCTCTCAGATACTTAATAAAAAAGACTGCTGTAGTTCTTGTATTCCCCTCCCCGAAAACATGGATTTGCCACAGTCTTGAAACAAATACCGCAAGGTGATGGATGATTTCATCCAGCGACAGGCCTTTATAACTGAAGTTTTTTTCCTGTGAAAAATCATATTCCAGCGTAGCCCGCAGTTCCGAAGCACTTCCGTACAAAACAGTGTCTCCGTCTAAGACCCACTCTTTCTTTGTTATATTGTAATCTCTTATTTTTCCGGCGTGTGTATATATGCCCTGAAAAAGTCTGCGATGGATGGATATATATGCATTTGGTGAAAATGAAAATGCGGTTTCCGACAGAATCTCTGCGATTCTGGCTGATACTTTATCTGCCTCCTCGGTTCGCCCGCTGTCCGAAGTCTCTGATTTTTCCTCATAATAACTGTCTATACGTTTTTGTGCCTCTTTTAAGGTGATATTGCCCTCGATATTCTGAATCGCTGTATCAATCAAATACTGCGATGGTTTCAGCCCGTCTACCGCCTGCAGTCCGATAGCTGTACTCCACGCATAGCCTTTATTGACTTTGTCAGGTTCTAATTCTTTTACGTATTTCTTGAAGGGATCTTTTTTCATATCTGTTTTTCACCTTTCTAAAATCACTGAGCACGTTTCACTTCTGTTGCGGCCAGAAAGATACCTTCCCTGCCGCCATATACCAGATGGGCAGCCCCTTCCCGGGACTGCCCATCCTATTACACATTATTTCGCATATCAGTACAGCTTCGCCCCTGCCGGAATCTCATCGTCCAGCATCAGCAGGTTCAGCCCTTCATGTCCGTCGTATTCGTATACGGCTGAGATCAGCATCCCCTCGGAATCGATGCCCATCATCTTTCTGGGGGGCAGATTGGTGATTGCCACACAGGTCTTTCCTGCCAGTTCTTCCGGCTCGTAGTATTCGTGAATACCGCTTAAGATCGTGCGTTTCCGCTCTGTTCCGTCGTTCAGGGTGAACTTCAGGAGCTTCTTGCTCTTCGGTACGGCCTCACACGCCTCTACCTTCACCACGCGGAAATCAGACTTGCTGAAGGTCTCGAAATCCACCATATCCTCGAACAAGGGCTCGATCCTTACCTTCGACAGATCCAGCTTCATCTGCGGTGCCTCTGCCCGGACAGCAGCGGCTGCAGCGGCGGTTCCCCCCTGAACCGGGGCCTTCTTCAGACCGTCATTTTTATCCAGTGACTTCATCGTCGGGAACAGCAGCACATCCCTGATGGCAGGGCTGTTGGTCAGCAGCATGACCAGCCGGTCGATGCCGTAGCCGATGCCGCCTGTGGGGGGCATACCGATCTCCAGAGCGTTCAGGAAGTCCTCATCGGTGTGGTTAGCCTCCTCATCCCCTGCAGCGAAGGCCTCTTCCTGGGCCGCAAACCGGGCTCTCTGATCGATGGGATCATTCAGCTCGGAGTAGGCGTTGCACATCTCTCTGCCGTAGATAAACAGCTCGAACCGCTCCACATAGTCCGGTTTGTCAGGTTTTCTCTTGGTCAGAGGCGATACCTCCACCGGATGATCCATGATAAATGTGGGCTGGATCAGTTTTTCCTCGCAGAATTCCTCGAAGAATTTATTTAAAATATCGCCCTTTGTGTGGCGGGCCTCATACTCAATGTGATGTTCGTCGGCCAGTTTTTTCGCCGCCTCTGTGTCAGGCACCTGGTCGAAATCAATACCGGCATATTTCTTAACCGCATCGATCATGGTCATCCGGGCAAAAGGCTGACCCAGATCGATCATCGCCTCCGCATAGGGGATAAGAGTGGTGCCGCACACCTCCCGGGCCACATAGCGGAACATGTTTTCTGTCAGGTCCATCATGCCATGGTAATCGGTGTATGCCTGATACAGCTCCATCAGGGTGAATTCCGGATTATGGCGGGTGTCCACGCCCTCATTGCGGAATACCCGGCCAATCTCATATACCCGCTCCAGGCCGCCCACGATCAGACGCTTCAGATAAAGCTCCAGGGAAATACGCAGCTTTACATCCTCGTCCAGCGCGTTGTAGTGTGTTTCAAAGGGTCTGGCGGCAGCGCCGCCGGCATTGGCCACCAGCATGGGGGTCTCCACTTCCATAAAGCCCTGCCCGTCCAGATAGCGGCGGATGGCGCTGATGATTTTTGACCGTTTTACAAATGTCTCTTTTACATCCTGATTCATAATCAGGTCGGTATATCTCTGGCGGTACCGCAGGTCAGTATTGGTCAGTCCGTGATATTTCTCCGGCAGAATCTGCAGGCTTTTGGACAGCAGGATGACAGAGGCGGCATGGACAGAAATCTCTCCTGTCTTGGTCCTGAATACCTGTCCCTCGATTCCTACGATATCACCGATATCATATTTCTTAAAATCCTTATAGGACTCTTCTCCGATGCTGTCTCTGGCCACATAAGACTGAATGTCTCCTTTCAGATCCTGAACATTGCAGAAGGATGCCTTTCCCATCACCCGTTTCTGCATGATCCGGCCCGCGATGCGGACAGTCTGTCCCTCCAGCTGATCAAACTGATCCTTGATCTCCTGACTGTGGTGTGTTACATCATACTTCGTAATCCGGAAGGGATCTTTCCCCGCTGCCTGGAGCTCCTGCAGCTTCTCCCGGCGCACCTTCAGCAGCTGGTTAATATCCTGTTCCTGTGTTTTCTTCTGTTCTCCCATTACTGAACCCTCTGAATCTCTAAAACCTTATACTCAATAACGCCTGCCTGGGTTTCCACCTCTACGGTATCACCCACCTTTTTTCCCAGCAATGCCTTGCCTACCGGCGATTCATTGGAAATTTTATTCTGCAGACTGTTGGCCTCTGTAGATCCTACAATCCGGAATTCAATCTCCTCATCATACTCCACATCGTATAGTTTCACCTGACATCCTACGCTGATTTTGCCCAGGTCTACTTCATCCTCTACCACAACTTCCACGTTTTTCAGAAGTTTTTCCAATTCTTCGATGCGCAGCTCAATCTCTCTTTGCTCGTCTTTCGCAGCGTCGTATTCCGCGTTCTCAGACAGGTCGCCCTGTTCTCTCGCCTCTTTGATCTTCTGAGCGACTTCCTTTCTGCGCACCTGTTTCAAATTAGCCAGTTCATCCTCGTATTTTTTTAAGCCGGCATAGGTTAAAATGTTTTTCTTTACTTCTGCCATGTTTTCCTGCTCCCTTTCTTATCTATCTTTTCTCCCACATCCCAGCAGACTAACGGATGTTTAACACTATTTTACATCGAGATAATCTAAAATATTATATACTATCATATAATCAATGTCAAAGGGTTTTACCTGATATATTGATTAACTAAATTTTCCATTTCTTCCATTGTTCCAGCCTCGTTGACCCGCCCCCGCAGCGCCGCGGAATTGGGACATCCGGCTGTATACCAGGCGATATGCTTGCGCATCTCCCGGACTGCCCGCCCTGTGCCCTTGCACTGCTCCAGCATCCGGGCGTGGCGCATAATCATCTGACGAATCTCTCCCAGTTCCGGACGGGCAGGAACCGGATGTCCCTCCATAACTGCCCGGATTTCCCGGAAGATCCAGGGATTTCCCTTAGCCCCCCTGGCCACCATCACACCGTCGCAGCCTGTCTCCGCCATCATCCGCACTGCGTCCTCCGCCGAGAAAATATCTCCGTTTCCGATCACAGGGATGGATACCGCCTCTTTTACCTTTCTGATGATTTCCCAGTCGGCCCGCCCGGAATAATACTGCTCTCTGGTTCTTCCGTGAACCGCCACGGCGGCGGCTCCTGCGTCCTGAGCCACACGGGCCAGATCCACCGCTGTCTCCTCATCCCCGGCGAATCCTTTACGGAACTTAACGGTCACCGGCTTTCTGACGCTGGAGGCTACCGAACGGATGATTTCGCCCGCCAGCTTCAGATCTTTCATCAGGGCTGATCCCTCATGATTGTTGACCACTTTAGGGACCGGACATCCCATATTGATGTCGATCAGATCAAAAGGCCTGTCCTCCACCTGGGCTGCAATCTCGCCCATCAGAACCGGATCTGATCCGAAAAGCTGAATGCCTGCAGGCGCTTCCGCCGGATCCGTCTGCATCAGTTCCTCTGTATTTTTATTCCGGTAATGGATGGCCTTGGCGCTGACCATTTCTGTATAAACCATAGCACAGCCCTGCTCCCGGCACAGCAGACGAAATGGCAGGTCTGTTACCCCTGCCATAGGCGCCAGCATCACCGGAAGTTCCAGTTCTACTGAACCAATTTTTAATTTTTTCACGTTTTCTCCTCCAGCTGCCGTGATGCTCTGTAGTAGAGTTCCAGCGCCTCCAGCAGTTCACGTTTTTCCTGACGAATCTGCTTCACTTTCAAGCCGCTTCCGATTTCATCAAAGAGATAATCCGCCTCGTCATTCTGCACCCGCATAACCAGCGAACCATCAGGTTCAAATTCCATCGTAAGGATTCCGCCTACATCCTCCACAAACAGCACGCAGAGCACTTTCAATTCATCCTGAATACTCTGAGGAAGTACACGGAATCTTTCATTCAAATAATACTTCTGTTCATAGGAATTGGCGCCGCACAGCACCACATTCTCTTCATCTTCCCGTTCTGACATAAACGCTCCTTATCTATTCTGATCTGGTCATTGCCTGTCATACGTAGCCATATACGCCCCGCACCGATACTTCTCCGGACACCACCCGTTCCAGTTTTCCGTCCGTTCTTCTGACCAGGAGCCGGCCCATCCGGTCAATTCCTTCCGCCTCGCCTTCCCAGCTGCCCTTCGATGCCAGCACCCGCACCCGGCGTCCCCGACTGACCAGCCAGTTGTTATACTGGTCCCGAAGTTCGGACAGATCCCAGGTCCGCCGAAATATCTCATACACATCCTCCAGTTCACCGCAGACAGCGGCGGCAATCTCAGCCCGGGACACCTTCCTGCCAGTCTCCAAATACACAGAAGAAGCCCTTTCAGACAATGCTGCCGGAAACGTCTCTGCATTCACATTCACGCCGATCCCTGTCACAACATATGCTGCCGCGCCCTTTTCCATGTGCATTTCCGTCAGTATGCCGCATATTTTTTTCCCATGGGCTACAATGTCATTGGGCCATTTGATCAGAGTTTCCAGCCCTGACGCCTTCCGGATCCCCTCCCTGACTGCCATGGCTGCTGCCAGCGTCACCATGGATATCCTGGAAGGCTCTGTGTCCGGCCGCAGTATCACTGACATAAAAAGCCCGGCGCCCGGAGGCGATATCCAGATTCGTCCCCGTCTCCCGCGACCGGCATCCTGCGCGTCCGCAATCACCAGTGTTCCTTCCAGCGCACCCCGGCGTGCCAGTTCTCCGGCCCTGTCATTGGTGGAGCCTGTCCGTTCTTCATATACAATCTCTCTTCCGGCCCAGCAGGTATCCAGAAGACAGCTGATTTCTTCCTTCAATGTCAAATGTCACACCCTCCATACGCTGAGGGCGCTGATGCCTGTCAGCACCAGCAAAGCGACGGCCGCCACACCGAATATAATTCCGGCTGCCTTCTGATTTTTCTTTTTCCCGACGCGCCGCAGCTTCCCGGCTGCTTCCACTCCATTTAACACCGCAGCCAGGAAAAAAATCACAGGATATACGAAACTGTTTCCTGATGGATCCAGAAAAGCCAGCACAGCCAAAACCACGATAGCGACACAGATCAGAATATGGACCACATCTCCCAGCATCTGCAGAGATCTGGGATTTTTACTTTTATGGCTCAGATACATATGTCGGCTCCTGTCACTGATTGCCCAGCGTCGCTACCATCACTGCCTTGATGGTATGCATCCGGTTTTCAGCCTCATCAAAAATCACATCCGCATAGCGCTCAAACACTTCTTCTGTAATCTCATTGCCCTTGACTGCAGGCAGGCAGTGCATCACAATCCCCCGGCTGCTGCCCACCTTTTTCAGCAAACCGTCATTTACCTGATAATCCTTCAGCAAAGCCAGACGTTCAGCCGCCTTATCCTCCTCGCCCATGGAGCACCATACATCTGTATAAACCACGTCCATATCTTTCACATCGCTGATCTGGTCGGTAACATTCAGGACAGCCCCTGATTCCTGTGCGTATGACCGGCACAGCGCAACCAGTTCTTCCTTCGGCCACAGTGCTTTCGGCGCCAGAATCACACAGTTCACACCCATCTTGGACATTCCGATCATCAGGCTGTTGGCCATATTGTTCCGCCCATCTCCCACGAAGACGAAATTCAGCCCTTTCAACTCGCCCAGATGCTCCCGCATAGTCAGCAAATCCGCCAATATCTGAGTAGGATGATAGTCGTCGGTCAGGCCGTTCCACACCGGCACACCCGCATATTCAGCCAGTTCTTCCACTGTCGCGTGCTTAAAACCCCGAAACTCAATACCGTCAAACATACGGCCCAGTACCCTGGCAGTATCTTTCACACTCTCCTTATGTCCCAGCTGAATATCATGCTCTCCCAGATATTCCGGATGGCCCCCTTCATCCACACATCCTACAGTAAACGCACACCGGGTACGGGTGGACGGCTTCTCAAAAATCAGGGCAATATTTTTCCCCTTTAAACTGTTTCCTGTAATCCCCTGTTTTTTCTTCGCCTTCAGTTCTGCTGCCAGATCCAGCAGATAACCAATTTCCTCAGGTGTAAAATCTTTCAGTGTGATAAAATTGCGTCCTTTTAAATTTGCAGCCATCCTTTTTCTCCTCTTCTAAAATAAAATATACATCGTCCGGCTGTCCTGAGACCCTTATACCGGACTTTCAGTCCTGTGTTTCAAGACTTGCCCGCAAGCCCTGGCGCAGGAATCTTCCCCATCTGAAAAATACAGAAAAGATTCCCCGCCTCTTTCTGCCGCGAAGAACCTTTTCCACTCTCTTATTTACTTTTTTCGGAATTGCTATTCATCTTTTGCCGTTTCGATCACAGAACGGACCAAGCCTGCCAGTCCCTGGATCTCAGAAGGAATAATAATTTTTGTTGCCTTTCCGTCTGCCGCCTTTGCAAATGCTTCCAGACTTTTCAGCTGAATAACCGCATCATCAGCGCCAGCCTCTTTAATCAGACGTATTCCTTCCGCAGTAGCCTGCTGGATCTTCAGAATTGCTTCTGCCTGACCCTCAGCTTCACGGATCATCCGCTCCTTCTGGGCCTCAGCCCGCAGGATCGCCGCCTGCTTTTCAGCCTCTGCGTCCAGAATCGCGGATTCTTTCTTACCCTCTGCCACCAGGACAGTGGACTTTTTCTCACCCTCAGCACGCAGAATCGCCTCACGGCGCTCACGCTCCGCCTTCATCTGCTTTTCCATGGAATCCTGGATTTCAGCAGGAGGGATGATATTTTTCAGTTCCACGCGGTTTACCTTGATGCCCCAGGGGTCTGTCGCCTCATCCAGCAGGGTGCGCATCTTGGTATTAATCAGTTCTCTGGATGTCAGGGTCTCATCCAGCTCCAGATCACCGATAATGTTTCTCAGCGTAGTTGCCGTCAGATTTTCAATCGCCATCAGCGGATTCTCAACGCCATAGGCATACAGCTTGGGATCTGTAATCTGGAAAAACACCACAGTATCAATCTGCATGGTGACATTATCCTCTGTGATCACAGGCTGGGGCTTAAAATCAATAACCTGTTCCTTCAAATTCACCCGTTTTGCCACCCGGTCTATAAAGGGCACTTTAAAATGCACGCCCACCGGCCAAGTAGCCAGATAGCCTCCCAGCCGTTCCACAACCACTGCCTGCGCCTGGGGAACGATCTTCACACAGGATGACAGAATCAGCAGCAGAAAAACCAGCAATATAATCACTAAAACCCATCCGCCCATTTATTTTTCCTCCTTTTTTATGCGAACCAGCGCTTTTACACCGACAATTTTTTCAACAACCACCACTGTATCCACAGGGATCACCTCATGATCGTCTGCGCTGCGGGCCGTCCACGGCTGGCCTCCGATCAGTATGCAGCCAGTCTGTTTTTCATTATCGATGGTCTCTGTAACCATCGCTGTTTTCCCTGCCAGACTGTCCACATTTGTCTTTACCGTTTTACTGTTCAGATATTTTACAGCCCACGGCCTGGTAAAAACCAGAAGCAGGAACGAGACGGCAAGAAAGGCGACAGCCTGAATCTGCCAGCCGGCACCCAGAATGCACAGCACAAACCCGGCCAGAGCGCCGCCGGCAAACCAGATCGTTGTCAGGCCCAGCGTAATAATTTCAATAATCAGCAGTACAATAATCAGTATCAGCCATGAAACCGGATTCATACAGTTCCTCCTTTTTGCCGATATTATATCGTATTTGAGCAGTTCTTTCAATACGAAATCCAAATGTTAACAAATCTTACAACAAATTTAACATTCCCGTTACACGCCGAAGGGACGGCCCGCTGCCGGCACCGTCCCTTCGTATCACTTGCTTCGTATTGTTCTGTTTTATCTCTTATAGAAACAGTTTCCGCCGATCACAACATAGCTGCTGTAGGAATTTATATCGGCAATTCTCGCGGAACAAAATGAGGTATAATCACCCACATTATTCACCCCTGCCAGAGCGTCGTTGGCCGCCTGGAGCGCAGCGCTGCTGACACCGCCGGTCAGATATTTATTCAGAGCGCCTGATCTGGCGCCGCCGAACTGTCCCGGCGCGTAAATAACTTCTGCAATGCTGTTGGGATAGCTTCCGCTTCGTACCCGGTTCAGTACCACATTTGCCACAGCCAGAGCTCCCTCATAGGAATTTCCGGCCTCGTACTGACACACTGCCGCCAGCAGTGTAACATCATCTGCTGCCGCCAGCATCGGAGTACCTGTTGTTACTGCAATTTCCTCTTTCTTTTCCTGAGCTTTCCGCTCCGCTTCCTTTTGCGCCACCTGTTCCTGCAAAGCCTGCAGCGTCTCCAGATCCTGGGCTGCGCCGGCCCTGTTTTCAGCGATCACAAATTCAGAAGCTACATATCCGGTAATATCAGGTGTGAACATGATCTGAACCCATTCACTCCCTACTTCCCGGGCCATAAAAGTCTGTCCCTGGGATACAACCGCCAGCACATTAGAGTCCGTCCCTGCTTGTTCCCGAACATTCAGGGTATCTGTATTCACAGTTACCACCGCAGGATTGATCTCAGCGATCAGCTGGTCCGCTTCCGCGCCTGTTTTCACATACTCGGTGCTGACCCAGCCGGTAACAGATCCGGACTGGATTTTTACCCATCCGTCAATTGCTTCCAGCTGTTCTCCTACACAGCCTCTGTACAGCTTGCCGACAATGGCAGATTCTTCAGAAGCTTCTTCTCTGATATTCAGGGCATTTTCCACATTGGCCGCCACAGAGATCACCTGAGGCTGGCTGGCCGTCTCGGCCGCCGCCTGAGCTTCAGCTGCCGCTCTGATTTCATTGTTTTCCTGAATCACAGCAGCCATTCCGGCTGAAAAAGAACTCTCTGTCGGCTCAATCACAATGTTGGCCGCTTCTGTCTGCGTCTCACTGGTCTCCGTTTCGGAGGCAGCTGCCTCCCCGCTCTGAAGAGTTCCCTCTGTCTCAGCTTTCGGCGCTTCAGAAGTCTGGCCGGCTGTCGTCACCTCCTGTGAGGACTGGGCAGCCATGGCAGCGGACGGTTGCAGCAAACACATTGTCAGTGACAGTGCCAGCACATGGCAGGCACATGCACGCTTTACCTGTGTAAACATGCGAATCCTCCTGTTGTTTTTGCGACTGTTCCGTAACCTAACAATCACATTTTTTTCGTTCTTCTTAAAACTTTATTACCAAATTGCTTCATTTGTTACAATTTTGTTACAAATGCATTTTATCAGATTTAATAATTCTTGTCAACCCCCTGCCAAAAAACCGGAATGAGAACCGTTTTTATTCGGAGAAAATAGCACCATCCGAACGTAGAAGGAGCCTCGGGAGCAGACGCGCCGGCCTGAAGGTTCCCAAGGCTTCTTCTGTTTACTGGCTGTGCAGGAAGAAAAATGGTTTAGCTGCTGACTTATGTTTTTTTCTGCCTGTACGCCTCATACATAATCAGCGCTGCGCTGACTGCGGCGTTCAGGGATTCTGCCTGGCCTTCCATGGGGATCCGTATCCGCCAGTCGGCCAGGGAGGCTGCGGCTTCTGTCAGTCCCTTTCCCTCGTTTCCGATCATACAGGCGCAGGAAACCGTATAGTCGGCCTGGCTGAAGGGGACAGACCCCTGGAGATGGGCGGCGTAGATGGAAAAGCCCTTTTCTTTCAGCCGGATCACAGTCTGTCCGAAATCCTCCGCATATAAGAAGGGCACCCGGTATACGGCGCCCATGGTGGAGCGGATGACTTTGGGATTGTAAATGTCCACGGTATCCCGGCTCATGATCACGCCGGCGCATCCGGCGGCTTCCGCGGTTCTCAGGATAGTTCCCAGGTTTCCCGGATCCTGGAGGTTTTCCAGCAGAAGGAGAAAGGGCCGGCTGTCTGTTCCGGCCAGCTGTTCCAGGCTGTAGGCGGGCTGCCTGACCAGGGCCAGGATGCCCTGGGGCGCACAGGTATCCGACATGGACGCGAAAACCTGGTCTGACACCACCAGCGGGCTGCAAATTTCCCGCGTCTCCTGCCAGAACCGTCCTTTCTCAAAGGTCTCAGACACATATGCCTGATACAGCCAGGATGGAGGCATCTCCCGGAACATCTTCATCCCCTCCACCACGAACAGTCCCTGAGCCGACCGGGCTTTGGATTTTTTCACCAGGGCGATCACATTTTTAATCTGGGGATTGGCGAAACTGGTTATCTGCGCAGGCATAAAGCTGGTCCCTCCGTCAGATTATTTTCCTTCATAGATAATGGCGGAATCCACATTATACCCGGCCAGGCGCTCTCTGCCCTTCAGGCCTGCCAGCTCCATCAGGAAACAGATCTTCACAACCTCGCCGCCCAGCTTTTCCACCAGCTTGATGATCGCCTCCATAGTACCGCCGGTGGCGATCAGGTCATCGATAATCACAACCTTCTGTCCCGGTTTAATGGCGTCTTTATGGATTTCAATCACGGCGCTGCCGTATTCCAGGTCATATTCCATCTCGATGGTTTCACAGGGCAGTTTCCCTTTTTTGCGGACAGGCACAAAGGATTTGTGCAGGTTATAGGCCACCGGGACGCCGAAGATAAATCCTCTGGATTCCGGTCCCACGACCACGTCAAAGTCCACTCCGTCCAGCATCCCCTGGATGCTGTCCACTGACAGGCGCAGCCCGTCCGGGTCCTGGAGCACTGATGTAATATCCCGGAAGATAATGCCCGGTTCCGGAAAGTCCGGAATGCTTCTTACGTACTCTTCTAATTTCTTCATATTTTCCTCCTTCTTGACGCGCTTGCCGCGTCATCAGGACAGGTCTGTCCGGCACATCAGCGGTCTGTCCTGATTCTTCTTCGCCGCCGCGCGGTTTCGCGGCGTGTTTTACCGTTATCATTATATCCCCGGCCGCTCCGCCGCGCAATCGTTTTTTCCGGCAGACTTTTCAGCCGGAAGCATTTCTGCTTTACACTCTAAAATGCTTACATCTTCACATTCTGGATAGTGATCTGCAGGCTTCTCCTGCCGCCGTACTCATTTACCGAGGGGTAATAGGCGATGGTCAGCCGGATATCGTTGTCATAACCCCGCAGCATATTTTCCACCTGCCCTCTGCCGTACTTTTCCGCCATCCCATCCAGCCATTCCTCTGTATTACCGAACCAGACCGCCTCCATCGGCGTGCCCTGTCCGTCTGCCACTGACAGGCGCAGGGCATTGGCATTTTTCCCCAGCACCCGTCCCCTCCTGACGGATACATTTCTGCACCCGAACAGGGGCCTGGGATTTCCGTTGCCGAAGGGTTCCAGCATCTTCAGCTCCCCGATCAGTTCCTCCGAGATCCACCCAAAGGGCAGCTCCATATCCAGCCAGATCTTTTTCACGAAATCTGACTCCTTCAGACCTGCGTTGGCGATCATGCTCTGGCGGAAGGGGACAATGTTTTCCTTCCGGAGGGACAGCCCTGCCGCCATGGGATGGCCGCCGAACTTGTCCAGCCAGGCGGCTGACTGCTGCAGGCCGCGGAACATATGATAGGCCTCGATGGAACGGCCGGAGCCCTTGACCCCTTCCTGGCTGTCTGTCAGCACGATGGCCGGGCGGTGATACTGCTCCTTCAGCCTGCCGGCGATGATTCCCGCGATGCTTTCGTGACAGCCCGGAAGATAAACCACCAGCACCGGGTCGTTCTCCATCTTTTCCGCCTCAATCAGGGAGATAGCCTGGCGGGTTCCCTCCACAGTCATATCCTTCCGCTCCTCATTCAGCTGTCTCAGCCTGAGGGCCAGCTCCTCCGCCTGACGGGGATCCCGGCACTGAAGCAGCCGCAGGGAGAGAACAGCAGTCTGCAGTCTGCCGCTGGCATTCAGGCAAGGCCCGATGACGAAGCCCAGATGATAGGAGGACAGCGCCTCTTTCCGGATTCCGGCAGCCTCCATTAAGGCATTCAGTCCCGGACTGTCCGTCTGCCGCAGACGTTTCAGTCCCTCCTTTACCAGAATCCGGTTCTCTCCTTTCAGCTCCATCACATCTGCCACTGTCGCCAGCGCCGCGTATTCCAGAAAGGCCGAAGCCTCCTCCCGGGGCAGCCCCCGTTTCTGATACATGGCCTGAACCAGCTTAAAGGCCACCACGGCGCCGCACAGGCCCTTAAAGGGATAGGGGCAGTCCGCCTGTTTGGGATTTACCACAGCGGCACAGTCCGGTATCCCCCGCTCCGGTATGTCATGATGATCTGTCACGATCACCGTCATTCCCAGATCCCTGGCCAGAGCAATCTGCTCCGCCGCCGATATGCCGTTGTCACAGGTCAGAATCGTATCCACCCCCTCCGCTGCCGCCTTCCGGATAATGGACTCATTTATGCCGTATCCGTCATGTATCCGGTCAGGAATCACATAATCCGCGTCCGCTCCCAGCCGGTTGAGCGCAGTCAGCAGAATATAGGTGGAAGTCACCCCATCACAGTCATAATCGCCGGCCACCCGGATTTTCCTTCCGGCCTCTATTTTCGACAGCAAAATATCACAGGCCCTTTCCAGATCCTTCATCAGAAAGGGGCTGTACAGGCTGCTTTCATCTCCATATAAATAGTTCTGAATCTCCTCCTGTCCGCACACATCCCGGTTGCGGATCACCCGGGCAGTCACCGGACTGATATGAAAAGCCTGGCCGATCGCCGCAAAATCGGCCCTTTTCCCGTATATTCTCCAATCCTCCATCTTCTCTCTCAATCCTCCTCCCCACATCCTAACAAAACATGGGGGAAAAAACAAGATAGGTGCGGCAGGACTGCGGAAGACTTTTGAAGTAAAATTTGGGAGCAACAGGTTTATGTATGTGCTTTCGTTCGGGGGATTTACGCAGACCGAACGGCATCAACAGCCGCAGCAGAACACTGTATCCGGACAGCCATGCCCCTTAACGCCTTTGTTCCCGGCCTGCCTGCCCACTAAGAATTTATAAACAGGCCTCCACATGGACGTTAAGGGGCATGGCTGTCCGGATACAGTGTTCTGCTGCGGCTGTTGATGCCTGACTACTGGCTGTGTAAAAAACGAAACTTGGTGCTGCTGCTCGACCTGCTGCACCGTATGGTACTTTCTGTTTCGCAAATACAGACTCAAACAGTAAGCAGCAAATTTAAGCCGGAAAAATAAAAATTTAAACTGTACAGACGCTCGTATTTGTACAGTTAGATATATAAAAAGTAAGATTTAGTCGGTTTTTTTCAATTTGCATTACATTTTGTTCCTTCCCACATCCAGTCAACAGGACAAGTCAATCGTGTAACGGCTCCGGAAACTGCCGGCCAGCGTCGGTCTCCACAGGGACGGGGATGGGGACAGACATGTGGAGACCTGATTACAAATACTTAGGAAATATCAGCCTGCTTTTACAGACAGAAATGAGCGCTCAACGCTCATTTCTGAGGTCTTAATGAAGAAAAATCATCAGGATTTTTCTTCATGTAAGACCGGTTCTGTAAAAGCAGGCTGATATTTTCTTAGGATTTGTTCAGGTCGGGAACAAAGTCTGTCCCCCTCCCCGCCCCTGCACAGGCCAATGCTGACCGGCAGTTCCCGGAGCCGTTACATGGCTGACCTTTCCGTCCGGGTGGTGACAGTCCCCGAACGAAAACATATCCTTTATGCCGTCTTCGGCACGATAATTCCTTTCACCAGTGAAGCCACTGTAAATACCGCGAATACGATCACGCCGCCCAGGAACGCGCTCTCATAGGGAGTCGCCAGATGGAAGATTCCATCAAAGATATTGATGATATAGCTTGAGATATATACTCCCAGCTGATTGCCCACCAGAATCAGTGTGGTGGAAAATGCCAGCTGCGCAGGTGTAACCACCATGCCGGTGAAAACCTGAATCATGGAAAAGGCGATCATAAATCCGGCGCCGCCGATCAGAGCTCCTGCCATGGAAGTCGCCACACCAGGCACGAAATATACCAGGGCCAGCCCCACAGTCGCCAGCAGATATCCGACAAAAGCGGTATAATTTTTGAAAACCTTCTGAATCGGGCCTAATACAAGCGTAATCAGACAGCCCAGGCTGTAGCAGGTGGTGGCAGTTCCGGCCATCACCGCGTCGCCCAGCCCGTGAGACGCGTAAAATGTGCTCAGGCCCAGCAGCAGCGGATACATGGAGCCTGTGGCAATCGCCTGCAGGATCGCGTAAAACACTGCTTTTCCGCTGATAGGCGCTTTTGTCCCTCCGGCTGCATTCTCTTGCGCTGCCTCCGCATCCTGCTGCACTTCCGGCTCTTTCAGGAAAAACAGCACAAGAATCAGGGTAATCAAACACAGTGCGTTCACCAGGAATGGTGTATTCCAGCTAATCTCAGCCAGAGCTCCCACAACCGGCCCCAGCACCAGGTTAACACCACTGTACAAACCTGTACCGATGCCGATGCAGGTAGCCTGATATTCTTTAGGAACAGAACTGAGCATAATAGCGGAACGGACGCCGAAGCACCCTGCGCCTACACCCAATATTGCCCGAAATACCAGCACCACTGTCCAACTGGGCGCGTAAAAATAAGGCCCCAGTCCGCCGATCAGAGAAACGATCAGCGCAAAGATCATCAGCGGCTTATATTTGATTTTCTTTCCGGCCACAGCGCTGACGATCAGCATCACCGGCAGGCTGACCAGCGCCGTCAGTGTGGACACATTATTAATGGCTGTTGCAGTGCTTTCCGGCCAGGCCGCCGCCATAGTGGCGATCGCCGGATTCATATAATTTCCTACGCCTGCCACCAGAAAGATTGCAATAATCGCAACCAGATTCATGGTGACATGGAATCCCGTTTTTGCATTATCTGACATAAAGCTTCCTCCCCTGTGTTCTCTTCTCTATCTGTCAGTCCTGCCGTCAGGCAGTCGTTACTCTTGCTACAAAATTCTCCAGATAGGCTTTTCTTACCTCCGGATCATCGGGAAGCCAGTCCAAGTACTTGATAATTTCGTCCAGGCACTCCGGGTAGTCCAGCACGCTTAATTTCTTTTCATCCATTGATTGATACCCCTTTCTCCTTCTCAGATCTCATATGTGGTTACAAAATCGCAGACTGCTTTCAGGTTGTCGCTGTTCATATCGAACGGATAGGATACCATTTTATTCGGCATCAGAATCAGGCCGCCGTCTCTGCCCAACTCGTCGATGGCCTTCTTCGCCATGGCCACGCATTCATCCTGAGCCCCTTCCTTGCCCATCAGATTGACATCCAGTCCGCCGTACAGGCAGAGATTGGGGAATTTTTCCCGGAGCACATAGGGATCATCCTGCTCTACCATCATGTTGCATACGCCCTTCGGATACTTGTTGAAGAAATCTCCGAACCGCTCCCAGCTGCCTTCTGCGTAAATGAACGCCTGCTTGTTATGCTCTGCACAGTAGTCCAGAACCTTCTCAAAAGGCGCCGCATAATACTGGTCAAACTGTTTTCTGTTAACGATGGAGTTCCCCAGCATAACCAGGCAGACATCATAGGGCTGGCTCATATCCCAGCCGTCTCCTTTTTCTTTCAGCGCCTGCAGTGTGGAGCCCACCAGAAGCTCATCCCGCACTCTGCAGTATTCAGCCACCTGGTCTTTATGCCGGCGCAGGTCCAGAGACAGACACTTAATTCCTCTGAAGAAATTGAATAACGATTCAAATCCGGGAGACAGGCAGGGAACCGCGTCTACAATAATCCCATACTTCTCCTGCAGTTTTGTTTCAGAATAATTTCTCGCATCCAGATAATCCTGAAGGCTTCTGGATGCCTCGGCAAATTCCTTCGGCGTCATTTCCTTCACTTTCGGGAACAGCCTGGGAAGAGCTTTCGTCCACATTGTTTTTGTAAAATCGTTGGTCAGTTCCTCATATTCGTCTGCATGAATCACATCCTCAGAGATTGCATTCATATTCACATCTTCCTCAGAAGAATATACAGTGCTGCCGCCCAGCGCGTCACACAGCTGGAAAATATTCCGGAAGCCGGTGTGCAGCTGATTGATGGAATCCACTTTATATTTCTCCACAAACTTCACCAGAGAATCGTCGATCGCCTTATAATCTCTGTACGCCCTTGCCACAGTATAGCCTGCGTCCAGGAACATCCAGTTAAACATATTGGCATTGATGGCGATCCGGTCCGGCTTCTGAAAAGCCTGGGCGTCGCGAACCAGCTGGATACGGTAATTCATCAGTTCCTTCGGTGTCATTTTGCTTGTGTCCTGCATCTTTTACTCCCCCTTTATATTAAGCAGCCCACTGTCTGCAGATTTCGATGGTTTTCTGCGGGTTGGTCGCCCATGCGTCCGCTCCTGTGATCTTACATGCCTCCTCGGTTACCGGCGCGCCGCCGATGATAATCTTCACATCATCCATGCCTGCCGCCTGAAAGGCATCCACAGTCGCTTTCATAGAATCAATGGCCAGGGTCAGCACACCGCTGAGGGCCACAATCTTAATATTTTCTGCTTTTGCGGTCTCTACGATCTTATCCGCCGGCACATCGATGCCCAGATCGATCACCTCGAAATTCGCCGCTTCCAGCATCGCCTTTACGATATTTTTTCCGATGTCATGGAGATCGTCCTTAACGGTGCAGAGGATCATCTTCGTCTTGGCCGCACCGCCCTCGGCGCCGCTTACCAGCGCGTCCTTCAGGATCGCCACTGCCTGGGTCATCAGCTCTCCGGCATAAATCAGGTCGCCGACAAAGTATTCCCCCTCCTCAAACAGCTTTCCTACGATGTCCATGCCCTTCTGGCACGCTTCCATCGCCTGCTGGGCCTCTTTGCCGCCGTCTTCCATAACGCCTTCCAGCTCCTTTACCACAGTGTCCTCATCCAGTTCGCCCATCGCCTGTGCCAATGCTTCAAAATCCCTCATTCTTTTTATCCTCCTTTTAAAATCCTCTTTTTCCTCTTTCCTTTATTTCTTCACGCCAATCTTTCCCTGGCGGTAAGCACGATTGTATTTTCTGCCGCCCTTATCCATCATGCAGAGGGCTTCGCAGGCATAAATGGTGCTGATCATATCCACATTGCAGGGGTCCATAATCGCAGAATCCAGCCCGGCCCGGATTGCGTAGGCCATACAGTTGGCATTCACATATTTTCTGGCCGGCATCTCAAAACTGATATTGGAGATGGCGCCGGTCACCTTGACAGTGGGGGCATACTCATGAATCCCGATGATGCACCGCTCGAAGTCCTTCATGGAAGACGCCAAGGTAGACAGAGCCATCACGCAGGGATCGATGTGGAGATGCTCCAGCTTCACCCCATATTTCACCGCTTTATCAATAATAGACTTCGCAATGTCGATTTTCTTCTCCGGATCTGTGGGGATACCGCCCTTGTCACAGGTCAGTCCAACCACATTCCAGTCTGTTCCTGCAATCAGGGGGAAGATCGTCTCGCATTTGTCCCCTTCCTCATTCACAGAATTTACCATGCCCGGTTTCTTCACATGGCCCTCTTCCAAGACTCTGGCCAGCAGCTTCGCGTTGGGACTGTCGATGCAGATCGGCTTATCTGAAACCTCCTGGATCAGATTGATCAGCCACACCATCGCGTCATATTCCAGCTCCGGCGCTGTACTTGGCGCGCAGTCAATGTAGTCGGCCCCTGCCTCTGTCTGAGCGATCGCCCGCTGTTTAATCAGTTCCCTGTCCCGGCCGGCAATCGCTTCCTTGACCGAGGGAATCGCTCCGTTAATTTTCTCACCAATGATAATCATCAAATTTACCTCCGGTCTGATTATATTCAGAATTTACATTGTGCAACTTGTTCTTTTCTTTACAAGTATGGTAGCATTCCATAGTGATTTCGTCCAATTTAAAAACTTTTTCTTCGTTATAAGGGATCGCTTATAGATCAAAAAAATAAGCCTGATTTCACAGACGAAAGTGAACGGGCAGCGTTCATTTCCGCCTGCAAAATCAGGCTCTTCTTTCATTTTTTATTCATTCAGCCCGGAGCTTTGTACAATCCTTCCCGCTGTTTTACAGCAGCTTTTTTACCTCATCCACAGACAGGCTGAAGGTATCTGCTATAATTTCAACAGATACACCCTTTTCATACAGGGTC
Source organism: Candidatus Paralachnospira sangeri (assembly GCA_904397815.1). Taxonomy (GTDB): domain Bacteria; phylum Bacillota; class Clostridia; order Lachnospirales; family Lachnospiraceae; genus Paralachnospira_A; species Paralachnospira_A sangeri. The sequence goes on from CAJFOT010000094.1 coordinate 29,916, forward strand.
CGGGCAGTCTTGCGGGTCATTTCGTTTGTAACCGCCTCTGTGACCTCCTCTGTGACTTCTCTTGTGACTTCTCTTGTGACTTCTCTTGTGACTTCTCTTGTGATGGGCGGCAAGATCCGGGTAGTCCCCTTGATGAAGGATACGGTACAACATCTGGATAACTACATGGGTGCATTTCATAAAGGAGAAA
>CAJFOT010000095.1 GCA_904397815.1 Candidatus Paralachnospira sangeri
CTGTGATGAGCTGCTGGCGGATCCGCATGCCGAACCGGAAAATTACTGGGCCAATACAAGCGGAAACGATCTGATCCGCCGGCTACTGAAAAAAGCCAATCAAAGCACGAAAAATGATATTGAGCAGCTGATAAACGGCGGGACCATTATAAAACTCATCCGTCAGGAACTGACATACAGGGAAGTGGAGGATTCCATCGATAATGTCTGGAGCGTCCTATATTCCACAGGGTACCTGACCTGCCGCAGAAGGGTGCCAGGAAAACAGATGGAACTGGCATTGCCGAACCGGGAAGTAAGGGAGCTATTCATTGATCTGGTAAAGGATTGGTTTGAAGAAACCACTCAGGCAGACACGATGCGGATCAGCCGTTTCTGTGCGGCGTTTCCGACCGGAGATACGGCGGTAATCCAGGAGATGCTCAGCGATTATCTGTGGGACTCCATCAGTGTGAGGGACACAGCTGTGCGCAGGAACATGAAAGAGAACTTTTATCATGGGATGCTGCTGGGGCTTTTGCAGAATCAGGACAGCTGGCTTGTGAAATCCAATGCGGAGACCGGGGAGGGGTACAGTGATATTTCCATCCAGACACCGGAAAGAACCGGGATTGTGATTGAACTGAAGTATGCGGAGGATGGGAACCTGGAGGCGGCATGCAGCGAGGCGCTTAAACAGATAGAGGAAAAGAAATACGCGGAAGGGCTGAAGCGCAGGGGCATGAAAAAGATCATTAAGTATGGGATTTCCTTTTGGGAGAAAGAATGTGTGGTGGCGATGGCGTAAAATGCCAGCATGCCGGGAAGATGACAATGGTTCTGGAAACCAGCTTTTGTGACACCGGAAGGGAGTGTGAGAAAGGTGAAAAAGAAACTTCCCATTGGCATTGATGGATTTGAAAAACTCAGGACAAATGATTTTTATTATGTAGATAAAACTCTGTTCATTAAAGAACTGCTGCAAAATTGGGGGGAGGTAAACCTGTTTACCCGTCCCAGAAGATTTGGCAAGTCCCTCAATATAAATATGCTGAAATGTTTCTTTGAGACGGGGAGCGACCCGGCACTGTTCGGGGGGCTGAAGATTGCGCGGGAAACGGCGCTGTGTGAGAAGTACATGGGAAAGTTCCCCGTGATCTCCATCAGCCTGAAAAGTGTGGATGGGTTAAAATATGAAACTGCAGTTGCTGCCCTGCGCCGGGTGATTGGGAATGAGGCATGCCGCTTTGAGTTTCTGTCTGAAAGTGAGCAGCTTGGCCAGAATGATAAAGAATTGTATTTGGGGCTGACATCAGTCAAAAACGGAAAATTTCTCATGACAGATGATATTCTGACAGATAGTCTTCAGACACTCTCAAAGCTTTTGTTCAAACATTACGGCCAGAAGGTCATCCTTCTGATTGATGAGTATGATGTTCCGCTGGATAAGGCGTTCCAGGCCGGATACTATGACGAAATGACAAACCTCATCCGCAACCTGTTAGGCAATGCCCTGAAAACCAATGACAGTCTGTACTTTGCTGTCCTTACCGGGTGCCTCAGAATCTCCAAAGAGAGCATCTTTACCGGGCTTAACAACCTGAAGATACACACGATCTCAGATGTCCGGTATGATGAGTACTTCGGATTTACCAATTCGGATGTGGATGAGCTGCTGGAGTTTTATGGCCTGTCGTCCTGTAAGAATATAATCCGGGACTGGTATGATGGATACCATTTTGGAGATACGGATGTGTATTGCCCCTGGGATGTTATGAATTACTGTGATGAGCTGCTGGCAGCGCCGGGCACTCCGCCAAAAAACTACTGGGCAAATACCAGTGGGAATGGCCTCATTCTCCGTTTGCTGAAAAACACAGACCAGACCACGAAGGATGAGCTGGAGGAACTGTTAAACGGGGAAAAGATCACGAAAAAAATCAGCCAGGAACTGACTTATCGGGATATTGAGGATAGCGTGGAGAATGTGTGGAGTGTGCTTTATGCCACAGGCTATCTGACAGGCATGCACCTGGAGCAGGCAGATGCGGACATATTCAGCTTGTGGATTCCAAATGGTGAGATTCGAAAACTGTTCTATGAATTGGTGCAGGACTGGTTCCGGGCAGCAACACGATCAGACACAGAGAGGATCAACCGTTTCTGTTCGGCGTTTCCGGCCGGAGACGTGGAAACCATTCAGGAAATGCTGGGGGACTACCTGTGGGATTCGATCAGTGTGAGAGACACGGCAGTCCGGACAAACATGAAAGAAAACTTTTATCATGGCATGGTACTGGGACTTTTGCGTAGCCAGGGCAGCTGGCTGGTTAAGTCCAATGCGGAAACGGGTGAAGGGTACAGTGACATCTCTATTCAGACACCAGAACGCATTGGAATTATAATCGAATTGAAATACGCAAATGACGGGAACCTGGAGGAGGCCTGCCGTAAGGCGCTTGAGCAGATTGAAGAAAAGAAATACGCAGAAGGGCTGAAACGACGGGGGATAAAGAAAATCATTCAATACGGCATAGCCTTTTGCGAAAAAGAATGTATGGTGGTGATGGCGTGAAGCTTGACTGCCCTGCGTCCCTCCTGAAAGGAAGTATAGCGCCCCATCCCTGGTGGCAGGCATACCACAGCCTTTCGGAAAGGATCACAGTGACCGGGTGCATGGCCCATGCGAGGCGTAGATTCGATGAAGCCCTGACGGTGCTGAAAAAGGATTTCACGAAAGAACAGCTGAAAGAGACGACTGTATACCAGGCGATGGCCCGGATCGGGATGCTTTATAAGATAGGCGAAACTGGCTGTTTGCAAAGAGCATCGGGGCGCGCAGGCCAGTGCGACTGTATACAGTATTGCGGAGACAGCCATGCTGAACGGACTATTCACGCGGGCAGGCAGACTGATAAAAGCTGCCTGCTCAACTGATTTACCGATGGCATTTGAAAACTTTTTGACAACTTGGATCGCGGAGCGTGATGAAAGATGAAGAAGAAACTTCCCATTGGCATCGATAGATTTGAAAAACTCAGGACGAATGATTTTTATTATGCAGATAAAACCCTGTTTATTAAGGAACTGTTACAAAACTGGGGTGAGGTAAACCTGTTTACCCGTCCCAGACGTTTTGGAAAGTCCCTCAACATGAGCATGCTGAAATGCTTTTTTGAGACAGGGAGCAATCCGGCGCTGTTTGACGGCCTGAGGATCATGCGGGAAAGGGATCTGTGTGAAAAATATATGGGAAAGTTCCCGGTGATCTCTATCAGCCTGAAAAGTGTGGGCGGATTGAATTTCAAGGCAGCATCGGCGGCACTGAAAAATATTATTGGTAAAGAAGCCATGAGATTTCAGTTCTTACTTGAAAGCAAACGCCTGTCGGAGGCAGAAAAGGCTTCGTATCAGAGACTGATTAAAATTGGAACAACAAGCGAGGCTATCTATGACATGACGGATGCCGCGCTGAGCGGCAGCCTGCAGACACTCTCGCAGCTTCTTGAAAAGCATTATGGCCAAAAGGCTATCTTGCTGATTGACGAATACGATGTTCCACTGGATAAGTCGTTCCAGAGAGGATACTATGATGAGATGGTAAACCTTATCCGCAGTCTCTTTGATAATGCGCTGAAAACCAATGACAGCCTGTATTTTGCTGTGCTGACGGGGTGTCTGCGGATCTCCAAAGAGAGCATATTCACAGGACTGAATAATCTGAAAATACACACGATCTCTGATGTACGGTATGATGAGTATTTTGGTTTTACGGACACAGACGTAGATGAAATACTGGCTTTTTACGGCCTGTCCTCCCACAAGGATACGATCCGGGGCTGGTATGACGGGTATCGTTTTGGAGATACGGATGTGTATTGTCCCTGGGATGTGATTAATTACTGCGATGAGCTGCTGGCAGCGCCGAATACTCCCCCCAAAAATTACTGGGCAAACACCAGTGGCAACGACCTGATTCGCCGTATGCTGAAGAGCGCGAACCTGACTGCGAAAAACGAGGTGGAAGAGCTGTTAAACGGCGGACAGATAACCAAACGTATCAAACAGGAACTGACATACCGTGAGATTGATGACAGTATTGAAAATGTGTGGAGTGTGCTGTATGCCACAGGTTATCTGACAGGAACACATGTGGAGCAGGAGGATGCGGATATCTTCCGGCTGTGGATTCCAAATGGAGAGATCCGGAAACTGTTTAATGAACTGGTGGAAGATTGGTTCCGCGAGGTAACACGTTCCGATACTTCAAGAATCAGCCGCTTCTGCGCGGCATTCCCGGCTGGTGATACTGAAACAATCCAGGAGATGCTCGGTGATTACCTGTGGGATTCCATCAGTGTACGTGACACGGCAGTGCGCAGAAACATGAAAGAAAACTTTTACCATGGGATGCTGCTGGGGCTCTTGCGGAACCAGGACAGCTGGCTGGTAAAGTCCAACGCGGAGACGGGCGAAGGATACAGTGATATCTCCATCCAGACACCGGAGAGGGTTGGGATTGTGATTGAACTGAAATATGCGGATGATGGGGACCTGGAGAAAGCGTGCAGGGAAGCCCTTGAGCAGATTGAAGAAAAGAAGTACGCGGAAGGCCTGAGACGTCGGAGCATGAAAAAGATTATCAGGTACGGAATCGCCTTTTATGAAAAAGAATGTATGGTGGTGATGGCGTAAAATCCAACCTTACCGGCGGTGTACATCCGCGCTTCCACCAAGAGGCCGGAGGCGCCGGGTATGGATCTTAATATTGCATTCCGCATGTTTATTGTACGCACACGAATGGTCAGATGTCTTCCTATTTTTTTATACCTGCCGCGCCCTGAGTGAAACAGCACGCGGCAGTACCTATCAGACGTGATAAAATTCTTTATACCACTCCGCAAATTTCCGCAGACCGGTTCTCAGGCTGGTATTGGGCCTGAATCCGTAATCCCGTTCCAGCGGCGCTGTGTCCGCGTAAGTGACCGGCACATCTCCCGGCTGCATGGGCACCAGCTCTTTGTGGGCCTCGAAGTCGTAATCAGCAGGCAGCACACCGGCGCGAATCAGCTCCTGCTGCAGAATATCCACAAAATCCAGCAGATTTTCCGGGCTGCTGTTTCCGATATTGTAAACAGCGTAAGGCGGGATGGGCAGGCCATCCTCTCCGGTCTTCCGCTCCGGGGCGCCGGCCATAACCCGCTTTACCCCTTCCACAATATCGTCTACATAGGTGAAATCCCGTTTGCAGTTGCCATAGTTGAAAATCTGGATGGTCTCGCCCTTCAGCAGTTTGTTGGTAAAGCCGAAGTATGCCATATCCGGCCTTCCGGCGGGTCCGTAGACTGTGAAGAAGCGGAGGCCGGTGGAGGGGATGTTGTACAGCTTGCTGTAAGCGTGGGCCATCAGTTCGTTGCTTTTCTTCGTGGCAGCATACAGGGAAACCGGATTGTCCACCTTATCATCTGTGCTGTAGGGTACCTTTTTATTTGACCCATAAACCGATGAGGAGGAGGCGTAAACCAGATGCTCCACGCCTGCCGCGCCGTTGTCATAGGAATGGCGGCAGGCCTCCAGAATATTGTAGAACCCGATCAGATTGGACCGGATGTAGGCGTCGGGATTGGTAATGCTGTACCGGACGCCGGCCTGAGCTGCCAGATTAACCACAATCTCCGGCCTGTGTTCGGCAAAGATCCGGTCGATCAATCCTCTGTCCGCCAGGTCTCCCCGATAAAACTTGTATGTGGAGTCGGCATGGACGGCTGCGCATTTTTCGATTTCTTCCAGCCGCCACTCCTTGATGCTGACGTCATAGTAGTCATTCATATTGTCAATGCCTATGATGGAGACAGGGGACTGGCTGCGCAGCAGCTCCAGCACCAGATTACTGCCGATGAAGCCTGCTGAGCCGGTTACCAGTATGGTTTTGTTTTTCAGTTCGATTTGATTCATCCGTCTAGCTCCTTTATCCCCATTTTAATCCCGGCGGAAAATATCCCGTGTATAAACCTTTTCTTTTACATCATCCAGGCAGGAATCATACCGGTTGGCGATGATGGCCTGGGAGACAGACTTGAATTCTTCCAGGTCGCCGATCACGCGGCTTCCGAAGAAGGTGGTGCCGGCCGGCAGGGTGGGCTCATAGATCACCACCGTTGCCCCCTTTGCCTTGATTCGTTTCATCACGCCCTGGATAGAGGACTGGCGGAAGTTGTCGGAGTTGCTCTTCATCGTGAGGCGGTATACGCCGATGACCACTTCCTTTTCCTTTGAGGTATTCCAGGTATCATTGGCCTCGTAGGCGCCGGCGATCTCCAGGACACGGTCGGCAATAAAGCTTTTTCTCGTCCGGTTGGAATCCACGATGGCCTGGATCAGATTTTCCGGCACATCCTGGAAATTTGCCAGCAGCTGCTTCGTATCCTTCGGGAGACAGTAGCCGCCGTAGCCGAAGGAAGGATTGTTGTAGTGGGTTCCGATCCGGGGATCCAGACATACGCCGTCTATGATCTGCTTCGTATTCAGCCCCTTGGTCTCCGCATAGGTGTCCAGCTCGTTAAAGTAAGAGACACGCAGAGCCAGATAGGTATTGGCAAAAAGTTTCACAGCCTCCGCCTCTGTAAAGCCCATAAACAGAGTGTCAATATTTTTCTTCACAGCGCCCTGCTGCAGCAGCGCGGCAAAGGTGCGGGCCGCTTCCTCTGACTCCTCGTCGCAGGAAACAATGATGCGGGAGGGGTAAAGATTGTCGTACAGAGCCTTGGATTCCCTGAGAAACTCCGGGCTGAAAATAATATTTTTCGTGTGATACTTCTCCCTGGCTTTTACCGTGTATCCTACGGGAATGGTGGATTTGATCACCATGACCGCGTTGGGATTTACCTTCAAAACCAGCTCGATGACAGATTCCACAGCGGAGCAGTCGAAGAAATTTTTCTTGCTGTCATAGTTGGTGGGCGCCGCGATTACCACAAAATCGGCGCCGGCATAGGCGCTCTCTCCGTCCAGGGTAGCGGTCAGATCCAGATCCTTCTCTGCCAGATACTTCTCAATATACTCATCCTGGATGGGGGATTTCCGCTGATTGATCAGCTCCACCTTCTCCGGGACAATATCCACTGCTGTCACATGGTTGTGCTGGGCCAGCAGTGTGGCGATGGATAGCCCCACATAGCCGGTGCCGGCCACGGCGATATTGTACTGCCTGTCCGGTCCGGGCTGGTCATCTGTGCAGGCTTCCTCCTCTTCTTCGAATAAGTCCGGAAAGTCAAATCCGAGATAATCTCCCAGGGCCTGCAGCTGCTCGATGGTGGGCATATACTCCTCATTTTCAATCCGCCCGATCATGGAGCGGTTAATCCCGGTTGCCTCGGCCAGCTGGGCCTGGGTAATCTTTTTTCCCTTTCTTTTCTGAACCACATTTTCAGCGATTCGCTTCGCAGATATTTTTTTCATAGCTTTTTCCTTTACAAATATTCAGTGGTGATAAAATTCACTTTGTTTACGCTGTTTTTCGCAGAATATATTATCACATATTCCGGGGTAATTCAATTAAAAAGTGTGAAATATATGAAATTCCGTTTATAATAGAATTTTATTCTTATCTTTTTGCTTTTTTAAACAGAATTTACATATTTATCCAGCAAATGGACGGATAAATTTCTTCCGAAGGTCCTGCAGGTTGTTTTGTATACTCTTGATAATCCGATTAGGCAATGATAAAATCAAAGTATCGAAAGGAGGCATGGCGAGGATGAAAAGAAAGATATTTTTAAGTTACTCTCATCAGGATAATGTCTGTGCCTGCGGAATTGCCCGCTTTTTGGAGCGGCAGGGGTATGACGTGTGGATTGATGTGGATAAACTGGTAACAGGACAGAGCTGGGCCGCTAATATTGACGAAGCATTGGCGAATGCCGACACGATAATCGCCCTTATCTCCAAAAACTCTGTGAGAAGGGCGGAGGTGCTGAGGGAAATATCGGTATCGTTAAAAAGAAACGAGTGTGACTCCCAATTTCAGGTTCTTTTTGTGGTAATCGGAAATGTCCATCCTTCCTGGTTTGTCAATGAAAATCAGGAAACGGCAGATCAGATTATCCGGTATCTGCAGCGTGTGCAGTTTGTCCAGCTGGACGCCAGAGGTACCATCACCATTTCCAGCATGCAGAATATCCTGCGGGCTCTGGATGGAAAAATAATTTATTCCGGCGGAATAGATTTTCTCAAAAGCAATGATTACATATATGAAGCGGGAATGCCGGAAAAGGTATACGACAATGACGCCGAAAACTGTTTTTACAGAGTACATGCCAGCGATCTGGTGCCGTCTGCGGCCTTTCCCTTTGCCCTGGATAATCAGTGGCTGCCGGATGAGGTGATTGCTTCGGATTCGGAGTACAGAGGCCAGTTCTTAAAGTATGGCTTTGAATCTGAAAAAGTTCAGAAATATCTGGAATCTTTTCAGATGAAGAACCTGTATCTTTCCTTAATGCATACCAGGCAGATCATCCTGAACAGGGCCTCCATCTTAAACAGCCGCAGTCTGCAGGGATTTTACTGCAGCGACAGCGGCTACAGCGAAAAAGAAAAGAAGGCATTTTCATCACTGCTTCAGAACGGAAGCATTGTAGTGTTTCTTTATGGAGACAGGGAACTGACGCCCTATATATCCCGGCTGCCCCAGTATTCCACTACCAGGAACGCGGTAGAGGAATGGAATAAACTGTGTACGGAAAGACCGATGTACTGCATCCGGGAAAACTGGGAGACGCCTGTCGACAGGCATAAACAGGAATTCGTCAAACATTGCACTACGCTGGCTTTCAATACGGAAACAAATGACATGCTGGCAGAGTGTTTTGGCTTCGACCCGGTGCAGAAAAAAGAATTTTTTGCGGTATTAAAAGAAATCGAGATGACGGTATTTCTCCAGACCCATATCAGCGGCACCGGCCACAGATCCACTGTGGAGGGCTACAGCAGGTCGTCTTTTTATAAGAATTTTATCGTAGTCGGAGAGTCAGCGGAACATCCGGATCCTGTTTTGAACTGTATTTTCGATCAGAATAAGCCTTTTCACGAAGAATTGAAGAAGATGATTGATGTTTACTATAACTCTATCTTTACCAACTTCTTTAACTGCGCGGCGCTGATTCCCAGTAATATTCGTCCGGAAGATACGTTTATCCATCAGCTTTACCTGAAACATGGCCTGAAAGAAGTAGGACCGGATGAACTGGAATATGCTTTCTCAGAATTTTTTAAAAATGATTCTATTTTAAAAGAAATTCAAAAAATAGGCAGTGATTTTTATCTGGATCAGTGGACGATGGAACGGATCGCTGCGTACCGGAACAGCCTGCACTGGCGGGAGTACATCGAGTTAATGGAATATATCACAAATCGCTCCGCTTCCTGGGAAGTTGACTTCAGCGAGGTGGAACATCTGGTCGTCCTCTTTGTAAAAAGCATCAGAACCGGCGGCCACGATCTCAGCCGGACGGCAGACAGGCCGGCCTTTCTGCCCGCCTACACCTTCCGCCTGTGTATCGGAAGTAAAGTGCTGGATATTGTATGCAGTGAAAATGTAAGGAAATTGAAGACTTATCCTGGCATCTTTTTCGCAAAAAATCAGAACAGCATGTCCATACAGTTTATGATCGGGGACTCCACATCGCAGAAAAATAACATATCAGACTCTATTTTTCTGCCTGTGAAAATATTTGACGGAAAAACTAGCTACATGGGCGGCAATGTGCAATTTGCGCCGAGCAGCGGCCACTGGTGCGTTTGCCAGCGGCCACTCGGCGGAGCACAACGGCCACCTTTATTAAGGGTTTTC
>CAJFOT010000096.1 GCA_904397815.1 Candidatus Paralachnospira sangeri
CATGTGGAGACCTGATTACAAATACTTAGGAAATATCAGCCCGCTTTTACAGACAGAAATGAGCGCTCAACGCTCATTTCTGAGGGATTAATGAGGAAAAATCATCAGGATTTTTCTTCATGTAAGACCGGTTCTGTAAAAGCGGGCTGACATTTTCTTAGGATTTGTTCAGGTCGGGAACAAAGTCTGTTTCCCTCCCCGCCTCTGCACAGGCCAATGCTGACCGACAGTTTCCGGAGCCGTTACATGGCTGACCTTTCCGTCCGGGTGGGTGACAGCCTCCGAACGAAAAGATATACTTAAAAACTGCCTGTTTCTGTCCTCCCGGAAGTATGGTAGAATGGAAAACAAAACAACAAAGGATTGTAGAGATACAAAGTGATGAAGGATATGATCGGCTTTTGGCGGCCGCCTGAGTGAAGTCATACTCTATAAAAAAGCATATCCTTTAATATTCGTACATTTCTCTCAGCATTGTCTCCACATCTGCCTCTGTCACATCTACCACTGCGTTGGGCAGCAGCCGTCCGTCGGCCATAATCTGGGGAATGGCTTCTTTTACCTGTTCGAAGGTCAGCCCCAGGTCTTTCAGGGATTTGATGCCGAATGCCCGGTTGCGGTTCCTGACGGCGTCGGCGATGGCGATGCCGGGCGGGCAGGCACGTGTGTCTAGTTTCATTTTGTCCGCAATCAGCTGCAGCTCTCTTTGGATCTCAGGACTTCCGGCTACCATCCGGACTGCAGGGGGCAGTGCCAGGGCGCAGGTGTGTCCGTGGGCAATATGAAACATGCCTCCGACAGGCTGGCCGATGGCATGGCCCAGGTGACGCAGGGTTTCCACGCCGATGGCCAGATTGGCGCCAAGCAACAGTTCGCCTCTGGCTTCCAGGTCCTGGCCGTTTTCCAATGCCTTCGGCAAACTTCTCCAGATGTATTCTACTGCCTGACCGCAGAACATGTCCGAACGGGGGGAGCGGGTTTTTCCGGTCATTCCTTCGATGGCATGGGACAGTGCATCCATAGCCGTGGTATAGGTGAGAAAAGGCGGCAGGCCGGTGGTCAGGGTGGGGTCCAGTACATTCAGCACTGACAGTTTGGAGCCGAAGAAAGGTCCGCCCTTTATGTTGGTTTTGGTGTTCAGCAGCGGACCGCCGGCTGACATTTCCGCTCCGGTGCCTGCGGTTGTGGGAACGAAAATCAGCTTGATGCCGTTGACCTGATCCTCCGGCAGAGGTATGAACATTTTTTCCTGGCATTCTGAAAAAGGAATGTCCGTACAGTACCGGTACATGGAAGCTGCCCGGGCGGTGTCGATGGTGCTGCCGCCGCCGATGGCCACAAACATGTCCGCGTCAAACGCTGCCGCTGCCCGGCCCAGTGCCTCTACCACATAATCCGGCGACTCCGGCTCGATGCCGTCGAAGCGGCTCAGCGCAATTCCCTCCTGGGCTTCAATCGTCTGGAGGACAGGTTCTACGATGCCTGTGGAATACAGTCCTTTGTCATAGACTGCCATAACCCGTCTAGCGCCGAATTCTTTGCAATAGTTTCCGATTTCACTGGAAGTTCCTTCTCCGAACAGAACTCTCGGCCAGGGCTGTGTGATAAATTTTCTCATGATAATCCCCTCACTTTCTGTGTGTCACTGTCTGGAAGCGGCATCGTTTATAAAAAATATGATGTCATGTCCGCTGACAGCATGTTTGTCTGTGAACATTATATCCTGTCCTTCGGACATGTTCCCTCCGGGGGGATGCGCACGATTCGCTAGGGTATTTGCTTCCCGTTGGTCAGCGCGAATCGGCGCGGGTATAATGTTCACTCTGTGAACATTATACCATATAACGCCATAAGAGCATCAGATTTCTTTGGTGTTTTTTACATGATTTCCGAGAAAAAAGGTGAAAATTGTAATAATAACATATATTTACAAGAAAAATCTGGAAATATAAAATTTATTTTTTTATTTCTGGCCTTGTGTTTTCATGTTAATTATTATAAAATAAAGAGAAGGTGGGTGCAAGTACCATAAAGTGGAGGCAAGTGGAAGAAACATCCGGAAATCAGGCAGGTGAGTGGTGTGAGTGAGTTTATAGGTCAATATGCCCATTCAATAGACGCGAAGGGGCGTCTGATTATTCCTGCCAAATTCAGAGAGGAACTGGATGATGAGGCGCGCCTTACTGTGGGATTGGATCACTGCCTTTTTATTTTTAGGGGCGAGGATTGGAAAACGCTGGTTCAGAAACTGAACGCGATTCCCATCTCCAACCGCAATGGGCGGAAGTTTGCCAGATTTCTTATGTCCAATGCCTTTCCTTGTGAACTGGACAAGCAGGGCCGGATTGTTGTACCCGGCGTATTGCGGAAATATGCCGGTCTGGAGAAAGACGTTATTCTGGCCGGCGTAGGAAGCAGGATCGAGATCTGGGACGGCCAGACATGGGCCGAAAGTATAAATTATGATGATATGGACGAGATCGCCGCAAATATGGAGGAGTTAGGAATCTGATGGAATTTCGGCATAAATCGGTTCTGCTGGACGAATGTATTGGTAATTTGAATATTAAGCCGGATGGTGTCTACGTGGACGGTACGCTGGGCGGAGCCGGACATTCTCTGGAAATCGCGAGGCGGCTGACGGAAGGCGGCCTTCTGGTGGGCATCGACCAGGACCAGGCAGCTATCGAAACAGCCCGGGAACGTCTGGCGGAATATGGGGACCGCTGCCGGATTGTCAGAAGCAACTATGTACATATGGATGAGGTGCTGCGGGATTTATCCATCGGCGGGGCCGACGGCATTCTGCTGGATTTGGGGGTGTCATCTTATCAGCTGGATACGCCGGAGCGGGGTTTTTCCTATATGGAGGACGCACCGCTGGATATGCGCATGGATCAGCGTCAGGATAAGACGGCGAGAGATATCGTTAATGAATATACGGAACAGGAATTGTATCATCTGATCCGAGATTTTGGAGAAGACAGATTTGCAAAAAATATTGCCAGACATATTGTGAAGGCCAGGCAGGACAAGCCTGTGGAAACTACAGGACAGCTGGCAGAACTGATTAAGGCGGCGATACCGGCCAGAGTCAGGGCGCAGGGCGGACATCCGGCGAAGAGAACCTTCCAGGCGATCCGCATTGAGCTGAACCAGGAACTGACTGTACTGAAGGAGGCACTGGATAAAATGGCAGGCCTGCTGAATCCGGGAGGAAGACTGTGTATTATCACATTCCATTCTCTGGAAGACAGGATTGTCAAGACGAAATTCAGGGAACTGGAAAAGCCATGTACATGCCCGCCGGATTTTCCGGTATGTGTGTGTGGCAGGAAAAGCCTGGGCAGGGTGGTGACCCGAAAGCCCATTCTCCCCACAGAGGAGGAGATGGAGGAGAATCCCAGGTCTAAGAGCGCGAAGCTCAGAGTGTTTGAGAGAAATTCAGAGGGAGAAGGGGGAATGTTGTGATGGCCGGCAGAAGGCAGTATGGGTCCAGCAGAAGGACAGAGCAGATGACAAACCGTTATATGGACGGGAATACCGTCCGCAAGGAAAGGCAGGACTATGAGTATGTCCGGGTCCGTACCGAGCAGGAGCGCAAAAGCTACCATGTGCGCAGAAACTGGGAAAAGGCCGGCGTTATGACCCTCCCCTATGTGATTGGGCTGATCGCAGCCGGTATCGTGGTGCTGCTGGTATCTGTCCAGTATCTGGAGGCCAGAAACAGCATTAATGACAGTGCCAGAACAATCAGCAGCCTGGAGCAGCAGCTGGAAGACCTGACAGAAGCAAACAGCGGTCTGCGAAAAAGCATTGACAATTATACAGACTTGAATTACATTTATCAGATCGCAACTGAGGAAATGGGTATGGTTCCGGCAGATGAGGATCAGATTATCCATTATGACAGAACAGAAAGTGAGTACGTAAGACAGAATGAAGACATCCCGACAGAATAAGAAGAAACCATTTTACAGGTACATGCAGAGAAAGCTGATCCTGCTTTTTATGGCAGGTGTGGCAATGCTTTTTGCGCTGAGCGTGGTTTTGTTTACCATCGCGGATAATGATGCAGAATATAAACAGATCGTTCTGAACCAGCAGTCCTATGAGAGCAGGGAAATTGCTTATGAAAGAGGAGAAATTCTGGACCGGAACGGCACCATACTGGCAGGCAATGAAAGGGTCTATAATCTGATTTTAGACCCTAAAATTATATTAAACAACGATGGAGAGAACAGGGAGAGTACCGTGAATGCTCTGGTGGAATGCTATGGGTATGACCGGGAGGATATAGAGAATATCCTGGATACCCAGCCTTCCAGCAGTTATGTGCGCTATGAGCGGCAGATGTCAGAGGATCGGAAGGCGATGTTCGACACTTATGTAGAGGAATATAATGCCGCGAAGAAGGAAACCGGCGCAGAGGGCGATATTGCCGGTGTCTGGTTTGAAGAGGAGTATAAGCGGGTATATCCTTATGACAGTTTGGCCAGCCAGGTGGTGGGCTTTGCTTCCGCTGACGGCACAGACGGGCGGATGGGTCTGGAAGCCTATTATAATGATGAACTGACCGGTGTCAATGGCCGTGAATACGGCTATTTTAATGATGACGCCACATCAGAGCGGGTGATCGAGCCAGCCCAGAACGGTTATACCCTGGTGACGACTCTGGATGCTTATGTGCAGCAAGTATGTGAAAAATACGTAAACGAATATAATGAGACAGTGGGGAGCCGGAATACAGGGGTTATCGTTATGAACCCGCAGAACGGCGAAATCCTGGCCATGGCCATGAAAAATTCCTATAATCTGAACGATCCGTCTGATATGTCCAATGCTGCTTCCATCGATGAGCTGCTTACCATGTCCGGAACTTTCAGCGATGAAGAGATTGCGAAGATGAGTGAGGAAGAAAAACAGACCAACGCCATGAATGAGATGTGGAAGAACCACTGCATCAGTGATACTTTTGAGCCGGGTTCTACGGCGAAAACCTTTACCATAGCCGCGGCCCTGGAGGAGGGAAAAATTACAGGAAATGAGTCTTATGTCTGCAATGGTTCTCTGTGGGTGGGGGGCCATGAGATCCACTGCCATAACCGGGCGGGCCACGGGGCGCTGACGGTCACCCAGACGCTGATGAGCTCCTGCAATGTGGGCCTGATGTACATCGCCCAGGCAGAGGGGGCAGAGGTATTTACAAAATATCAGGAGCTGTTCGGGTTCGGACAGGCGACGGGAATCGACCTGCCCAATGAGGCCACAGCAGCCGGCCTGCTGTACAGCGCGGAAGACATGGGTGATGCGGATTTGGCGACCAACTCTTTCGGCCAGAACTATAATGTGACAATGATCCAGATTGCGGCGGCTTATGCTTCTATATTAAACGGAGGCAATTATTATGAGCCCAGGCTGGTGAAGCAGATTATTGACGAGGATGGCGCGGTGGTGGAAAATCTGGAGCCGGTACTGGTGAGAAAGACTGTCAGCGCTTCCACCTCCGAGTTCCTGAAAAATGCCCTGTACCAGACAGTAGAGGGCGGGACAGGCCAGAAGGCAGCCATTGAAGGCTACGCTATGGGAGGCAAGACCGGAACTGCGGAGAAGCTGCCCAGAGGAAATGAAAAGTATGTGGTATCCTTTGTAGCGGATGTCCCCGCGGATTATCCCGAGGTCTTTATCTATGTGGCCATTGATGAACCCCAGGTTGAGAAACAGTCAGACAGTTCCCAGGCAACGGAGATGTGCCGGAGTATATTAAGGGAAATTCTTCCCTATCTGAATATTTATCCGACTGAACCTGTGGAATCAGAAGAAACGGAAGAGACAGCGCCGACAGAGGAAACAGGAGAGACAGGGACTGAGACAACCGGAGAAGAGACCGGGGAAGAAGCTGAAGAAAACCCGATTACCATCATTGATTCTGAGGAAGACTATGATGAGGGCGGTTTCCAGGGAGATGGTGTTCCTGATGAGGAAAGCCCTGCAGACGGTGAAAGCGCCGGCGGAGAGAGCCAGGCAGACGGAGAGAGCACAGGCAGCGGAGAGAGTTCGTCCGGCGGTGAAAGTTCCGGCAGCGGAGGAAGCTCTTCCGGCGGGTCAGAAAGCCCGGCCCAGTAAATGTATCGCAGAATAGCAGGAAGAGAGGAAAGTCCGGGGAAAGAGACGTTTTCCGCGCATAGAAAAGGCTGTGTCTTAATACATTATAGTGATACTTAATTTTGGACACAGCATGAATCGGACAAAAACATATCAAAGAAAAAAAATTGTACTGTTTTGCCTGATTACGACAGTAATTCTGACTGCGCTGACTGGTCGGGCATGGTATCTGATGGTTGATCAGTCGGAATATTATATCGAGCAGGCGGACCAGCTTCATCAGCGTGAGCGGTTTATCAAAGGCGCCAGAGGAAATATTTATGACGCCAACGGCACTCTGATTGCCGGAAACCGGACGGTATGCACCATATCGGTGATCCATAACCAGATCACAGACGAAGAGGCAGTGATTCGGATTCTGTCAGAAGAGTTGGAGATGGATGAGGCGGAGGTCCGGGAGAAGGTGGAGAAGTACAGTTCCCGGGAAATTATCAAAACCAATGTGGACAAAGAGGTGGGCGATAAAATCCGTCTCTATCAGATGGACGGCGTAAAGGTGGATGAAGATTACAAACGGTATTATCCCTACGGCTCCCTGGCCTCAAAGGTGCTGGGATTTACCGGAAGCGACAATCAGGGAATCATTGGCCTGGAGGTGAAATATGAAGAATACCTGAAAGGTACAGACGGGATGATTCTTACGCTGACAGACGCCAGGGGTGTGGAGATTGACCAGGCCGCGGAGGAACGGATTGAACCCGTGGCCGGCAGCGACCTTCATATCAGCATGGATGTCAATATGCAGCAATATGCGGAACAGGCGGCCTATAAGGTGATGGAAGAAAAAGGGGCCAACAGCGTCTCTGTCATTATTATGAACCCGCAGAACGGGGAAATCTATGCGATGGTGAATGTACCGGAATTTGATCTCAACGACCCGTTCACACTGCTGGAGGAGCCGGAAGAGGAGATTTCCGCAGAAGAACGGCAGAACCTGTTAAATCAGATGTGGCGAAACGGCTGCATCAACGATACTTATGAACCCGGCTCTACCTTTAAGATTATTACGATGACAGCCGGGCTGGAGACTGGCGCGGTATCTGTCAGTGATAATTTTTACTGCCCCGGCTATATCATTGTCGGGGACCGGCGGATCCGCTGCCATAAGACGGCGGGACATGGCGCGGAAACTTTTGTCCAGGGAGTGATGAATTCCTGCAATCCGGTGTTTATTGAAACAGGACTGCGGCTGGGCGTGGACCGTACCTATGAATATTTCAGCAAGCTGGGGCTGATGAACAAAACAGGCATTGACCTGCCCGGGGAAGCCGGGACGATTATGCATAAAAAGGAAAATGTGGGGGAGGTTGAGCTGGCAACGGTATCCTTTGGCCAGTCCTTCCAGATCACGCCGCTGCGGCTGATTACGACAGTCAGTTCCATTATCAATGGCGGGACCAGAATTATCCCTCATCTGGGTGTTTCCATCCACAGCCCTGACGGACAGCAGGTGACAACACTGGAGTATGAGACGGAGGAGGGTATCATTCAGGAAGAGACCAGCCGGCAGGTGAGAGAGATCCTGGAGCAGGTTGTGTCGGCAGGTACCGGGCAAAGAGCGTATCTGCCGGGGTACAGGGTAGGAGGAAAGACAGCCACATCGGAAAAGCTGCCCAGACGAAACGGCAAGTATATTTCTTCTTTTCTGGGATTTGCTCCTGCTGATGATCCTCAGGTGGTGGCACTGATTACGATTGATGAGCCGGAGGGCATTTATTATGGGGGGACAGTGGCAGCTCCTGTGGTTTCTTCTATATTTGAAAACATACTGCCTTATCTGGGTGTAGAGCCTTCTTACACAGAGGAAGAACTGGCAGCATACCAGATCGGCGCAGCGCAGGTACCGGATTTCATGGGCATGACAGCTCAGGAGGCGAAAGAAGCACTGAAGGATACAGAATTTCAGGTCCGGTATCTGGGCGAAGAAGGTGTGGTGACAGACCAGTTTCCGCTGGCCGGGGAATCCATACAGAAAACAGGAACGGTGATCCTTTATCTGAGTGAGCCGTCTGACTGATAATCGAAAGGAATAAACATGGTGTTGAGATGAAGTATGATGTGATTTTGCCAATTTTAATATCTTTCGGATGCAGCGCAGCAATGTGTCCGCTGCTGATCCCTTTTTTGAAAAGGCTCAAATTCGGCCAGCAGATTCGGCAGGAGGGACCGAAGGAACATCTGAAAAAATCAGGCACACCCACGATGGGAGGTCTGGCGATTATTGCGGCTGTGTTGGTTGCTTCGCTGTTTTATATTCGGGATTATCCGAAGATTGTCCCGATTCTGTTCACTACCATCGGCTTTGGCGTGATCGGGTTTCTGGATGATTATATTAAAGTGGTTATGAAGCGGTCAGAGGGGCTGAATCCCAAACAGAAGATGTTTGGCCAGCTGCTGGTATCCGGCATATTTTTATATTATCTGCTGACCTCCTCAGGTGGGGATACCAGGATGCTGATTCCTTTTTCCGGCGGCCAGTATCTGGAACTGCCCTGGCTGATCTATATCCCATTGTACTTTATTATCATGCTGGGGACAGATAACGGCGTAAACTTTACTGATGGTCTGGATGGTCTCTGCGCCAGCGTAACCATGCTGGTAGCTGTCTTTTTTACTGTGGTGGCTATCGGGGAGAAAAGCGGGCTGGAGCCCGTGACCGGCGCCGTGGCAGGCAGTCTGGTGGGTTTTCTTTTGTTTAACGTTTATCCTGCCCAGGTGTTTATGGGAGATACAGGTTCCCTGGCGCTTGGAGGATTTGTGGTATCGACAGCGTTTATGCTTCAGATGCCGCTGTTTATCCCGATTGTAGGCTTTATTTATATGATTGAAGTGATTTCTGTCATGCTTCAGGTGACATATTTTAAGAAAACAGGCGGAAAGCGCCTTTTTCGCATGGCGCCGATTCATCATCATTTTGAGTTGGGCGGCTGGTCGGAAACCAGAGTTGTGGCAGTGTTTTCGGTGGTAACCGGCATGCTGTGCCTGCTGGCGTTTTTAGGTCTGTAGCCGGGGGTTGTGAAGGAGATGAGTCAGATGGTTCCGAAGCGGAAACGGCATGAGAAAGTGAGACGGTATTATGATTACAGCCTTTTGGTAACGATTGTGTTTCTGTGCTGTTTTGGTCTGATTATGATCTACAGCAGCAGTTCCTATATCGCTGCTCTGGAATATGCGGAAAGCGACGGGGCCGCTCATTATATGATCCGGCAGGCGCAGGCTCTGGCCCTGGGATTTGTGGGAATGATTATTATTTCCAAGATTGACTATCATTTTTATAAACATTTTGCGATTCTGGGATATGTGACGTCTGTTGTCATCATGATTCTGGTTAATTATACACCTTTTGGCATTGAGCGGAACGGGAGCAGACGGTGGTTCGGCATTCCCGGAACCAATCAGAGTTTGTTTCAGCCTGCAGAGCTGGTGAAGGTGGCGCTGATTCTGGCTTTGGCCTGCGCCATCAATTATCTGATAAAATGGATTGATAAATGGCGGGTGGTGGTGCTGCTGCTGGTAATGGTAGCGCCTCCTACCTATCTTGTTATAACCAATAATTTAAGCTCCGGCATCATCATTTTTGGCATTGCCTGTGTCATGTATTTTGTGGCCAGCAGGAAAAAGATGCGTTTTGCGGTGGCACTGGCAGCGCTGGCTGCTGTGGTCATATTGTTTGTGGAGTTTGGAGATAAGATGGTGGAGCTGGGAATTCTGGAGAGTTATCAGCTGGAGCGTATCTATGTATGGCAGGATCCGAGTGCCTATCCTCTGGACGGCGGATATCAGGTGCTGCAGGGCCTCTATGCCATTGGCTCCGGCGGCCTCTTCGGAAAAGGGCTGGGAAACAGCCTGCAGAAACTGGGCTTTGTGCCAGAGGCCCAGAACGATATGATATTTTCCATTATCTGTGAGGAACTGGGGCTGTTCGGCGCAGGCTGTCTGATTCTTTTGTTTATCTTCATGATATGGAGGTTTATGGTAATTGCCCAGAATGCCCCGGACTTGTTCGGCGGGCTTCTGGTCGTCGGGATTATGGCCCATATCGCCATACAGGTGATTTTAAATATCGCGGTGGTAACCAATACCATCCCCAATACTGGCATTACGCTGCCTTTTATCAGCTATGGAGGCTCGTCCATCGTCTTTCTGATGGCAGAGATGGGGCTGGCCCTCAGTGTATCCAACCAGATCACCTATGAAAAATAGAAACTTATTCCGCCTTTTGACATAGGATAATATACCATTATATTTCTGGAGGTAAAAGGTTGGATACATTAAAAGTCCAGGGCGGATACCCATTGAGGGGTGAGCTGAAGGTGCAGGGCTCTAAGAATACTGTCCTGCCGATGATGGCGGCGGCAGTTCTCTATAAAGGTGTAACGGTGCTGACCAATGTTCCGATGATCCGGGATGTGTATTGCATGATACACATTCTGGAGACAATTGGAGTAAGGGTGGTTTTCTCGGACCATTGTCTGGTTTTGGACGCGTCCTCGCTCCAGAGCGGGGAGATCCCTCTGGAGGATGTGAAAAAAATGCGTTCGTCCATTATGCTGCTGGGTGCATTGTTAGGCAGACTGGGAGAGGCGGTCACCAGCTATCCGGGCGGCTGCTCCATTGGGAAGCGCCCTATTGACCTTCACCTGGAGGCGCTGCGGGCGATGGGGGCAGATATACAGGATGACGGCATCTGTATCAGAGCCGGAACGAAAAAACTCCATGGCGCCAGAATTTCTCTGCGCTTTCCCAGTGTAGGCGCAACAGAAAATATTCTGCTGGCCGCGGCTGCGGCTGATGGAGTGACAGTAATTGAAAATGCGGCCAGAGAGCCTGAGATTACAGAACTGTGTCTTTTTCTCCAGAAGATGGGGGTCCGAATTACCGGAGCGGGCACAGGAATGATCTGTGTCAGAGGCGGAAGCGGGCTGTGCGATACCAGTTATCAGATTCCGGGAGACCGGATCGTAGCGGGCACTTATCTGGCGGCTGCGGCTGCGGCTGGCGGCGATGTCTGCCTTACTGGCGTGTATACACCCTATATGACATCTGCTTTACAGGTTTTCCGTGACTGCGGATGTGATGTAACATGGGGGAAAGAGCATGTACGCATTCGATCAGATCGCCGGATTCTGCCGGTTCCCATGATCTGTACCAGCCCTTATCCCGGTTTTCCTACAGATATGCAGTCGCCGCTCATGGCGGTGCTGGCTTATGCTGACGGCATCAGTGTGATAGAAGAAAATATATTTGAAGAACGTCTGAACTGTGGGGCGCAGCTGTGCCGCATGGGGGCAGATATTCAGATTACCCATAACAGAGCCCGGATCATCGGGCAGAAAGAGTTGAAAGGAGCCTGGGTGGAGGCGGGCGATCTGCGGGCAGGAGCGGCGTTGGCTGTGGCTGCGGCGGGAGCCTGCGGAATCACTAAAATCGCTGACCCGGGGCATATCCGCAGAGGATACGAAGCCATAGATCAGGATTTGCAAATGTTAGGCGGCAAAGTATGGTGGTGAAAACGTGAACCAGATGAAACCCAAAAAGCACAGAAAGAAAAGAATATTGATTATCCTGGGAGTCCTGGCAGTATTGCTGGCGGCGCTGTTTCTGGTCGCCGGCAATATTACGATCAAGGAGATGTCTGTAACCGGAAATGAGTTTTATACCAGCGAAGAAATCAGGGACATGCTCTTTGATACCCCGCTGAAACGGAATTCTATTTACTGTTATCTGACCAACCGATTCGGAGAACAGCAGACAATTCCTTTTATTGAGCGTTATCAGATTGAATTTCACAGCCTCAGCTCTGTTGAGGTGATTATATATGAGAAAAACATTATCGGCTATATCGAATATCTGGGCAGCAATTTGTTTTTTGACCGGGATGGTGTGATCGTAGAGAGCTCATCCAGGGTGATAGAAGGAATCCCCAGAGTATCCGGCCTGACACTGGATCATGTGATTCTGTATCAGGAACTTCCGGTGGAGCGCCAGGATGTCTTTGAGGAGGTTCTGAACCTGACTCAGCTGTTTGAGCGAAATGAGATTCCTGTCGAGGAAATTTATTTTGATAAGAATTATAATGCCCAGATTCAGATCGGCGATATTACAGTCCGGCTGGGCGAAAACGAAAATATGGATCTGAAAATTGCGGAACTGAAAAATATTCTGCCGGAGATCGAAGGCCTGTCAGGAACTTTGTATCTGGAGGATTATCAGGAGAATGCGGTCAATACTACTTATGTATTTAAAATGGATCATGAAGAAGAGGGAGAATAGTAAAGAAATGGAAAGAAAAATTCAAAATACTAGTTGATTATTTTAGAAAAATAAAATATGATAATATGTAAACGGCTTACGAAAATTTTTTGATTGACAGGCAGCGTGGGACAGGCCATAGGAAAATGGAAAAAAGGAGGGCTTCTTGTGCTCGAAATCAAGATAAATGAATCAGAAAATGCTGCGAAAATTATAGTGATCGGTGTAGGCGGTGCCGGAAATAACGCTGTAAACCGCATGATTGATGAAAATATCGGCGGCGTTGAGTTTATAGGGATTAATACGGACAGTCAGGCGCTTAAACTTTGTAAGGCGCCTACAGCAATCCAGATCGGCGAAAAGCTGACCAAGGGGCTTGGCGCGGGGGCGAAGCCGGAGATCGGTGAAAAAGCCGCGGAGGAAAACATTGAAGATCTGGAAGCGGCCATGAAGGGCGCCGATATGGTATTTGTAACATGCGGTATGGGCGGCGGAACCGGGACAGGCGCGGCGCCTGTAATTGCGAAGGTGGCAAAGGAGATGGGTATCCTGACCGTCGGCGTAGTTACCAAACCATTCCGTTTTGAGGCTAAGACCCGTATGACCAATGCCCTGAACGGCATCGATAAGCTGAAGGAAAATGTGGATACACTGATTGTGATCCCCAATGATAAGCTGCTGGAACTGGTAGACCGCCGCACTACTATGCCGGAAGCACTGAAGAAAGCGGATGAAGTACTGCAGCAGGCAGTGCAGGGCATTACTGACCTGATTAATGTACCGTCCCTGATTAACCTGGACTTTGCGGATATCCAGACTGTTATGACCGATAAGGGTGTGGCTCATATCGGCATTGGTCACGGCAAAGGTGATGACAAGGCCATGGACGCAGTTAAGCAGGCAGTGGCCAGCCCGCTGCTGGAGACAACCATCGAGGGGGCCAGCCATGTGATCATCAATATCACCGGAGATGTTACCCTGATGGAGGCCAGTGAGGCAGCCAGCTTTGTACAGGAACTGGCAGGCGACAGCGCCAATATTATATTCGGCGCGAGATACGACGAGGGATTTGCTGATGAGGTGACCATCACCGTCATCGCCACGGGACTGGAAACTTACGGAGAAAATTCACCGGTGGCGAAAGCGATGGCAGATTTCAGAAAGCCGAAACAGTCGGCATCCCAGATGACAGCGGCTTCTTCCGCAGCCATCGACCATATACCGACATCTACATACAGCCAGAACCAGGTAAAAGCGCCTAAGCCCAATATAGAAGAAAAAACGATTAAGATTCCGACATTCCTGACCAGAAGACAATAAAAAGCTGCGCGGGAAAAAGGGAAAGGATATATTTTGCAACAAGAAGAGCCTGGCCTTGCAGGCGATAAGCGCTGAGCGCTGATTGCCGTCTGCAAGACCGGGCTCTTTTTGTCTGTATTTTTTGTATGTTTATTCTGGTTTTGTATTGTCTGTAGTCTGCGCTGTCTTTACTGACCGTAATACATAAAGGATACCAGTTTTTCCACATCCTCATGTTCGTGGGCGACAATCTCCAGTTCATCGATGGTGCCGTCAGAAAATACATTGGCCAGCGCCACATACTGAGAAAGTTTGGATTTCAGATTCAGTCTGTCGCCTTCCCCTGTTACCAGTTCCACAGTTCCTTTGCAGGAATCGATTACCTTAAAAAACGCGTTAATGTCTTTGATATTCATTACCTTCATAGTCTGTTGCTCCTTTCAAACTATCTGTTCTCTTTACTCTTCTTTTCTTCACGAGTAAGATACCACAGGTTGATTTTTTTGTAAATATCTTAAATTATTTTCGGCGTTTTGAAAGAAAATCCCTGTTCCTGAACAGAAAAACAGGCAGAGATTCCGGGAATCTTTGCCTGCCTGTGCTATTTTCTTCTATATATAATGTAAGATTTTGCCGTTTTTACAGCTTCACCAACACGAAAATGTTATAAATTGCCTGAATTGCCGCTTCAAAATCGTCGTTGGCTACACCGATAATAATGTTCAGCTCGCTGGAACCCTGATCAATCATCTTGACATTAATATGGGCATGGGCCAGGGCAGAAAAGATACGGCCTACAGTTCCTCTTGTTCCCCGCATCCCTCTTCCAACTACCGCGATCAGCGCCAGATCTCCTTCCAGATCAATAGAATCCGGGTTGGCCAGCCGGTGAATATCAGAGATTACGGCCTGCTCTTTTTCTTCGAATTCTGTCTGATGAACAAATACCGTCAGGGTATCAATGCCTGAGGGCATATGCTCAAAAGAGATGCCATTTCGCTCAAAGGCCTCCAGAACTTTTCTCCCAAACCCGATCTCCGAATTCATCATATCTTTTTCGATGTTAATCGCGACAAAGCCCTGCTTTCCCGCGATGCCGGTGATGGTGTAAGGGGGTTTGTGACAGGTGTTTTCCACGATCATTGTGCCTGGATCATCAGGACGGTTGGTGTTTTTGATATTGATCGGAATCCCTTCCTGACGTACCGGAAAGATGGCGTCTTCATGGAGAACGGTAGCGCCCATATAGGACAGCTCCCGCAGTTCCCGGTATGTGATCGTAGTGATGCTTTCGGGATTCTTGATAATATGGGGGTCAGCCACCAGAAAGCCGGACACATCTGTCCAGTTTTCATAGAGCCGGGCGTGAAGGGCTCTTGCTACGATAGAGCCGGTGATATCGGAGCCGCCTCTGGAAAATGTTTCAATAGTTCCATCAGGACGGGAACCGTAAAATCCCGGAATCACCGCATTTTCCGCGTTTTTCAGCCTCTGGGAGAGGATCTCCTGGGTTTTCTCGCTGTCAAACTCGCCTTCTTCATTGAAGAAAATCACTTCGGCAGCGTCAATAAATTCATACCCCAGGTAATTGGCCATGATAATGCCGTTCAGATATTCCCCCCGGGAAGCCGCATAGTCAATTCCTGCTTTTCCCTTTATATTTTTTTCAATCGTCTGGAACTCTCCGTCCAGAGACAGCTCCAGTCCCAGTCCTCTGATAATTTCGTTATAACGTTCCTGAATCTGATTCAGAACAGGCCTGATATCCTTTTCTTCTTCTGCGGTATGGTAGCAGGAATATAAAAGGTCTGTCACTTTTGTGTCGTTTGAAAATCTTTTTCCCGGCGCAGAGGGCACAATATATTTGCGGTCCTCATCCGCGTGAATGATGTCGCCCACTTTTTTAAACTGTTCTGCGCTGGCCAAAGAACTTCCGCCAAATTTCGCAACTTTTTTCATAATCTCATCTTCCTCCAGCCTTTTCGGTTTATCCTTTCGAGCAACTGTTCGTGTTTTGAGGCATACCGCCTTCTGCTATGTTCTCTTCAGCAAAAACCTTCTTATATTAAAATACAATTTCTCAATAATATCAAGTCTTTTTTTCGCCGGAAGCAGAAAATCCGAGGGTGATACTTTTGCTTGAGGGACAGGAAGGGGTGACGAACCGGCGGCCTTCTATCCCATCCGACTGAGCCGCATCCACCCCGAATCCTCCTCTCTCCGTCCGTTCCTGTCGGTGCCGTCCGGGGCTGCACAAGCCTCCTCGAACAAAAACATATTCCAGTCATTTTTTAAATCTTGTCCTCATATAGTGGAAGGGAAGAAGGTGAAGTATATGGATAAGAAAGAGGAAATTATCAGAATCCTCCCCCGCTCCCTGCGGGAGAAACTGTGGTATGGCATCCCTGATTTTGATCTGCTGCAGGAACTGCGGTTCCGGACAGGCGCGCCGCTGGCAGCGGTATATGAGAACCGGTATCGGTGGGTGACGGAAGAAGGACGTCTGGGGGAGGAGGGAGACACAGGCGTCATGGTAACGAGGGAAATGATCAAAGAGATGCTGGAATATATCAGCAGCTATTCTTTTTATGCCTTTGAGGACGAGGTGCGCCAGGGATTCATCACAATTCCGGGCGGACACAGGATCGGACTGGCGGGAAAAGCGGTAACGGAGAAGGGAGAAGTAAAGACTATCCGCCACATTTCTTTTCTGAATGTCAGACTTTCTCATCAGGTGCCGGACTGCGCCAGGCCGCTTCTGCCCTATCTGTATGAAGCGGGGCGTATTCATAATACACTGTTGATTTCTCCGCCCCGCTTTGGAAAAACAACGCTTCTGCGGGATCTGATCCGCTTGGTATCAGAAGGGACTTCGTGGGGAGAGGGCGTCAGCGTCAGTGTGGTAGATGAGCGGGCAGAGCTGGCCGCCTGCTATCAGGGAATTCCTCAGAATGACCTGGGAAGGAGGACGGATGTGCTGGACAGCTGCCCAAAGGCCCAGGGAATTATGATGATGCTTCGGTCGATGGCCCCGGCGGTGATCGGTGTGGATGAGCTGGGGACAGCTGAGGATATCCGGGCGGTAGAATTTGCTATGAATTCCGGATGTGCTTTTCTGGCGACTGCTCATGGAAGGAGTCTGGAGGAAACACGCCGAAAACCGCTGTTTTCTGCCATGCTGGAGGCGGGGCTTTTTCAGCGGATCGGCGTTCTGGAGATGGACGGCGGCGGGCACCGGGGCGTTCGGATTTATAACGAAGCATTACAGCCTGTCACAGAGGGATGCCTATGGTACTGAAGATGGCAGGAGCAGCGATGGTGATTTCGGCCAGCGGCTATCTGGGCTTTTATTACAGCAGCAGAGTAAGGCGCCGCCTGACCCAGATGCGTACAGTGCGCCAGATTTTGTACATGCTGAAAGGAGAGATCAGTTATTCTGCTTCTACCCTGCCGGAATCTCTGGAGACGATCTCCGGAAAGACGGATCGGCCTTTTCGCGGCTTTTTGGAGAGGGTGGCGCAGCGGCTGGGAAATCTGGAAGGGCAGACCATGGAGCAGATATGGAGACAGGAACTTCAGACGTTTAGGAGGGAAACCAGCATGAAGCCTCAGGATCTGGAGGAATGGGAAAGCCTGGGCGCCAGACTGGGATATCTGGACCGTTCGATGCAGCTGAAACTGATTGACCTGTTTTTGTTGCAGTGGGAGGAAAAAATCCGGTATCTGGAGAAGGAGAGCCGTTCGATCTGCCGGCTGTATCAGTATATGGGCATTCTGGGCGGACTGCTGCTGACGGTGATGCTGGTCTGAGACATAGGTGGAGGAAAAATATGAATGTCAGTCTTATTTTCCGTATTGCGGCGGTAGGAATACTGGTATCAGTTCTGTGCCAGGTGCTGAAGCACAGCGGCAGAGAGGAGAACGCTTTCCTGACCAGCCTGGCGGGACTCTTGGTGGTGCTGTACTGGCTGGTGCCATATGTATATGAATTGTTTGAAACAGTGAGAGATTTATTTTCTCTGTAAGACTGCGGAGGGTTCACCGGCGGAACAAACGCCGCGGGAGCGGACCGCTGCGGACGGAGGAATTCCGGAAAGAGGGATTCCTGTAAGTGAAGGGCAGGGTGGCGGAATTGATTACAGTGGCGGTTGTGGGGATTGTGGCGGTGCTGCTGGCGGTGCAGGTGAAGGCGCTGAAGCCGGAATTCGGCATTTACATGTCCCTGGCGGTGTGTTTGGTGCTGTTTACGGCGATTTCCGGGAGGCTGGAACTGCTGGTGGACAGTATTAACCAGATCCAGACTTATGTGAACCTGGATGCCGGCTACCTGAGTATTCTGATGAAGATGGCCGGCATTACCTATATCGCGGAATTGGCGTCAGATTTATGCAGGGACGCAGGATATCAGGCTGTAGCGGGACAGATCGAGCTGTTTGGGAAACTGGCACTGCTGGTGGTGAGCATGCCAGTGATTCTGGCACTGCTGGAGACTGTCAGCAATTTTCTCCGGGTATAGCGGCAGCGGCGCCGTACAGGGGAAGGAAAAGAGGGGACAGGATGGATCGCAGAAAATGGAAAAGGGCGGGGCGCCGCCGTATGGGTGCCGCAATGGCGATGGCGGCTGTGATGGTCTGGCTGCCGCTTTTTCCTGTCCGGGGACAGACAGGAATGACGGAGGCAGAGACAGTGAAAACAGAGACATCAGAGACAGGGGCAGCAGAGGGGCTGACGCCGGATCTGACGGAGATTGACAGTTTTCTGGAGGAACAGGATACGGGATTTTCCTTTTCTCAGCTGGTGGAGGAACTGACTGCCGGCAGCTGGCAGCAGGTGCCGCGGATTCTGCTGGAGCAGGGCGGGGAACTGCTGTTTTCAGAGATTAACCAGAACAGGAAGGAATTGTTTTTTCTTTTTGCATTGGCTGCTGTCAGCGGTATATTTACAAACTTTGCTTCGGTATTTCGTTCCGGACAGATTGCCCAGACTGGGTTTTATGTAACTTGTCTGGTGCTGACGGCTACTTTGCTGTCTGCTTTTGCGGCAGCTTCCTCTGTGGCTCAGGATTTTCTGGAGCTTCTGCTCCGGTTCATGACAGTGCTGATTCCGGCTTTTTTTCTGGCAGTGGCCTACGGCGGCGGAAGTATTTCATCAGCGGGGTTTTATCAGACAACCCTGCTGGCCATCAGCGGCGTGGAATGGATTTTCCTGGATGTTCTGCTCCCGTTCGTTAAAATTTATCTTATTCTGGTGCTGGTGAATGAAATCGCAGGGGAGGATCTTCTGAGCAGAATGGCCCGGCTGGTGAAGAAAGGGACGGGATGGGGAATGAAAAGTCTTTTTTCTGTCATCCTGGGGCTGCAGGCGATCCAGGGTCTGATTTTGCCTTACGCAGACAGTGTAAAGACAGGGGCTGTGAAAAAAGTGGCCGGGCTGATTCCGGGCGTGGGAAAGGGGATCGATGCGGTAGCAGAGGTGATGATGGGTTCCGGCGTGCTGATAAAAAATGGAATCGGCACAGCGGCTTTTTTGTGTCTGGTACTGATCAGTCTGGTTCCGCTGCTGAAGCTGGCGGTGATTTCCGTGATGTATCAGCTGGCAGCGGCAGTACTGGCTCCGGTGGCGGATAAACGGATGCTCCGGTGTATTGACGCGATGGCGGCGGCGGTGGGGATTTTGCTGAAAATGTCTGCGATGGCGATGCTGATGTTCGGTGTCAGCATTGCGCTGGTATGTTCTGTAACCAATGCCAGATATTTTGGGGGATAACAGCATGGCATATTTGATGGACTGGGTCAGACAGATTGCGCTGTTTCTGATTTTTGTGACACTTTTCTACCAGATGACGCCAAATCCGAAATATCAGCGGTATATCAGGTTCTATGCCAGCCTGATTCTGGTGATTCTGACGTTGAATCCGCTGTTCTCCCTGTTTCGTATTCAGGATAGTCTGGAGTGGAACCAAGATCTCTTTTCTTATCCTCAGGAGGTGGAAGAGTTCCGATTGAGGGCAGAACAGGCACAGGGAGAGCAGTATGAGCAGATTCTGGAGGGATACCGTCAGTCGGTGGCAGAGCATCTGGCTGTGATGGCGGGGCAGAAGGATCTGTATGTGGTTTCCAGTGAGGTGGGGCTGTCGGGAGATGAGGAGAGCTTCGGCCAGATTACATCCGTGTCAATGACAGTCAGCTACAGGAGGGATTTGGAAGGGGAGACGACAGCTGAGATCAGGATTGAACCGGTAGAGATCGGAGAAGAAGAGGAGACTGAAGCCCGGGACAGCAGCAGTCCCGGCAATACGGACACGGCCGCCCTGGCGGGGCAGATCGCTCAGTTGTATCAGCTGGCGCCGGAGGAGGTTTCTGTTATTCTGGAGGAGTAGGGGTTATGGAAAAGTTTAAGAAAGAGATTATCAAAACAAAGCTGAAAAAAATCAGAGAATCTTTCGGCATGGATAAAGTTTTTCTTATCCTGTTGGCAGGTGTTCTGTTGATGCTTTCTTCCTTCCCCTTTGCCCGGGACGGGGAAACGGCGCAGAGCGGGCAGCAGGATCCCGCCGGATCTGTACAGGACAGTTCCGGAAACGGCGGTCAGGCCGGCAGCGCCGCTGTGTCAAACGGTTATGCGGCCGAGATGGAACGCAGGCTGGAGGAGGTATTGCTGGCGGTAGAAGGCGTGGGAGAAGTGAAGGTGATGATTACGCTGAAGGATAACGGGGAGAAACAGCTCCAGTCGGATACTCTCCGGGAACAATCCAGTACCAGTGAGACGGATTCTTCCGGAGGAAGCCGTTCTGTCCAGGAGGCCAGAGAGGAGTATAATACGGTGATTATGAATGATGGTTCTTCCGACAGCCCTTATATTACCCGGGAGACAGTTCCGGAAATCGAGGGGGTTCTGGTAGTGGCCCGGGGGGCAGGAGACACTTCTGTAAAAACAGAAATTTATGAAGCAGTCCAGGCATTATTCAATGTGCCTGCACATAAAATTAAAGTATTAAAAGGTGTTTTGGAAAACTAAGCAGAAAAGGAGTATTGCAAAGTGAAAACCATATGGAAGAAGAACCAGTTTATACTCACAGTATTGGCGGTGGTCATCGCGGTGGCAGGATATCTTACATACACCGGTGAAACCGGAGATGTACTGGATGCGGGTACCGCCGGAAGCGACCAGGCAGTGCAGGGGGATGCGCTGATGGATTTGTCAGAAGAAGATATTCTGGCGGAAAATATGGCACTGGAAAATGCTTCGGCTGAGACGGAGCAGGCGCAGGGAGATGATTCCCAGCCGGGAGAAGCTCTGCTGACCAATAGCGCAGTGGTGGATTTTATCGCAGAGGCCCAGCTGAACCGGGAACAGATCCGTACCAAAAATCAGGAAGCACTGATGGAAATTATCAATAATGAAAATCTGGGCGCGGAACAGAAACAGAGTGCGGTCGACAACATGGTGCGGATGACTGAGGTAGCCGAGATGGAAAATGCCACAGAAACGCTGCTGGCCACCAAGGGATTTGAGAGCACTGTGGTGAGCATTACAGATGACAGTGTGGATGTAGTGCTGGGCATGACCTCCATCACAGATGCAGAGCGTGCACAGGTGGAAGATATTGTAAAACGGAAGACCGAGATGCCAGCTGAAAATATTACCATATCCCTGATGCCGGAACAGTAAATAACATTTGAACACAAAAAATTCACAAATTAAATATAGACGATTTCGTCTGCAAGTGCTATAGTAATTAACAGACGAAATCGTCTATTTCTATGCCTCGGAAAAATTCATATCCTGAGACATAAAATGCTCTGTGCGGATTGTGCTGCAGAGCAGGACTTATTATTAATATGTGAAGAGGTGTATAAAATGATTGCAGTGGATATTTTACGGCTGGCTGTGACGATTGTGATTGCCTTTTTTGTGGGAAAGGCTGTCTCCAGGCTTGGGCTGCCTGCTATTTTAGGGTGGCTGATTACCGGCATGTGCCTGGGACCTCACGCGCTGAATGTGATGAATGATGAACTGATGAATGCCACCTGGTACGGCATAGGAGAAAGTATTCTGGAATGTACGGTAGGTCTGATGATCGGTACAGAACTGATCTGGAGGCAGATGAAAAAGGCGGGCAAACAGATTGTGGTGACAACGATAACAGAATCTCTGGGCACTTTTGTGGTGGTAAGCCTGGTATTCGGTGTCATCTTTTATGTAACGGGCACGCCTCTCTATCTGGCTCTGCTGTTCGGAGGCATAGCTCTGGCGACAGCGCCGGCTCCTTCTCTGTCTATTGTAAATGATATGAAAGCTTCCGGGCCTGTGACCAGTACGCTGATTCCCATGGCAGTGCTGGATGATCTGGTAGGCGCTCTGGTATTTTTTACGGTAGTGGCTGTGGTGTCCTCCGCAATCTCTTCATCAGGGGTGCCGCTGCCCGTGGTGTTGTTTCTGGTGTTCCTGCCTGTTCTTCTGGGTATTGTGACAGGATGGGTTACAGGAATGCTGCTGAGACGCATGAAAACAGCGAAGAGTTCTCTGATAACTATGGTTGTGATGCTGCTGGCATCGGCAGGTATCGGCTTTTTCATTAACAATGTGATCCTTTCTACACCGATCATTAACTTCCTGTTAATTGGGATGGCGTTTTCGGCGGTTTTTGCAAATATGATTCCTGAGAAACAGCTGGCGGACATTATGAAAGTAATGAATCCGATAATCAGTTTTGGTCTGATTATATTGATTTTGAACCTGGGCGCGCCGCTGGACTACCATCTGGTATTCGGAGCGGGAATTTATACCGCTGTATATATTGTTTCCAGGGCAATCGGCAAATATGCCGGCGCGTATTTCGGGGCTGCTGTGACAGGAGCGCCCGAGACTGTGAAGAAGTATCTGGGCTTTACCCTTCTGCCTCATTCTGGCGTATCGCTGGTATTTACAGGGATTGCCGTATCTATGCTGGAAGGTCCTGCGCCGGAATGTGCCGCGATTATTCAGGGAACCATTGCCGCGGCAGCGGTAATCAACGAAATTATTGCTGTGTTTATTGCGAAGAAAGGTTTTGAATGGGCGGGAGAACTTCCTGACCGGAAGGGCAAACATATGAAACACCGGAAAGGAGTATCAGCCGCGTGAAACAGCAGGAGAGACAGGAGCGGAGCAAAAAGGAAATTCTCCGGGCCGGGATGGAAGAATTTGGCACATCTGATTATGGGACAGTTACCATTGAAAGTGTCTGCCGGAAACACGGAATTTCCAAAGGGATGATGTATCACTATTACTCTGGCAAGGATGAATTGTTTCTGGCCTGCGTCGGAGAGGTTTTTTCCGGCCTGCGGGATTATGCTCAGGCGCGTATGGGGGAAATGGATGATGAAGGAGATGTGCTGGAGAAGATTAAAAAATTTTTTATGGTCCGGGAATATTATTTCGAAACCAATCCCCTGCAGGCGAATATTTTTGCCAATGCAGTCATCCATCCTCCCCGTCATCTGGAAGAACAGATACAGGAACTCCGAAAACCGATCGTCAGTCTGAACAGGACATTTATCGCCCAGGCTCTCTCAGCCATTAAACTGAGAGAGGGCTTGGATTCTGATAAGGCTGGCCGATATCTGGAAAGTATGGGATGCGTATTCCGCAGCCTGCTGAAACTGTACGCGGCAGAGGGGAAAATACGTGATATCCCCTCTTTGCTGGAAAATACAATAGAACTTCTGGATATGTGTCTGTTCGGCGTAGCCAGATAATAAAATTTACTCTTCGGGACTGCTCCCG
The DNA here is from genome assembly GCA_904397815.1 of Candidatus Paralachnospira sangeri. GTDB lineage: Bacteria > Bacillota > Clostridia > Lachnospirales > Lachnospiraceae > Paralachnospira_A > Paralachnospira_A sangeri. The sequence continues at coordinate 23,485 of CAJFOT010000096.1, forward strand.
GGGATATGTACGGGAATGCCGTTGATTTCTACCCCGTCTTCAATCGGAATGACCAGGCATTTCCGGCCGTGGACAACCATGGTCTCGATCAGGTCGGCCCTGTCAGGGCTGACCTTAATGGTTACATCGGGGGTCTGGATCTGAAAAGCCTTGGCACTGATCAGATTGGAGGCTACCAGGGTTTCTTCCGGCCCCTCTTCATCGGAGCAGATATGATCAAAGTGCGCCAGTTTCTCATCAGGTACACCGCTGACTTCCATCAGCCGCCGGACATCCGGTCGGGTGAGAACCAGGGGGTCAGGAGAATCTTTTGTTTCTTCCAGCATTTCCGTCAGGGTTTCGTGGATCGTCTTTACTGTTTCATAGCTGCATTCCTCTCCCAGGGTATCGCTCAGAATAGACTGAAAGGTTTCTTTTTGATTTTTTGCTGTCAGGGGATAACTGCATCCGAACATAGCTGCAATAAAGTTTTCCTGGAGCTGTTCTGGATTTTTAGAATAATATAAAATACTGTGAATATCAGAACATCGGTCATTAAATACCGGGAAAAGGAATCCCTGGGCGGGCATGTCCACGATCCAGTCCTGTACAATGGTTTCGATAGCGTTGGTCTCTGTATTGTAGTGAAGTCCCGGCTGGGACAGATGTACGGGGCAGATGCTGCACATCAGGTAGCTGTATACTTCGTCAGAAGCGTCAAACATTTCCATGCCGTCGGACGCTCTGCCCGGAACATCATAGGCGCAGTGTATCAGAATGATGTAATAATTCTCGGGGTAATCATAATTTTCGATGATTCTGGAATAGAATTCGGAAACCATGCCGTCGTCTTTCAGCTCACTGTCCCGCAGGCGCAGAAGGAATTCCTGACATCCCCCTTCGCCTTCTTCTGCCAGGGGAAAATCCATATTCAGCAGGTTTTTTCCGATCGTCCCTGATAATGTCTTTTTGAAAATAGTGAAATATTTAAAGGCTTCTTCTTCCGGAAGGGAGAGGAAGGCTTCTTTGAGTTCTGTCTTAATATTCTTCTCATAATCTACATAACAGCCCCGGATGCGGGTAACGGTGCAGCGCTGGGGCGTAAACTGTTTTCTGATTTCTGCTACTTCTTTTTTGTTCATTTTTTTCCATCCTTTCTGGGAATAACCAGGCATAATTAGGATCATATCACAATCCGAGACAAATGTAAAACAAGATACTTTATGCAAAAATATTTGGTAATTATGTAAAGCTGAGTGCAATATTCATTTTTTTATAGACAAAATGCGCATGTGTATGCTATAATGAACAAGTATTTACTGCAAATTACATAAAAAAGTATTTTTTATGGGGCGATATGCCCTGTAGGAAATAAATATTTCTCAGGGAGGAAACAGAATGAAAAAACTCATCAGCTTATTGCTGGCAGCAGTGATGGTACTTTCTCTGGCCGGATGCCGGGGAACAGACACTGCAGAAACAACTGCGGCAGGCGCCGCTACGGAAGCGGCCGACAGCGGAGAGAGTGCCGGAGGAGAAGAAACTGCTGCAGCAGCTGAAGGAACAGGAAACTATAAGATTGGTATTATTACCGGCACAGCGTCTCAGGGTGATGAAGAAATTACCCAGGCGAACACGATGAAAGAAAAATACGGCGATATGATCGTAACTGCCACCTATCCGGACAACTTCACAACAGAGACAGAAACTCTGATCTCCAATGCGGTGGCAATGGCTTCTGATCCGGATGTAAAGGTAATTGTATGGTGTCAGGCGGTTCCTGGCACAGCGGCGGCCATTGACAGAGTACGTGAGACCAGGCCGGATATGGTATTTATCGTGGGAACTCCCGGTGAGGATCCGGGTGTGATTAATCCCAAGGCTGACATTGTACTTCAGGTAGATGAGCCTGGCTGCGGCATCGTGATTCCGCCTCAGGCTGCGGCCCAGGGCGCAAAAACCATGATTCATTATTCATTCCCCCGCCATATGAGTTATGCGCTGATCGTGGAGAGACATGAGAATCTGAAAAAATATTGTGCGGAGAACGGCATTGAGCTTGTGGATGTTACCGCTCCGGATCCTACCGGAGATTCCGGAACGACAGGCGCACAGCAGTTTATTCTGGAAGATGTTCCCCGTCAGATTGAGAAGTACGGCAAGGATACCGTATTCTTCACGACCAACTGCGGCATGCAGGAGCCTTTGATTCGCTCCGTATTTGAAAACGGCGCGATTTATACGCTTCAGTGCTGTCCTTCACCGTTCCATGCATTCCCTGCGGCTCTGAATATTGATATGTCCGGTCACGAAGCAGATGTGGACTATATGCTGGAGCAGCTGCAGGCGAAAGTAGATGAGTATGGCATGAACGGTCGCGTATCTACATGGGCTATCCCCTGCAATATGCTGTTTATTGAAGCAGGTGTGGAATATGCGATCAAGTATCTGGAAGGCGAGACCGACGGCGTTCTGGATGACACAGTTTTGAGAGAGACCATTCAGGAATGTGCCGGCGACGTGGAAATGACAGTAAACAATTATGTGGATGAGTCTGGAAACGCGAAGGATAATCACTATCTGGTAATGGCGGATTTCGTTACATTTGACTGATATCAGTATGACGCCGCGGTATGGCGGCGATGAGAGCTGACCTGAAGGATGCGTCCCTGCGCAGTGTTTTCTGCCAGGGGCGCTTTTGGGTAAGCAGACGGCGGCTGGTTAAACAGAGAAATGAGGTTGTGCATTTGGAAAACAGTCAATACGTCCTGGAAATGGACAATATCACAAAAGAATATTATGGAAATCGCGTGCTCAACGGTGTTCGCCTGCGGGTGAAGCCAGGTGAGATTCACGCGCTGATGGGAGAGAATGGGGCTGGCAAGTCTACTCTTATGAATATTCTCTTCGGAATGCCTGTAATTCATTCTACAGGCGGTTTTGAAGGGAACGTTAAAATTGCGGGACAGGAAGTGAATATTGATTCTCCTGTGAAGGCAATGGAACTGGGCATTGGCATGGTCCATCAGGAATTTATGCTGATTCCCGGATTTACGGTGACAGAGAATATTAAAATTGGAAGAGAAATCAGTACTCCCAATCTGGTCAGCAGGGTCGTGGGACGTTCTATGGAAACCCTTGATTTTGAAGCTATGGCCGCAGATGCCAGAAAAGCACTGAAGAAGATTGGGCTGCAGATAGAAGAATATGTAAAAGTAGCCGGGCTTCCGGTAGGCTATATGCAATTTATTGAGATCGCCCGTGAAATCGATAAGACAGGCATGAAACTGATGGTATTTGATGAGCCGACCGCTGTACTGACAGAGTCAGAGGCAGCCAGGCTGCTGGAAGTGATGAAAAAGATCGCGTCCCAGGGAATTGCCATTATTTTTATTACCCACCGGCTGGATGAGGTTATGGAAGTGGCGGACAGCATGACGGTGCTGCGGGACGGCGAGTTTGTGGCATATAAAGAGATTCGGGATACCAGTGCTGCGGAGATTGCTGAACTGATGATCGGCCGGAAAATGGAAAAGCTGGTGGATGTCTCTGAGGATCATCGGAATCTGGATGACAATGATATTGCGGTCAGGTTTCGGGATTACCGGGTGGATATGCCCGGAGAGCAGGTGAAGGGTGTGAATCTGGATATCTGCAGGGGTGAGATCTTCGGCATCGGTGGTCTGGCCGGACAGGGAAAACTGGGAATTCCCAATGGCGTCATGGGGCTGTATCCTGCTGAGGGTGAGGTGGAAATCAACGGCCAGAAGCTGGATCTGTCAAAGCTGGGAGAGGCGCTGCGCCACAAAATTGCTTTTGTGTCTGAGGACCGCAAGGCTGTGGGGCTTCTGCTGGATGAAAGCATCGAACGGAATGTTGTGTTTTCTGCGATGCAGACGAATTCAAAGTTTTTGAAAAATATTCTGGGGATGAAATTTCTGGATACGGCTGCATCCAGAAAATATGCGGAGGAAATGGTGCAGCTGCTGGATATCCGGTGTACCGGTGTGAAGCAGAAGACGGGAAGCCTGTCAGGAGGAAATCAGCAGAAAGTCTGCCTGGCCAGAGCGCTGGCGCTGGAACCGGACATTCTGTTTGTGTCAGAACCTACCCGGGGGATCGATATCGGCGCGAAGAAGCTGGTGCTGGAGCATCTGACCAGATTAAACAGAGAGATGGGGATGACTGTAGTGATTGTGTCCTCAGAACTGGTGGAACTGCGTTCTATCAGTGACCGGATTGCCATTATCTCAGATGGAAAACTGGCGTGCATTCTTAATCCGGATGATTCAGACGCGAATTTCGGCCTGGCAATGGCAGGGGCTCTGGAGAAAGGAGGAGAATCGAGATGAATGGCGTAAAATCAGTGATCAATAAAATCGGGCTTCCCCGTATTATCATCGTCGGCTTTTTCCTGGTGCTCTTTGCAGGTGCCGGCTATTACCGGATGGATCTGGCGCAGCTGATGAGTGACATTCTCCGCAGATGGGGAATGTACGGCGTCCTGGTTCTGGCTATGGTGCCGGCAGTACAATGCGGTATCGGTTTGAACTTCGGCATTTCAATGGGTATTGTAGGCGGTCTCCTGGGAGGCTTGATTGTAATACAGCTGCATATATCGGATATTCCGGCGCTGACTGCGATTAATCCGCTGTTTGCTCAGTGGGTGGCGATTCTGGTAGCGATCGTAATCGGTCTGATACTGGCTGCCGGGATTGGCTATCTGTATGGTCTGCTGCTGAACCGGGTGAAAGGGTCGGAAATGACAGTGACCACTTATGTGGGTTTTTCAATTATTGCTTTTATGAATATTATGTGGATGGCACTGCCCTTTACAGACGGGGAACTGATTTTTCCCAACGCAGGACAGGGGCTGCGTCCTACGATTTCACTGTCTGCGTCCTACAGTAATGTTATGAATAATACTCTGGCGCTGGAGATCGGCAGTCTGACTATTCCGACAGGACTGCTGCTTTTCTTCTTTCTGATGTGCTTTCTGGTATGGCTGTTTATGCGTTCCAAGGCAGGCATTGCCATGAGTGCGGCAGGAGAAAATCCTATGTTTGCGAAAGCCTCCGGTGTGCATGTTAATAAGATGAGAGTGTTGGGAACAGTCCTTTCTACTATGGTTGCTGCTGTGGGCATCCTGGTGTATTCTCAGGGCTATGGCTTTATTCAGCTGTATAATGGCCCGATGATGATGGGATTCAACTCGGTGGCGGCTATCCTGATCGGCGGCGCTTCTCCCAGAAAGGCCAGGATCTCCCATGTATTGCTGGGAACTTTCCTGTTCCAGGGGATTATGGCGCTGGGCCTGCCTGTGGCCAATCAGATTCTGCCGGAGGGCAATCTGTCAGAGGTTATGCGTCTGATTATTTCCAATGGTATTATCATTTACGCTCTGACCCAGGCCAAAGGAGGTGACAGCCGTGAATAAGAGAAAAGTCTATGATTTTATATTTCGGAATAAGGTTGTAATCCTGTTTGTTGTTTTGTGTATTGGCGCGTCCATTGCTTCCAAGCAGTCTTTAACTTTTATCGTCAGCGAGCTGTTTAACAGAATCGCCAGAAACAGTTTCCTGGTGCTGTCTTTAATTATTCCGGTTCTGGCCGGTATGGGTCTGAACTTTGGTATTGTAATCGGCGCTATGGCTGCTCAGACGGCGCTGTTTTTGACAACAGACTGGGGACTGACCGGGCTGGGAGGTTTTTTGTTAACAGTTCTTTTATCCACGCCGATTTCCGTTCTGCTGGGGTTCCTGGTAGGAAAACTCTTTAATAAGATGAAGGGAACGGAGATGATCGGCGGTCTGGTGCTGGGTTATTTTGCGGAAGGTTTTTATCAGTTCCTTTTCCTGTTTATCTTCGGCGGTGTGATTGCAGTTCATAATCAGTCGCTGATGACCCCTACCGGCGTCGGTGTGAAAAACACTCTGGATCTGATGGGGACAGTTCGGTATGCCCTGGATGATGTGCCGATGCTGCTGATCGTGGAAGCAGGGTTCTATGTATTTCTGGCAATTACAATCCTGTCTGCTGTCGTGAGACTGGTGAAAAAAATGCCAGTGGACTGGAAGACGGTGATTGCCAGACTGGCAGGAGCGGTAATTGTTTATCTGCTGACATATATTCCTGCGGTGGAAAGTTTTCTGAGCCAGGAACGGCTGCTGCTGTTGTCTGCCGTGGAAATTGGCTGTGCGGCTACAGTGCTCTGGCAGCTTTTACAGCTGATTTTTTCAAAAACAATTAAAAAGAAAACCTTTAATGGGAAAAAAACGATTGTGTGGTGCCTGATGGCAGCGATCATTTACGGACTGACTTATGTACCGCCGATTTATAACGCTCTGGTAGGAACCCGTCTTCCGGTACTTACTTATCTGTGCATCGCAGGGCTGTGTTTCTTTAACTCGGCACTGATGAAAACCAGACTGGGACAGAATATGCGGACTGTGGGACAGAGCCGGGCCGTGGCAAATGCCGCCGGAATTAATGTAGACAGGACAAGAATCATCGCTATGATTTTTTCTACAGTGCTGGCCGGCTGGGGGCAGCTGATCTTTCTGCAGAATGTAGGCAGCTTTTCTACTTATGGCGCGCACACACAGGTGGGACAGTTTGCGATTGCGTCTCTTCTGGTAGGCGGCGCGTCTGTACAGAAGGCGACGAATAAACAGGCGATCCTGGGTGTGATTCTTTTCCACACCATGTTTATTGTAGCTCCGCTGGCCGGCAGAGAACTGTTCGGTGACGCGGCTATTGGTGAATACTTCCGCGTCTTCATCTCTTATGGTGTTATTGCCCTGGCGCTGGCGATGCACGCATGGAAGAAGATTGTCCGAAACAAAGATGAAAAAGAAAAAGAGGCAGAGGCTGCTGCCTGATTTTCGTCATGAACGCCGAAAAACAATCGTAATATCTTCTTGATTTTGATTAAAATTTGTATTCTTGGGACATAGCAATTATTTTGAAAAGTATTATAATTGATTCATGTAAAGGGGAATTAAGTAACTTCTATAAAATGACTGCAATTGTTTTGTTCTTGCCGCTTAACAATTGCCAACATCATGGTTAGTCTTTTTATGAGGGGCTTAATTGTAAGGGGAAAACGATTGCAGCAAGGATATGCCATGGGAGGGCATATCCTTGTTCGGCGTTTACGGGAATATTTTCTTTAGAGGCAGACATCGGACAGAAAAGTCAATCATATAACAGACCAGTGCTGACCGGCAGTTCCCGGAGTCGTTATACGATTGACTTTTCCTTCTGACTGGATGTGCGAAGGAACAAAAACATATATATTTTCGCTCAAGGGGACTTGCACAGCCCGGACGGCATCAAGAGCCGCGGCAGAATGCTGTGTCCGGACAGCCCTGCCCCTTAACGCCTTTGTTCCCGGCCTGAATAAATTCTAAGCAGCCAGGCAGGCCCTTTTCCAGGACCGATTTTA
>CAJFOT010000097.1 GCA_904397815.1 Candidatus Paralachnospira sangeri
TCCCCGCCCCTGTGGAGACCGATGCCTGCCGATAGTTCCCGAAGCCGTTACACGGTTGACTTTTCCGTCCGGGCTGTGTAAACCCCGAACAAAATATATAAATATTACCATTCTGTTACTTTCTCGAAACCTGCCTGAAACATTCCTGTGCTATACTCTTTCTATCAAAAATCCTTCCGCGTCGGATGCGGCAGGTTCAGAGAGGAGAATTGCGTGAAAATTTTAGAAACCCGAAATCTTCGGAAAATATATGGAAAAGGGGAAGCACAGGTACAGGCCCTGAAAGATGTCTCTGTCTCTGTGGAAAAAGGGGAATTTACCGCCATCGTCGGAGCGTCAGGCAGCGGAAAGTCTACTTTTCTCCACCTGGCAGGCGGCCTGGATACGCCCACAGCCGGCGAGGTGTGGGTGGACGGCCAGCGCCTCAATGATATGAGCCGGGATGAGCTGACTATATTCCGACGCAGGAATATCGGATTTGTATTCCAGCAGTATAACCTGGTTCCCATGATGAATGTTCGGGAAAATATCCTGCTGCCCTCACTGCTGGACGGGAAAAGTCCTGACCGGGACTATCTGGAGGAAATCATCCGGACACTGGGACTGGCAGAAAAACTGGATTTTATGCCCAATGCCCTCTCCGGCGGACAGCAGCAGCGGACGGCCATCGCCAGGGCGCTGGCATCCCGTCCGGCCCTCCTGCTGGCAGACGAACCCACCGGAAACCTGGACTCCCGTTCCAGTCAGGATGTAATGGGTCTGCTGAAGGCCGCGGCAGAGCAGTTTCACCAGACCATTCTCATGATTACCCACAACGAGGCCCTCGCTCAGACAGCGGACAGGATTCTGCGGATCGAAGACGGTCAGATTCTCTCTGACAGCCGGCATACGTCCGGACAGGAGGAGGGATGGGTATGTTAAATGTAGATAACCGAAAAGCCATCAGCCTGATCACCCGCCGGTTTATGAAAATCAACAGAGGCAGAAACCTGGCGGCTCTCCTCTCCATCCTTCTGACCACCCTGCTGTTCACCAGTCTGTTCACCGCGGTCTTATCCATGGTGCTTTCCCGCCAGGCTGCTGACATGAAGTCCTATGTCAACTACTGCCATCTGCGGGTCAGCGGCCTGTCCGCCGAAGAAAACCAGGCGCTGTCTGCCGCCCTGTCCGCTGATGATGAAGTCAGCCGGTACGGCGTTGGCATCTGTCTGGGAGAACCGGAGGATGGGGAGATCCCATTCCAGACCCAGCTCTGGTACGGTGACCGGAATATGGCAGACTCCTTTCAGTGTATGCCTGCCCTGGGCCGGCTGCCCATGTATGACGATGAAATCGCGGCCGACACCCTGCTGCTGGATGCCCTGGGCGTGCCCCACAGGCTGGGAGAGGAAGTCCGCCTCCCCGGCCACAGCCAGACCTTCCGTCTGTGCGGCTGGTGGGAAGGAGACCGGGATGCCTCTGCCCAGCTGGCCTGGGTTGCCGAAGCTTATGCCCTGGACTTTCTGTCAGGCGGGGCAGACAGTGCCGCCGACAGTGATGACAGTGCCGACAGCCTGTATCAGTATAGTATCTGGTTTCACAGCAGCTGGGATCTGGAAGGGAAAACAGCCCGGCTGGCCGGTCTGGCCGGATTTTCTCAGGAGGAGGCCACGTCTTTCCAGATCAACCCGACCTTCCTCTATCTGACAGCCGAGGACGGCTTCTCCTTCCGCCCCGTGATCATCCTGAGCCTGGTGATCCTGCTGGCCGGCTGTCTGATGATTTACAATATTTTCAGCATCTCTGTCCGTCTGGACCTCCGGGCCTACGCTCTGCTGAAAAATGTGGGCGCTACAGGGAAGCAGCTGAAAAAAGTGGTGCGGCGTCAGGCTCTGCTGCTGTCTGCGGCCGGCATCCCGCCGGGACTGCTGGCAGGATGGGGTGTGGGACAGCTGCTGGCCCCGGCTCTGACAGCCAACCTGGACATCCGCAGCCCTGACATCACTGTTATCTGTCCCCACCCGGCCATTTTTCTGGCCGCGGCGGCGCTGACTCTGGCAACTGTATATCTGTCCAGTCTTCAGGCCTGCAGGATCGTCAGCCGGGTATCGCCTGTGGAAGCCCTCCGGCTGGCAGACCAGGACAGCCCTTTCCGCCGAAGCCGCCGTACTGTCGGGCGGCTGTCTGTATGGGCCTGTATGGCAGCAGGAAACATCATTCATAACTGGAAAAAAGGATTGATCGTCATGCTGTCCATCGCCCTGTCTCTGGTCACGGTAAACAGCGTCGCCATTCTGACAGAGGGCTATGACTTCCATCCCTATGAGGAAATTTTTCTGGATTTCGACTTCCAGCTGTCCGGAACAGGAACCACCTCTGCCTACTCCAGCTTCCAGAGCATCACGCCCCAGATCAGGCAGCTGCTGGACGTCTGCCCCTATGCCGTCCGGACCGGCTATGTCTATTTCTCCGGAGAATCCCACCGGATGGAGCCCCATCTGCTGGAGACATGGGAGGAAATCACCGGCCTCTATCTGGAGCAGTGGGGCGGGGAATGGGCTGAAATCTGGGAGGGGATCTCCTCCTCCGGCCAGATTCCCATCCACTATATGGGCATCAGTGAAACCGTCTTTCAGATGCTGGAATGGTCCGGCCAGCCATGCAGCTGGGAGGAATTTTCCAGAGGCGACACGGTGATCGTCAGCAGTCCCCGGCGTTTCCTGCCGGAGGGCGCCCATTATTATCAGACAGGTGAGAAAATTTCCATGGAATTTCAGAGCGGACAGAGCCGGCAATATCAGGTGATCGGGGAAGGCAGTCTGCCCTACGCCCTGGACTATCCTTTCAACGACCTGATCTCTGTCACCCTGCTGGTGCCGGAGCAGGAGTTTATCGCCTCCACCGGCATTGACAGTGCCATGACGGCAGGAACCGACGCCATAGACGGAACAGAGGAAAAAATGCAGCAGTTTATGGAAGATATCATCCTCCGGGAGGACAGCTCTCTCCGGCTGACCTCCTCCCTGGAGCTGAATCATGTCTTTCAGCGCTACCTGGACAGATATTATATCGGCGGCAGCGGCCTGGCCCTGGTGCTGGCATTCATCGGCATGTTAAATTTCGCCAACACCTCAGCCGCCTCGATCCTGAGCCGCAGCCGGGAACTGGCCCTGCTGGAGGCGGCCGGCATGACCTCCCGCCAGATCCGCCGGATGCTGACCATCGAAGGGCTGATCTACCTGGCCGGCGGTTTTCTCATCTCCCTGGCACTGAGTCTTACCCTGGCCGGGCCGCTGCTGACCCGGACGCTGGGACGGGCATTCTTCTTCCACGCCAGTGTCACCGTCCTGCCCTCCCTGTTCATGCTGCCATTTCTGGCAGCGGCAGCCATCGCCATCCCGGCGTTTCAGCGCCGTTCGATGGAGAAGCAGAGCATCTCCGACCGGGTCCGGCAGCTCAGCTCCGCCGAATAAAAAGAGCGCAAAGAATTCCGCCTGCTCCGTTGAATCTTCTCCTGGAATCTGATATGATGATAGGGTCGGCCGCCAGAGTTTTTCCGGCGCCGGCCCTATTCCATTACAATCAAAATTTCCGCGGCATCTGCCGGGAAAACAAATATGAAAACAGGTAGGAAAACCATGAAACAATCTGCTGACGAAATGCAATCTGTCCTCCATCAGCTGATGGACCTGGGCATGGCAATGATGGCCAACGGCGCGGAGGTCAACCGGGTGGAGGATACCCTGAACCGGCTGGGACGGGCCTACGGCGCCCGGCAGACAAATGTGCTGGTCATCACCTCCAGCATCATCATTACCATGATCTTTCCGGACGGGCAGGAGCTGACCCAGACCCGCCGCATTCTGAACCCCGGCGGAACGGATTTCACCAAGCTGGAAAAGCTGAACGCCCTGAGCCGGGAGTGCTGCGCCCGCCCGCTCACCGCCGCGCAGCTGGGCAGCCGGATCCAGTCCATCTGCAGCGATGACATGCCCCGCTCTGTCCTCTGGCTGAGCAGCATCCTGACAGCCGGCAGCTTCACGCTGTTTTTTGACGGAAATATTCCCGACGCCCTGACAGCCATGTTCTTTGCTGTGATTGTGTGTATTCTCCAGGAAAAACTGGCGCCCCTGTGCCCCAACCGGATCGTATTCAACCTGCTGGCAGCCATGGTCACAGGACTGGGAATCGGCGCCACAGTACATCTGCTGCCCTTTCTCCACGGCGATAAGATCATGATCGGCGATATTATGCTGCTGATCCCCGGGCTGGCCATGACCAACTCCATCCGGGATATGCTGGTAGGCGATACCATCTCCGGCATTATGCGGCTGATCGAATCCCTGCTGTGGGCAGCGGCTCTGGCCTTTGGATTTATGGCTGCCATCTGGCTGATCGGAGGATGATATGGAAAGAATCGTATTACAGTTAATCACAGCATTTACCGGCTCCATGGGCTATGCCCTCCTCTTCCGGCTGCGGGCAGGCCTGATTCCGGCAGCCTCCGCAGGCGGCATGGCCAGCTGGGGGGTTTACCTGCTCAGCTGCCGCTTCCTGGAAGGGATCTTTGTGCCCAGCTTTCTGGCCTCTGCCTTTGCCGCCCTGTACGCAGAGATTCTGGCCCGGCTGAAAAAAGCGCCGGCCACCATCTTCTACGCCCCGGCTGTCATTCCCCTGATTCCGGGAAGCTCCCTGTTCTACACCATGCAGGCTGCCGTACAGGCTGACTGGGCTGCCTTCGAGGCCAACGGCGCGCTGACTGCCCAGTATGCCCTGGCCATCGCCGCCGGGATGAGTTTTATCTGGGCGCTCTGCCATATCCAGCGGAAGCTGGCAGGCATATAAACGTATAAAAGAAAGCAGACAACCCGGCTGCGCGGTCATGTAGTCTCATTCCAGCGCCGTCCGGGTGCCTGCTTTTCTCTGCGGATGTCTGTTTCATCCGGGCTGCACAAGTCCCGGATAAAATTATCGTTTACTGGATCTCCACTACCTTGTAGTCCTGATCCTCCACTGCCTTTTTCAGCACATCGTCTGCCACATCGCCGCTCATAGTAACTACGGCAGTTCCCTTCTCATGGCTTACCTCTGCCTCTGTCACGCCCTCCAGCGCTTCCAGCGCTTTTTTCACTCTTGCCTCACAGTGTCCGCACATCATGCCTTCGATCTTCATTGTCTTAGTCATTTCTTTTTCCTCCATTTCTTTGCCTTTATGTTTGATTTTTCTATCTTTTCTTCCATCATGGATAGAAATCAGATTCAGCCGCAGGGCATTTGTCACCACGCAGAAGCTGGACAGGCTCATGGCCGCCGCCCCAAACATGGGATTTAACTGCCATCCGAAAATCGGGATCCATACCCCGGCTGCCAGGGGGATGCCGATCACATTGTAGAAAAATGCCCAGAACAGATTCTCATGGATATTTTTCAGTGTCGCCCGGCTCAGCCGGATGGCTGCCGGCACATCACTGAGCCTGCTCTTCATCAGCACCACATCCGCGGCATCGATAGCGATATCTGTGCCCGCACCGATGGCGATGCCGATATCAGCTCTGGTCAGGGCCGGCGCGTCATTGATGCCATCGCCTACCATCGCCACCTTGCCCTTCTTCTGCAGCTTCCGGATGACACTCTCCTTTCCGTCAGGCAGAACACCGGCGATCACTTCGTCCACACCTGCCTGTCTGCCGATGGCCTTTGCTGTCCGCTCATTGTCGCCGGTCAGCATCACCACATGGATGCCCATATTCTGCAGTTCCTTCACTGCCTGAGGGCTGTCCTCCTTAATCACATCCGCCACAGCGATAATACCTGCCAGCTTTCCTCCTCTGGCGAAAAGGAGCGGCGTCTTTCCTTCCTCAGCCAGCTGTTCCGCCCGGGTTTTCATCTCCGCAGGCACCTCTGTCTGACTGCTGATAAACTTCAGGCTGCCGCCGGTCAGCTGCTCGCCTTTCAGGGAAGCGGAAAGCCCGTTCCCCGGCAGAGCGGTAAAATTCTCCACCTCGTCAGCCACAGTTCCCTTCTCCTGCCCGTATTCCAGGACAGCCCGGGCCAGCGGATGCTCACTCTTCTGCTCCAGGGCACATGCCAGGGACAGCAGTTCCTCCTCGGTGATACCCTGGGCGGGTACCATATCTGTCACCTTCGGCTGGCCGCTGGTGATGGTTCCGGTCTTATCCAGCGCCACGATCTCTGTCCTGCCTGCCGCCTCCAGAGATGCCGCAGTCTTAAACATAATACCGTTCTTGGCACCCATGCCGTTGCCCACCATAATCGCCACCGGCGTCGCCAGCCCCAGAGCACAGGGACAGCTGATCACCAGGACAGAAATACCTCTGGCCAGCGCAAACCCCACCGTCTGCCCGGCCAGCAGCCATACCGCGATAGTAACCACCGCAATGGCAATGACAGCCGGAACAAAAATTCCCGATACTTTATCCGCTACCTTTGCGATGGGCGCCTTGGTGGCAGCCGCATCGCTGACCATCTGGATGATCTGGGACAGTGTGGTATCTTCTCCCACTCTGGTGGCCTGGCACTTGATAAAGCCGGACTGGTTAATGGTCGCCGCCGATACCGTATCTCCTACTTCCTTGTCCACCGGGATGCTCTCGCCGGTCAGGGCCGACTCGTTGACAGCGCTGCTGCCTTCCAGCACCACGCCGTCCACCGGGATATTTTCCCCGGGGCGCACCACAAATACGTCCCCCTTCTGCACCTGGTCGATGGAAACCTCTGTCTCAGCGCCGCCCCGTATCACCACGGCATTTTTCGGCGCCAGCTTCATCAGGCTTTTCAGGGCGTCTGTGGTTTTTCCCTTTGACCTGGCCTCCAGCATCTTCCCCACTGTAATCAGGGTCAGGATCATGGCCGCCGACTCAAAGTAAAACTCATGCATGTAGGACATAACCCCTGCCATATCCCCTCTGCCCTGGGCGTCAATCATCGCAAACAGGGCATAGGTGCTGTAGACAAAGGCAGCCGAGGAACCCAGGGCCACCAGGGTATCCATATTGGGGGATCTGTGTAAAAGGCTTTTAAAACCGCTGATGAAAAACTTCTGGTTAATCACCATCACGATCACCGTCAGCAGCAGCTGAAGCAGTCCCATCGCCACATGATTCTCAGCGAAAAACGCCGGAACCGGCCAGCCCCACATCATATGTCCCATTGAAAAGTACATCAGTACAATCAGAAATCCCAGCGAAGCAAACAGCCTCTTCTTCAAAACCGGCGTCTCCCGGTCCTTCAGCATATCCTCATCCCGGACCGCCTGTCTGGACTTCGCCGACGCCGCTCCCTTTTCCGCAGCACCGTACCCCGCATCCTCCACCGCCTTGATAATCTCCTGGGGAGAAGCCGTCCCCTCTACCCCCATGGAATTGGTCAGCAGGCTGACCGAACAGGATGTCACGCCCGGCACTTTGGACACCGCTTTCTCCACCCGGCTGCTGCAGGCCGCACAGGTCATTCCGGTTACTGTATATTGTTCCATATCGATACCTCCCTTGCCATGAATATCCGATAGGAATGATCTTCTATCTGTCATCATTATATACCCCATAAGGGTATATTGCAAGTCCTTTTTTAATATTTGTATGGAAAATTTCTCAAATTATCCGCGGCATTAACGTTTAAGACATGCGCGGCCCGGACGGCACCAGCAGCCGCAGCAGAACGCCAAAGCCGGACAGTCCCGCCCCCTTAACGCCTTTGTTCCCGGCCTGAATAAATTCTAGGCCTCCACA
>CAJFOT010000098.1 GCA_904397815.1 Candidatus Paralachnospira sangeri
CGCACAACGCTCATTTCTGAGGGCTTAATGAAGAAAAATCATCAGGATTTTTCTTCATGTAAGGCCGGTCCTGCAAAATCCGGTCCATATTTCTCCAGTATTTGTTCAGGTCGGGAACAAAGTCTGTCTCCGTACCCCTGCCCCTGGGAAGGCTGACGCAGCGTATCACTCACTCCCCCAGGCGTGCTGCCCGCTTCTCTGTTCCGTCCGGACTGTGGTTCAAACTGTGCAATCTATTCGAACTGACTGTAATACAGCGCCGCGTAAGCCCCTTTTTTCTTCAGCAGTTCTCTGTGGCTGCCCTGTTCGATGATGTTTCCATGCTCCATGTACAGGATCAGGTCTGCGTCGCGGATGGTGGAGAGCCGGTGGGCGATGACGAAGCTGGTTCTGCCTGTCATCAGCAGGTTCATGGCTTTCCCGATTTCTGCCTCAGTGCGGGTGTCCACGCTGGATGTGGCTTCGTCCAGGATGATGACCGGCGGATCTGCCAGGAATACCCGGGCGATGGTCAGCAGCTGTTTCTGGCCTGCCGACAGATTGGAAGCCTCATGGTCGATCACGGTATCGTAGCCCTGGGGCATGGTGCGGATAAAATAGTCTGCCTTCGCCGCCATGGCCGCCCCGATGATCTCCTCCCGGGGCGCGTCCGGTCTGCCGTAGGCGATATTTTCCGCCACGGTACCGCCGAACAGCCAGGTGTCCTGGAGCACCATGCCGAAATTTTTCCGCAGCCCCTTCCGGCTCATTTCCCCGGTATTTACGCCGTCCAGCAGAATTCGCCCGCTGTTGACTTCATAGAAACGCATCAGCAGATTCACCAGGGAGGTTTTTCCGGCGCCGGTGCTGCCCACCACAGCGATTTTCTGGCCGGGGCGGGCGGTAAAGCTGATATCCTTCATCAGCAGATGGTCCGGCTCATAGCCAAAGCTGATATGATCGAACCGGATCTCCCCTTTTGCCCGCTCCACTTCCGCGGGAACAGCCGGATCCGGCTTTTCCTCCTCTTCGTCCAGAAGCTGGAAGGTACGTTTCGCTGAGGCGAAAGCGGACTGGAGGGAATTAATCATATAGGAAGCCTCCGTCATCGGCTCCGCAGTCTGATTAATGTACTGGAAAAAGGCCTGCACCACGCCGATGGTCATGGTGCCGTTCAGCATGGACCGCCCGGCGATCAGCGCGATCACCACATGGGCCATCCTGGTCAGCAGACGGATCAGCGGGTTGACGCAGTTCATCAGAAAGCCTACCTTCTCGTTGGCGACGCAGACCCGCTCAGTCGCCCGCTCCATCTCTCTTATGCTCTCTTCCTCATGGTTAAAGGCCTTGATCACATTTCTTCCATTATAATATTCTTCTGCCACGCCCGTCAGCTCTCCGATGGTCTCCTGCTGCTCGGAGGCGTATTTCAGGCTTTTTTCTGAAACGATTTTTGTGATCACCATGCAGACAGCCATAAATACAAGGAAAAGCACTGTCAGCGGCACACTGTAATAAAACATGACGGCCAGGGAACCGACGATGGTGCCCATGGCGGTAATCAGTTTCAGCAGCCCGGTCTGCATGACCTCTGATATTTTATCCAGATCGCTGGTCACATGACTGAGAATCTCTCCCGCTCTGTTCTGATCAAAGAACCGCAGAGGCAGCCGGTTCAGCTTCGCCGCGATCTGCCTGCGCATCCGCAGGATCATGGTTTCCGCCACGCTGGCCATCAGGTACACCTGCAGGTAATAAAAGAGCCATGCAAGAAAATACTGGACTGCCAGACGGGCCAGCTCCCCTCCTGTCTGCTCCCAGGTAATGGCAAAAGGAACGCCCAGTGTCCACGACGCCTGGATATTCTCCCACAGATGATCTACTACAACAGCACTGTACATGGGATTCCAGATGCTAAGAATCACATAGAAAATAATAGAAACAACGACTACCGTCAGACGGATACGCTGATCCTTCAGATAACCGAACAGACGCGCCGCCGTCCCCTGCTGATTTCCGGTTTTCATTCTTCCTGTGCCTCCTTTGTCTGCGACTCATAGATTTCACGGTATACCTGACAGTTTTCCATCAGCTCTTCATGGGTGCCGATCCCCGCCATCTCTCCTTCATGGAGCACGACGATCTGATGGGCGTGGCGTATGGTGCTGACCCGCTGGGCGATGATGAGCACTGCTGCGTCTTTCGTCTCGTCCGCCAGTGCCCTGCGCAGGGCAGCATCTGTCTTAAAATCCAGAGCCGAAAAACTGTCATCAAATATATACAGTTCCGGCTTTTTCACCAGAGCTCTGGCAATAGACAGCCGCTGCTTCTGTCCGCCGGAAAAATTGGTGCCTCCCTGGGCCACATAGGCATTCAGCCCGTCAGGCAGAGAGCGGATCAGCTCGCCTGCCTGGGCAATCTCAGCGGCGTGGAGCAGTTCTTCTTCGGTGGCAGCTTCATTGCCATAGCGGAGATTTGATGCAATAGTCCCGGAAAACAGCCATGCCTTCTGCTGCACATAGGCCAGATGATCCCGCAGCCAATTCTGTGTCATTTCCCTGATATCTGTTCCGCTCAGCAGAACCGCCCCCTCTGTCACATCATGGAAACGCAGCGCCAGAGAGGCAATGGTGGATTTCCCGCTTCCTGTTCCTCCAATGATGGCGGTAGTCTCCCCCCGCCGACAGGAGAAGCTGAGATGGCGCAGGGCATACTCCTGCGCATCCGCAAACCGGAAGGACACATCCCGGAACTCCAGCACCGCATCCTTCTGTTCTGCCGGCTTCGGCGGATTTTCTTCTGTAAAATCTCTGATCTCCGGCGTATGATCCAGTACTTCCTGGATACGGTCGCTGCACTCCAGGGCCCTGGGCAGCGTCAGGATCACCATCTGGGCCATCATCAGGAAAAACATCACCAATATCGCATACTCGATCATCGCTGTAATGTCCCCAATCTGGAGGGAGCCCCCGCTGATTTTGGCGCCGCTCAGATAGTATACGGCGATAATAAACAGATTGATAAAGAAAAATGATAAACCGTCCAGATTGGCAAACCGTCTGTTCGCTTTGATAGATGTAACGGCATAATCTTCAAAAGCCGCATCTGTCCGCTCCTCTTCTACAGACTCACAGTTAAAGGCGCGGATCACACGGACACCGGTTATATTTTCCAGAAATACGGCGGACATTCTGTCCAGCAGCTTCTGTAATTTTTTAAACAAAGGCGCTGCGCTGTACATAATCCCTCCTGCCAGCATCAGCAGCACGCCGATCACCGCCAGGAGAACCAGCCCGATCTCCCGGTCCAGCCGGAAACAGAGAGCCAGCGCCACGATACAGATAATCGGAACCGGCAGAATCAGCTGCACCGTATTGGTCAGAGCCATCTGAATGGTATTTACATCAGATACCGTTCTGGTCGTAATTGACGCAGTCCCAAAGTGGCGGAAATCATAGACCGACAGCTTCAGAGATTTCTCATAGAGAGCCATTCTCATATCTTTGCTGACCCGGGCCACCAGCACCGCGCACACGTAACCCCCGATAATGGCACAGGCGCCGGAAGCCAGCGCTGCCGCTGCCATCAAAAGGCCGGTGCGGCACAGCTGCCCAAAGGAACCCCCTGCCGTTCCCTGGTTCAGCATCTGTGCCGCCAGGGTAGGAATAAACAGGCCACCGATGACATCCAGTGTCAGCAGTACAACAGTCGTCACAAAAAGTTTCCAGTGGGGTTTTAAAAATCTCAGTATCAGTTTCATTTCTCCGTTCCTTCCCTTGTGAAAACATTTTTTGAAAACTTTTCGACGAATTTTCTGAATTGGCACATAATTTAAATAGGAATAAAAAATAGGCTTCGCCTATTCAACTCCCCTGCCCCTCAATCATGAGGGGTTAGGGGTTTTCTTTTGTTACGTTTTCCTGCA
>CAJFOT010000099.1 GCA_904397815.1 Candidatus Paralachnospira sangeri
AGTTTTTTCAGAATCCAGTTGATCGTGTCCCTGTTCATGATAAATTCAAGGCAACTGAACTCTTCACGAACAAGTATGGCATATCTCTGGCCGTCCGCAGGTTATAGCAGGAGAGGAATTCCATATCTTCCCCCTTCAGCGCCGCCGCTATGCCAGAATTCAGCATTTTATCATCTTCCACAATCAAAATCCGGTACATGGTTTTCCTCCTGTTCTGACCAAAACACTCCTTCTGGTTCCGCCCCTGCAGACTTTACCGGCTCCGCACTGATCTCATATTACTCGGCCTCCCGGATCCGCTCCACCACAGATTCCCTGGCCATGGTCCGGCAGGCCGCCAGCGGGATCAGAATACCGAAGAGCAGGAATGCCGGCGTCACCGCCAGAATCGGCACCACCGTGATATGGTGGGTATAGAACCAGAACATCCCGGACAGCACATCTGACAGCAGCGGCATCACCGCCAGGCTGATCGCCAGCGCCGCCAGAATGGCGCTGATTCCGTACAGACAGCCCTCTGTAATCAGCATCCGCTTCAGCTGCCGGCCGGTCATACCCACCGCCTGAAGAACGGCAAACTCCCGCTTCCGGCTGATCACACTGGTGATCACCGCATTGATAAAGTTAAGAATGCCGATAAAACCGATCACGCCGCTCAAAGCACCTCCCATCAGCAGAAACATTCCCCGGAAGTTTTCAAACTGATTGACATAATAGTCCCTGGACTCATAGTTGTAGAACGTTTCTTCCTGCTCCGTATAAGTTTGGAGAAATGCCTCCATCCGGCTGATATCCTCCTCTGCCACATCAAACATATAGATCATGGCTGCATCGCTCCCGGTCTCCAGGCAGAATTCATCTGCAGGCAGGACATACTGCTCTGCCCCGTAAAACCGGTAACTCATACTGCTTCTCATGCTCACTCTCGCACAGACAGTATAAACCACATCATGGCTCTTTGCAACCCGGGGCTCCCAGTAAGCGTCCGGTGTCTCATCCGTCGCCGGTTCGCCTGTCCGGCTGTCGATATATTCCCATTCGTCAATGTAAGTCAGCGTCACCTGGTCTCCCACCTGGCTGTGGGCAGATTCCTCTATCGGCTGGTCATAATCATCCAATTCCACCACAGCGGCGATATAATTTCCGTCCTCCTTCAGCTTCGACAGATCCCCGTCCAGCACCTCCAGCTTCGACAATGGGAAATCCTCCATCCCGTACAGCTGAGCCCGGTCCACAATCAGGCCGTCCTCATCCCGCTCCTGTCTGGCCACCTCTTCATCCATCTGCTGCTGACTGAAAAAACTCTGCCAGAGCGCCCGGTACTGCTCCTCTGAGATATGCTGGCTAATGGAAGTGGTCTGTCCGTAGATAACACCTCCTTCTGTCACCTGGCCCTCGGACTGAATCCGCCGAATCTGTTCCTGCGTCACCCCCTGATCCTCGGTGCCGAACCGGGCCTGAAAATAATCCGCATGGCCGAAGATAAAATCAGTGCAGACATATTTCTGCAGGTACTTATCCATATCAAAGCCCTGGGTAAAGGTATACGCCGCATTCAGCAGCACCACCGCCAGCGCCAGAGATACCACCACCAGCGCGGTTTTCCACCGGTTTCTGCCCAGATTGGCCCAGGCCATCCGGGTGATCTTCGCCCCGTTTCTCCCCCGCTTGGTCTTCCGCCTGCCGCCGCTGCTCTCTGTATAGCGCACCGCCTCCACCGGAGAAACCTTCCCGGCGATCCGGGCCGGCTGATAGCAGGAAATCAGAACTGTCAGAAAAGCAAATGCCGCCGCGCCGATAAAAATCCACGGGCTGACCGACATCACCACGCCCTGATAAGCCAGTGTGGACATTACCACCGGCATCAGCACAGCCGCCGTCAGCCAACCTGCCGCCAGGCCAATGGGGATGCCGAAGCAGGACAGGATCAGCGCCTGCCTCCTGATCATCCGTCGGATCTGCCGCCCTGTCGTGCCGATGGTTTTTAACAGGCCGTAGAACCGGATATCTCCCGTCACCGATATGCGGAAAATGTTATAGATAATCAGATACCCTGTAAAGACAATCAAAATAACAGCCGCCACGATGCCCAGCACCGTTCCCATATCCATGCTGTTGGACAGCTGGGCTCCTGTGTAGCCCCAGTTTACGCCCACATCCACATAATTATCCCCACCGGCCTCCCGGTTCTGATAACCGTGGTTTTCCAGCACCTGTTCCAGATCTTCCTGAATATGATAGGCATTTTTAAAATTCACATACATATCCCAGCTTCCCGTCAGATCGCTTCTTCCCTGGGACAGATAGCCCTCCAGCACCTGATCGGTATAGCTTTCCGCTACCAGAATATGGCTGGCCTGCACCACACCGTCATACTCCCACCATCCGCACAGGGTAAAGGTCTGGGTCACCGGCACCATCTCATCTGTTCCTGTGCCCAGGTAATAAGTCACGGTAAACTGGGCCCCCAGCTCCGGCTCCACTCCCAGCAGCGCCAGCACCCGGGTGTCAGTGGCTGCCTCCAGAGTTCCCTCCTCAGGCAGCCGCCCCTCTGCCGGCGTGCAGAACATACTGTCAGCACAGGTCTGATCCGCGTATCCCACTTCTACATGCCATTTCAGAAAAGGCCCGTCCTGGGGCATCCCCAGCAGCCTGCGGACGCCCCACTGCTGAATCAGCGGGTCCTGACTGAACTCCTCAATCTGTTCCGGTGTCACATTTTTAAAAGAACCGTGGAAATTTCCTCCCACCTGCCGGAAATTCTGCTGCTCAAAGGAAGCGTTAATGGAGCCGGCAATGGTCAGCACAGCGGTAAACAGCATGGCCGTCAGGGCAATCGCCAGCACAGCGATCCCATTGCGCAGCTTCGCGGTTCGCATGGACTTCACCGAAAGATTCCGAATACACCGTCTGTTATTTACCTTTCCCATGTTCCGGCCTCCATTCCTGCTGTTCCCGAAGAGACAATCTTCCCATCCTCAATCCGCACAATCCGGTCCGCCAGCTGGGCGATCTCTTCATTGTGAGTAATCATCACAATGGTCTGGCCGAACTTCTGCCCTGTCACTTTCAGCAGCGCCAGCACATCCTGGCTGGTGCGGCTGTCCAGATTTCCTGTGGGCTCATCGGCCAGGATAATCGCCGGCTTCGTCGCCAGCGCCCGGGCGATGGCCACCCGCTGCTGCTGCCCGCCCGACAGCTGAGAAGGCAGGCTGTCCGCCTTCTCCTCCAGTCCCAGCGTGCTCATAATCTGCCGGATATAAGCCCTGTCCACCGCTTTGCCGTCCAGCTCAATGGGCAGCACCACATTTTCATACACATTCAGCACCGGCACCAGATTATAAGCCTGAAAGACAAAGCCGATTTTCCTCCTGCGGAAGATGGTCAGGGCGTCATCCTTCAAAGAGAAAATGTCCTTTCCCTCCACGAGAACCTTTCCCGCTGTGGGCCGGTCCAGGCCGCCCAGCATGTGAAGCAGGGTAGATTTGCCTGAGCCGGAAGTGCCCACAATAGACACAAACTCCCCGTCCTCCACCGTCAGATTCACACCGTCCAGGGCCCGGACCGCCGTCTCACCCTTGCCATATATCTTTCTCAGATTTTTCGTTTCCAGAATCCTCATCCCATTATCCTCCTGCTGCTTTTAAATCTTTGATATATTTTATTATACCTGCCTGATCTTTCCTCAGGCTTTCTGAAATCTGTCAGGTTTGAAAGAATTGTCGATAAAATCCTTAAAGTTTTCTTTTGTATCTTCCAGTTTTTATGGTATGATAACTATATATTACCCACTTCTTTATAACCATGTCATCCACAATGGTGTATGAAAAATCATCAAACCAGGAGAACGCCCATCATGAACCGAAGCAAACACACTTCAGACTTCACACATCAGAAAACCCAGAGCAGAACAAAAGAACCTGCAAAACGCACCGCAAAAGACAGTGTGTTCACTGACCTGTTTCAGAATCCCAAATATCTTCTCCAGCTTTACCAAACGCTCCACCCGGAAGATGTAAGCGTCACAGAGGCAGACATCCACAACGTTACCATTAAAAACATCCTGCTGGATCAGCGCTATAATGATCTCGGTTTCTGTGTGGACGACAGGCTTGTCATTCTCACAGAAACTCAGACCGGAATACCTGTCCTTTTCCGAAGAGTTTTTCGGCGGAGCCGACTGCGGCCTTGAAGTAAAGGTCAAAATGATATACGATAGTAAACAGGGAGATATCATCAGCCAGTATATTCATTTTACAAAAATATACGATGAGCAGGTCAGAATATACGGCAGAACCCAGGAAGCGGTTTTAAAGGCAATCCGCATCTGTAAAGATCAGAACGTATTGAAAGAATATCTGACAGAACGGGAACAGGAGGTCGTGGATATTATGATGAAGCTGTTTGATGATGAGTATATTTTAAAGACATATATTGAAAGCGAACGGCGGGATGCTGCAGAAACAGCCACTGAAAAAACTATCGGGGAAACCGCAAAAAAATTATATCAGAAGGGACACTCCGTCCAGGACATCGCCGATCTTTTTGAGGTATCCGCAGAGCAAGTGGAGCAATGGCTGGAGCAAAGATATGACGGCTGAGATGAGCTTCCCCTATACCGGCCGTTATTATTCCCTGAATCAATACCTGCGCCAGACCTTCGGCCGCAAGGTTTATAAGCTGGCCCTGGACGGCGGCATGACCTGCCCCAACCGGGACGGCACTCTGGATACCAGAGGGTGTATCTTCTGCAGCAGCGGCGGATCCGGCGAATTTGCCCAGAAGGGCAGCGGTACCGTGTCTGCAGCGGAGCAGCTGCATCAGGCTAAGGAACGGGTCAGCCGCAAGATCTCTGACGGCGCCTATATCGCCTATTTCCAGTCCTTCACCAACACCTATGCCCCTGTCGAATACCTGGAAACGCTGTTCACCTCTGCTATCTGCCAGCCGGACATTGTGGCCCTGTCCATCGCCACCCGCCCAGACTGCCTGCCCCCGGAGGTACTGGATCTTCTGGAGCGTTTAAACCGCATCAAACCGGTATGGATTGAGCTGGGCCTCCAGACCATCCACCCTGCCACCGCCGCCTATATCCGCCGGGGCTACACCCTGGACTGTTACCGCCATGCCGTCGGGGCGCTGAGAGGCCGGGTTTCTCACATTATCACCCATGTGATCCTGGGTCTGCCGGGAGAAACACCGGATGATATGGTGCAGACAGTCCGCTGTGCGGCAGAAACAGGCACCAACGGCATCAAGCTCCAGCTTCTCCATGTGCTGAAAGGCACTGATCTGGCCGCTGACTATGAGAAAGGACTCTTTCCTGTTCTTACCCTGGAAGAATACTGCGCCATTCTCGGCCGCTGTCTCCAGGCCCTGCCTCCTCACATCGTCATCCACCGCCTGACCGGAGACGGACCGAAGAAGCTGTTGATTGCGCCGGAATGGAGCGGGGATAAAAAGCGGGTGCTGAACACCATCACAGGATATCTGGAAAAGCATGATATCCGGCAGGGTTCTGCCTGCCGGACATCCATAACGGTCATATAAATCCCTACTGAGCTTCCACAGGGCTTTCTGTGCCCTCACCCAGCTGTTCCTCCATCCACTGATCCATATATTTGGACAACACCCAGAAGGGACTGTCCCCTGTCTCCAGGATAAATCGGTGGAACTCCTTCAGGGAAAATTTCGTCCCCAGTTCCTCCTGGGCTCTGTCCCGCAGCTCGCAGAATTCCAGATAGCCCACATAATATTTTACATAATATCCCGGATCAGATACCATCATATAAAAGGCCGCGTCGGAAGCGGCGCTGTTATCAATCCCATAGCATTCCGCCAGAAAGGCTGCTGTTTGCTCCCGGTCCCAGTTATCATAGTTAACATAAATATCCAGCAGAGCATAGATCGCCATCGACGCAGAGAAATTATGCGCCCGGATCTGGGCCAGTCTGGCATCCACATTGGTATCCAGGCCGTAGGCATAATATTCCGCATAAATACCCCACCCCTCAGAATAGCCCGGGAAGGAGATAATCCGCCGCAGATTGCAGGGAGCCTGAGCGCTGGAATACACCGTCTGATACAGATGACCCGGGTAGCCTTCATGGGCCATGGTGGCATACAGGGTGCTACGGTCAGTATTCGCCTTTTCGTTAATATAAATAATATTTTCCGACAGCCGGTCAATAGGCGCCACCAGATACATGGCCGGGCTCATCACATCCTCCAGAGAGGGATGGACAGTCTTAATGGTATAGGTCGTCTCCGTCTCCAGCTCCGGAAAATCATTCTTAATCTTCTCCTTCAGATCCTCCAGAATCTCCTCCGGCTCTGTCAGGGAAAAAGAAAATTCCGCCGCCTGGTCATACAGGCTTTCATTGTCCTTCAAAATCTCATTGATCGCCGACAGATCCGAACTCAGCCGGTTCAGCAGCAGCTTTTTAATATCCTTCATGGTCCGGTCTGTGCCTGCCGTGGATTTCACCAGCGCTTCGTAATATTTCTTCCCGTTGGAAAATCCCGCCAGTCCCCCAGGATTGGTGCCCGTTCCTTTCAGGGCTGTCAGTCCATCAATCAGTGTCTGATATGCCGGGAAGAAGCAGGAAGCCATCAGTTCCTGATTCCGGCTGATGTACCCATTTTTCTCCTCCTCTGTCAGCTCCTCCAGCTGGTTTACCTTATCGGCAAACACCTGAGTCAGAAAGTGATTTCCCTGATCCGCCATGATATCCTGACAGCCCTGGATCACCTGGTCTGCTACCTGGTCACACATAAAAAGGCCGGCCTGGGATTTTTCATTTTCAAAGGCAATCACCTGGCTGAAGGTATCCGGCAGGATGGATAAAATCGACAGGTAATCCTCCACATCCTGACGCCGGTCAAATTTATATTCCGCCAGCAGAATAGGCAGCTCCGCCTGCACCCCCAGATTGGGACTGAGATATTCATAATACAGCGGATACTCCTCGCAAGCCAGCGCAGTCTCCAGTACCCCCTCCAGAATATCATAGGTCAGCTGCTGATCCCGGGTCAATGTATCGTAGTCGTAATCCGTCTGCAGCTGCCGCAGCAGTTCCTCATCCGACGCCCGGGAATCCCGGATCGCCTGGGAAGAATAGTCCCCCAGGGTAATGGGATAATCGGTAATCCCAAAGGCCTCCGGGTCTGTCAGATAATAATGGAGGCTGATGGTATTCTGCTGGATGGAATCCCGGAATACCAACTCTGTAAACGCGTCAAAGGCCTCCTGCTCCCCTTTGATCTGATCCTGCAGCTCCTGCTGTGAATACTGCTCATAGGATGGCTGTGCCGAGACCGTCTCCTCCTGCCGGGCAGGGGTACAGGAACTCAGACAGGTTAGAAGCAAAAACAGCAGCCAGGCCAGCGGCAGCCGTCTTTTGTTATGTACATGTCCGGCATAATTTGAATGGTCCATAGCACTCTCCTTATGATAAAAATCCTGTTCACAGGGTTCTCCGCCTAGGCGGGTTTCTTTACGCGGCATCGCCCCCGCCTCAGCACAGGCCCTGAAAAACTCCCTGATCATATTCTATTCGGGAAAGGCGTAAAACATGCATGAACAAAACATCTTAAAAGATTATCTGATTAAATAAGAAGCGGAGGTAACAGCCATGATTTTAACAGAATATAATGAAGAGCTGCGAGAAAAAAACACTGCGTGAGGAAGACCTGGAGGAAGGCTGTAAAAAGATACCGGAAACTGCTGTATTCGTCTGGTTCATCGGCAAACCAGACGGACACAGCAGTTTCACTTTTCATAAATGAAAACAATCACTTCCTGAATCTCCGGTTCAGCTGGCTGATAAACGCGGGCGTCGTCCCACAGCAGCCGCCAATCAGTTTCACGCCCATCTGCACAATGTCTTCCATAATCCCGGCGAATTCTTCCGGCCCCATCGTATATTTCGCCTCACCTGAGGATGTATCCGGCAGGCCTGCGTTCGGCTTTACGATCACCGGCAGGCTGGTACATTTCAGCATTTCCGCAGCCAGCGGCTTCATCTGCTCCGGACCGAAACCGCAGTTAAATCCCACTGCCGCCGCTCCATATTCCTCTGCCGCCGCAGCTACCTGCTCCACAGTTTCCCCGCTGAGGAGACGTCCGTTTTCACTGAAAGAAAAAGAAACCAGCACCGGCAGACTGCTGTGGTCACGGCAGGCCTTTAAGGCCGCCTTCGCCTCCTCGCAGGAAAACATGGTTTCGATGGAAATACTGTCCACCCCTGCCGCCGCCCCTGCCTGCACCAGCTGGCGGTAATTGTCATAGGCTTCATCAAAAGTCAGATCTCCATAGGGCTCCAGAAATTCCCCTGTAGGCCCCAGATCAAGGGAAATAAAGATATCTCGATCTGCGCCTGTTTCTCCAATAGCCTTTCTCACATTCTCCACGGCTGCCTGCACCAGCTCCGGTATTGTATGTGCCGCATTTTCATGATAATGAAATTTGTTGATTCCAAAGGTATTTGTATTCACAATATCTGCCCCGGCTTCAATATAGCTCCTGTGAAGGGCCACCAGTTCCTCCGGCCTCTCCACATTCCACAATTCCGTCCGTTCCCCCGGCTTCAGTCCTCTTGCCTGCAGCATCGTGCCTGTGCCGCCATCCAGAAAAACCAGCGGCTGCTCCAGCAGCTGTCGTATCGTCATAATCAGACTCCCTCCTGTAAAAAAATTCTGAAAATCCATCTGACATTATCATAGCACAAAAAGAAAAGAAAAAATATATGTTTTCGTTCGGAGGGTTTACACAACCCGGACGGCATCAGCAGCCGCGGCAGAACGCTGGATCCGGACAGCCCTGTCCCTTAACGCCTTTGTTCCCGGCCTGAATAAATTCTAAGCAGCCAGGCAGGCGCTTTTCCAGGCGAATGCAGGCGTTGAGCGCCGGCATTCGCCTGGAAAAGCGCCTGCCTGCCCGCTAAGAATTTATAAACAGGC
>CAJFOT010000100.1 GCA_904397815.1 Candidatus Paralachnospira sangeri
GACCGGGGGCACAGATACAGACTTTGTTCAGGTCTCCACATGTCTGTATCTGTGCCCCCGGTCTCTGCAAAGACGGGTTCAGCGTGTCATCTCCAGGCGCATTACCTGATCTGTATTTCCTGTTGACGGCCTTGCCTACCTCTGAAAAATCTGATATATTTATATACTGAAAGGCACAGACAGAGTTTGTGTATACTGAAAGTGAATGATGACAGAAAGAGGATTGATATCGTGAATTTATTGCAGGCAGGTTCTCAGGAGCAGCTGGAACAGATCGAGAAACTTTATTTACAGGCATTTCCCTCCTGTGAGCGGAAACCTTTTTCTCATATCGTGGAGGCCGGCCGGAGAGGACAGGTGGATATTCTGTACCTGGAGCGGGACGGCGCTTATGAAGGTCTGGCGATTACGATGAAGGACGGAGATCTGGTTCTGCTGGATTACTTTGCCATTGACGGCAGCCGCAGGGGCCAGGGCTGCGGCTCGGAGGCGCTGAAGACTCTCTTTGATTTTTATGCGGGAAAACGTTTTTTCCTGGAAATTGAGTGTTTGGATCCGGAGGCGGAGAATCTGGAGCAGAGGAAGCGGCGTAAGACCTTTTATCTGAGAAACGGGATGACAGAACTGGGGATTGTGGCGGATGTGTTCGGGACAGAAATGGAACTGCTGGGGCATCAGATGGAGCTGACTTTTGATGCCTACCAGGGCGTATACCGGGCGGTGTACGGAGATGAGAAAGCAGGCCACATAAAACTGGTCAGCCAGAATGCCTGAAACTGTGCTCCGGCAGACCGGATTTGTGAATGAGATCTGTGCAGGGCGGGATATGTCCTGCAGATACAGAGGATTATAAAAATATGATGGAAAAGATACGTTTGAATAAATATCTCAGCGATGCCGGCGTCTGTTCCCGCAGAGAGGCAGACAGGCTGACAGAGCAGGGGAAAATACTGGTGGACGGCCAGCCCGCCCGGATGGGCATGAAGGTCAGTGAGGAAAACAGGATTGTGGTGGACGGACGGGAGATTCACGGCCATGCCAGCCCGGTGCTGCTGGCGGTTTATAAGCCTCAGGGCATTGTGTGCACCACCGCGGAAAAGGAGAAGGATAATATCGTGGATTTTATCCATTATCCGATGCGGGTCTATCCGGTGGGACGGCTGGATAAGGCCTCGGAAGGGCTGATCCTGATGACCAATCAGGGAGAGCTGGTGAATAAAATCCTCCGGGGCGGCAACGATCATGAGAAAGAATATATTGTGAGAATCAACGGGCCGGTGACGGAGGAGTTTATCAGGGCCATGTCGTCAGGGGTGCCGATTCTGGATACGATGACGAAGCCGTGTAAGGTGGAAAAACTGGGAGCCCATACCTTCCGGATTATTCTGACCCAGGGATTAAACCGCCAGATCCGGCGGATGTGTGAATTCCTGGGATTTCGTGTGTTATTCCTGAAACGGGTCCGGGTGATGAATATCCGGCTGGGAGACCTGAAACCGGGGGAATACCGGGAGATCAGGGGCGCGGAGCTGAAAACACTGCAGGCTCTGCTGAAGGATTCGCTGAATACCCCTGGCGGAAAGAAAGGAAAAAGTCAATGGACGCAATCGCGAGAATGAAAGAGCTGGTGCCGCTGCTAAATGAGGCGGAGAAAGC
The DNA here is from genome assembly GCA_904397815.1 of Candidatus Paralachnospira sangeri. GTDB lineage: Bacteria > Bacillota > Clostridia > Lachnospirales > Lachnospiraceae > Paralachnospira_A > Paralachnospira_A sangeri. The sequence continues at coordinate 1,657 of CAJFOT010000100.1, forward strand.
CTATTACCAGGAAGACCGGGAGATCATGAGCAATTATGATTATGACCGGCTGTATGATGAACTGGCAGAGCTGGAGAAGGAGACAGGAGTCACCCTGTCCGGAAGCCCCACTACCAGGGTGGGATACGAGCTGCTCAGCGAGCTGCCCAAGGAGGCCCATCAGAGCCCGATGCTTTCTCTGGATAAGACGAAGGAGCCGGCGGCTCTGGCAGAGTGGCTGGGAGATCAGGAAGGGCTGCTGTCCTGGAAGATGGACGGCCTGACCATTGTCCTGACCTATGAGGAGGGTCGGCTGTTTAAGGCAGTTACCAGGGGCAACGGGGAAGTGGGGGAGGTGATCACCAACAATGCCAGGGTGTTCGCCAATATTCCGCTGAAAATCGGTTATCAGGGCCGGCTGGTGCTCAGAGGCGAGGCGGTGATCCACTACAGCACCTTTAACCGGATCAACGAGGAGATCGCCGATGTGGACGCCAGATATAAAAATCCCCGGAATCTGTGCAGCGGTTCTGTCCGCCAGCTGAATAATGAGATTACGGCGAAACGGGACGTGCGCTTTTACGCCTTTACCCTGGTGGACGCGGAGGGCGTCGACTTTGAAAATTCCAGGGAAAAACAGATGGAGTGGCTCCGGTCCCAGGGGTTTGAGACTGTGTTCTGGCGGAGAGTCAGCCGGGAGACTGTGACGGAAGCTGTGGAAGCCTTTTCCCGGGAGATCGGTGAGCAGGATTTCCCGTCAGACGGCCTGGTGCTGACCTTTGACGACATCGCCTACGGACAATCCCTGGGCAGGACGGCCAAGTTTCCCAGGGATTCCATCGCTTTTAAGTGGGCGGATGAGACAGCGGAGACCACATTAAAATATATTGAGTGGAGCGCTTCCCGGACAGGTTTGATCAATCCGGTGGCGGTCTTTGAGCCGGTGGAGATCGAGGGAAGCACTGTCAGCAGGGCCAGCGTCCACAATCTCAGCATCCTGGAAGCCCTGGAGCTGGGAGAGGGAGATCGGATTACTGTATATAAGGCCAATATGATCATTCCCCAGATCGGGGAGAACCTGACCAGGAGCGGCGTCAGCCATATCCCGGAAGTCTGTCCGGTGTGCGGGGAAAAAACGGAGATCCGGGCGGTGAATGACGTGAAATCTCTGTACTGTGTCAATCCGGCCTGTCCGGCCAAGAAAATCAAAGGCTTCGCCCTCTTCGTCAGCCGGGACGCCATGAATATCGACGGGCTGTCGGAGGCAACTCTGGAGAAATTCATTGCCCACGGCTTCCTCCACGACCTGACGGATCTGTTTCATCTGGACCGGTACCGGGAAGAGATGGCCCAGCTGGATGGCTTCGGAGAAAAGTCCTGCCAGAATCTCCTGCAGGCGGTGGAAACCGCCAGAGACACCCACCTGTGGCAGCTGATCTACGGGCTGGGGATCGCCAATATCGGCCCCGCCAACGCGAAAATGCTCTGCCGGGCCTTTCAGAACGATCCGGAAAAGCTGGAAAAGGCCACGAAGGAAGAACTGGTGGAGATCGACGGCATCGGCGATGTGATTGCCGATGGAATCGTCCAGTATTTTGCCCGGGAGAAAAACCGGGCGCTGCTCCACAGCCTGCTGGAAGAGGTGCGGATCGCGCCGGAGAACTTTGAGACAGGAGACCTGCCGCTGAGCGGGAAAACCTTCGTCATCACCGGCAGCCTGAACCATTTCGACAACCGGAATCAGCTGAAAGCCCTGATCGAAGAGCAGGGCGGGAAGGTAACCGGCTCTGTGACAGGAAAGACCAGCTATCTGATTAACAATGACACCACATCCTCTTCCGCAAAGAACAAAAAAGCCAGGGAGCTGGAGATTCCCATTCTCTCAGAGGAAGATTTCCTGAAGCTCATCGGAAGAGAAATATGACAGCAAAATGATTATAATTATGAAGGGAAAGATAAGCAATGCCGATTAAAATACAGAACGACCTGCCTGCCAGAGCAGTGCTGGAAAAGGAAAATATTTTTATTATGGATGAGGACCGGGCGCTGACCCAGGATATCCGTCCGCTCCAGATCCTTATCCTGAATCTGATGCCCATCAAGCAGGACACAGAGCTGCAGCTGCTGCGGGCTCTGTCCAATACCCCGCTTCAGGTGGACGTGTCCTTTTTGAATCTGACCAACCATGTGTCCAAAAACACGGCTTCCAGCCATCTGAATAAATTCTATCAGGTATTCGCCGATGTGCGGAACCAGAAGTTCGACGGCATGATTATCACCGGCGCGCCGGTGGAGCAGATGGAGTTTGAAGAGGTGGACTACTGGGGCGAGCTGACAGAGATCATGGAGTGGACTAAAACCCATGTGACCTCCACCGTCCACATCTGCTGGGGCGCTCAGGCCGGCCTGTACTATCATTACGGCATTCAGAAACACCTGATGGACCACAAGCTGTCAGGCATCTACCGCCATACCATAACCGACCGGAAGATTCCCCTGATCCGCAGCTTTGACGATGAATTTTTCGCGCCCCATTCCCGGTATACTACGGTAGACCGGATGGATGTGCTGAACTGTAAAGACCTGATTCTGTGCGCAGAGTCCGAGGAGGCCGGGGTTTATCTCCTCCTCAGCACCGACGGCAGAAAGGTATTTGTGATGGGCCATCCCGAATATGACCGCATGACCCTGAACGATGAATATCAGCGGGATGTCAGGAAGGGCATCAACCCGGAGATCCCGGTCAACTACTACCGCAACAACGATCCGTCCACCTTCCCCCTGCTGCGGTGGAGAAGCCACGCCAACCTGCTGTACACCAACTGGCTGAACTATTACGTATATCAGGAGACGCCTTACGAGTGGATTAATCATCAGTGACGTATGATATAGACCGCTCTTATCGGAATTTTATGGAATTTACCAGATGAATGGAATCATCCGGTACCGTACCTTTTCCGTATATTCCCGGTAGCCTGCCAGCTCTGCTGTCAGCAGAGCCTCCTCATTTCGGATCCGCCTGACCAGGATCAGCGGGTATATCAGAAAAATAAGAAAAGCGTAAAGCGAACCGCAGACCAGGGGCATGGACAGGAAGAGAAGGACGGTGGCGAAATACATGGGGTGCCTGACGATGGCGTAAAGCCCGGTGTCGATTACCTTTTGTCCTTCCTGCACTTCGACTGTACGGGACAGATAGGCGTTTTCTCTGAGAACCTCGGCATACAGGCCGTAGGAGCAGAGAAGGACAACAGCGGCTGCAATGCTGACAGGGACAGGCAGCCGGCTCCATCCGTACCGGAAATCAAGGCCTGCCGTGATAAAACCGGCAGCAAACATCAGGAGGGAGAGGAGGATGACCTCTTTCTGTGTCTGTTCCTTTTCTCTGGAATGCAGCCGCTTTTCCAGCAGCTTGGGCGCCCTGGCCCATAACAGGATGCCGGCGGGCAGCATGGGGAGAAACAGCACAGCAATCAGCAGCCACCCTCTCCAGTAGGACAGAGTGCCGGCGGGAAGGAACAGCAGCAGGATGATCAGCAGGACGCCGGAGATAAATTTGGCGGATGCCTGAAACAGCAGACGCGTTTCCATATTTCAAATTTTCCTTTCTGCGGGAGCGGCGTCTGCTCCAAAGCAAATGCCGCCAGCCTGCTTTTTGTCATGATGATTGTTCATCTAACAGTGCTTTCAGTTCTTCATAGTCTTTCTGGGATAGTTTGCGGCCGTCATTCGTAACGGCGCGCACAAACGCGCCGACAGATCCGTCGAAGGTTTTGGCCAGGAAGTCGGATGTCCACTGCTGAATATATTCTTCCTTTGTTGACGACCTTTCATATTTCTTGCAGCCTTTTCCGCACATGATGCCGGTTAGAGCCTGTTTCCGGATCAGGTGCGTTAAGTGGGTATGGAGCGTTTGCTTTTTCCAGATCTTTCCTTCTTTCTCGGAAAAATAGGCCATGATTTCATTGAAAGTAAAGGATCGGTCATTTTGCCAGAAAAACTCCATCAGCTGGTATTCAATTGGGGAAAGCCCGTAATATTCTATCAAATTCTGCACCTTCCTTTTATCATTTTCTGTCAGTTATTGTACTGTATTATAATAGGCCAGTCAATACAGCGTTTCATTGTAGCGTTTAAAATTTTTCAATGTATATTGACAGATAATGGAATATGTGATAAGGATATTAATATAAGATAGTACGGTACGCGTGATGTATGAAAAGAAAAGGTGATTCCGATGGCGGGCGGAAAGAGTGAGCGGAAACAGAAAGGGGGATTTTAACATTGAGGAAAACAGTCATGGCAACAGGCGTTATGTTTTTCACCGTTTTTTTCCTGAGCTGTATTCATATACTCCCATATTTTATCGCCAGCTTTATAATGCGCGCGTTGATGGGAATTGGATTTTTGATCCGGGCAGTTGACCTGTATCTTCATGTAGATCTGGAAGGAAAACATATGAGGGACTTTGCCTTATGCATGGTATGTACCATGATATGCTTCATATGGGCAGTTTCCGAAACCGGAAAAATGATCTGAGTATTTGAGTATGAGACGAAAGGAAAAGGGAAGGTATGATGAGACAAAGATGTGGCCGGCGGGCTGCCGCAGCTTTTATGTGCCGCTGAATCCCGGCCATGAAGGGGAGGCGCCTGACCTGACAGAGGCTGAGGCGAAGGAGCTGGCCTGGGTGCTGGAGTTTCAGAATTCTGTGACAAAGCAGAAGGGAGAATACTGGATCAGTGTGTATGACGGTGAATGCCTGGGGCAGGATTACACGGCATAGTCAATTATCATGTTATCAGATGATAACAGCGAGCGGGAGACAGTCCCGTACCGTTCAGGGGTGAGAAAGGGCCTGAATGGTGCGGGGCTGTCTTTGTTTCTGTCCGGTTTCTGTGCTATAATTTTCTCAGAATGGAGGGAAAATCAGCATGAGTGATCAGGAAAAGAAAATGTTTTATGATGTGGATGGGATACAGATCGGACGCGACGGACAGAAGGAGAAAACCACTGTGGCGGTGGTCGGCGAACATCGGATGGAGGTTACGGTGGACGGACAGCTGACGATGGAACTGGTCTGCACGCCTTCCCATCTGCCGGAGCTGGTGCTGGGCCATCTGGTCAGCGAGGGGATCATCCGTACAGCGGAAGAGATCAGACGCATGGATATAACGGAGGACGGCAGCAGGGCGGCAGTGGAGCTGACAGGAACAGACGGCCAGGGACGCAGAGAGAAGATCCGGGCATATGCCGGGCTGACGCGGCTTCCGGCGGCCTCCTGGGAGCCGGCATGGGTTTTCGGGATGTCTGACCTGTTCCGGGAGGATACGCCTCTCCACCGGATGACCCGGTCCACCCACAGCTGCTATCTCGCCCGGGAGGGACAGCTCCTCTTCCAGTGCGAGGATATCGGACGGCATAATGCCATGGATAAGGTGATCGGCTATTGTGCCGCGCATCATCTGAACCCGGGAATGTGTATGGTCTTCACCAGCGGAAGGATTCCGACAGATATGGCGGTGAAAGCCATCCGGGCCGGCATCCCTGTGATAGCCAGCAAGGAGACGCCGACCAGAGACGCTGTCCTGCTGGCGGAACAGTATGGACTGGTGCTGATCGGGCGCGCGAAGGGCGATCGGATGATACAGTTTACGGGACGGGAGTGAAAAGCTTACGCAGCCGGCTCTTTTAAAGATAGGAAGGGGAGATGACGAAATGGAAACACGAGAACTGCTGGAGAAGATGATCACAGATTTTGTACGGGATTATCAGGGACGCAATCATACGATGACAGCCTGGCAGAATCCTGTCATCGGTGTTGCGGATGCAGAGGATCCTTTGTTTGCGGAGCTGAAAAATATTATAGGTCCCGCACATGCCATGCCGTCAGATCTGGTGCCCGGCGCAAAGTCTGTGCTGGTTTACTTTATCCCTTTCGCCGGAACGGTTGGGATCAGCAATATCCCTGATGAGGAAAGTTCCAAAGAATGGGATTATGCCTGTATTGAAACAAATAATATGCTAAAGGATTTAAATATATGCCTTTACAGCTGGATCACGGAAAAGGGTTATCACGCTTCCCAGCTGCCGCCTACTTATCATTACGATCAGGAAAAACTGATCAGCAGCTGGTCTCATAAAAGCGCTGCGTATATAGCAGGGATCGGCAAATTCGGTGTTCATCAGATGCTGATAACAGAAAAGGGCTGCTGCGGCAGAATCGGGAGCGTAATAACGGATATGCGGCTGGAACCGACGGCGCGGACTGATGAAGAATACTGCCTGTTCAAAACCAGAGGCATCTGCGGCAGATGTATGGAACGGTGCGTCAACCAGGCGTTTTCTGTCCGTGAAGGCAGGGGGATATATGACCGCTATAAGTGTAATGAGCAGATTTATGATAAGATTGTGCCCCACTATCCGATTGGCGATGGAGATACCTGCGGGAAATGCATGTGCGGTGTTCCTTGTTCTTTTGGAATTCCGGGGAGGTAATTCCGGTAAGAAATGATTCCGTTTGACAGAAAAGAGGGAAGAGATTATAATCCTTTTTTAAACACTTAAAAAAGATAAAAGAGAAGAAGCTCAGTGTAATACTGAGGATTCTTCTCTTTTTCTATTTTAAAAGTTTTACCGATTTTCTGATTATCTTTTCAAATCTCCGCAAATGTCGGAAAGGCTTGGAATGTCAAGCATTTCCGGCATATTGCGTTTCGGAAGATACCTCGCATATCATGGCATTTCGGAGCCTCACTTGGCGTTGAAAAGTAGTAAAACCGTAGTAGAAACGGCGGCTTACTACTACGCCGCCA
>CAJFOT010000101.1 GCA_904397815.1 Candidatus Paralachnospira sangeri
ATATAGATACGCAGGCAGAAAAAGAGCGGGAATGAACACCTCATGTTGTGTTTTCCCGCTTTTTATTTCCGCCGTACTGTATGAAATGTTGTCCCTTTAGACAATAGCAGTAGTTGCTCTGCAATACAAAATATATAAAATTTGCAGAGCAAAAGGATGTGCAGAGTAAATACAGGCCCGGGCATAAGTTTACATAAAATAATTATGTAAACTTATGCCCGGTAAATATTAACTATTACATTGGCCAGCTCAGGTGTTTTTACTCCACTGTCACAGATTTTGCCAGATTTCTTGGCTTATCGACATCCAGTCCCTTGGCAGCGGAAGTGTAGTAGGCAATCAACTGTAAGATTGCAACTGCGGGAAGACCTGTAAACTGATCGTGACAGGCCTTTACAGTAAAATGAATATCACAGATTCCCTCCGGCACCGGCGCGTTTTCTTTGGTAATCAATATGACGAAAGCGCCCCGGGCACGTACCTCACGGATGTTTGATATCGTTTTCTGAAATACATGCTCCTGAGTGGCAAAGGCGATCACCGGAGTTCCTTCTTCGATCAGAGCAATCGTTCCATGCTTCAGCTCACCTGCGGCATAAGCCTCCGCATGAATATAGGAAATTTCTTTCAGCTTCAGAGCACCTTCCAAAGAATATGCATAATCCAGCCCCCGTCCGATAAAGTAAGCATCGCTGGCATCCCTGATCTGTTCCGCAGCTTTCTGAATACAATCCTCATGCTTCAGCACATCTTCAATCGCAGGGATGCAGGAAAGCAGATTGTCGATAAAGGCTATCGCTTCCTCACTCTGAAACGTTCCTTTTACAAGAGCAATCTTGCAAGCGATTAAATACATGACAGCCAGCTGAACTGCGTATGCCTTGGTGCTGGCCACCGCAATCTCAGGACCTGCATGGGTATAAATCACATAGTCACTTTCTCTGGCAATGGTTGAGCCCTTCACGTTCACGACAGAAAGCACCGGGGCGCCCAAGCTCCTGGCCAGACGCAGTGCTGCCAGCGTGTCAATAGTTTCCCCAGACTGACTGATTACAATCGCCAGTGTTTTTTCATCAATCAAAGGCTGCTCATATCTGAATTCCGAAGCGATATGGACAGACACTGGAATTCGCAGAAGAGGCTCCATCAGCGCCCTGCCCACCATGCCGGCATACATAGCAGTGCCGCAGGCGACAATTGCGATTTTTTCGCAGGAAGCCAGCAGGCTGTCCGGGATATTCTCCTGGGTAAAATCAGGGAGGTGATCTTTGACGCGCGGCATGATCGTATTTAAAAGCGCTTCCGGCTGTTCATGGATTTCCTTCAACATATAAAAAGGATATCCGTTCTTCTGGGCAGATTCCGTGTCCCATGTTACCTCCAGCATCTCGGGAGAAACCGGCTGATTTTTCCCATTTAAAACCGTGATGCGGTTTTCCTCCAGAACAGCGATATCATATTCCGGAAGAATAAAATATTCTTTCGTATAAGGAATCAATGCTGTCAGATCAGAAGCGATAAAAGCGCCCTGGTCCGACACAGCGGCCACCAACGGACTGACATTTCTGACACAGTAAATTTTTCCTGGAATATCAGAAAACATGATGCAGAATGCAAAAGAGCCATCGATCTCTTTCAGCGCCCTGCGGATCGCCTCAACCGGATCACCGGCATAAAAATAATTGATGACCTGAGCTGCAACCTCTGTATCCGTCTCAGATTTCAGCATTTCCCGGAGATGGAATTGATCTGTCAGCTGGTGATAATTCTCGATAATACCATTATGAATCAGTGTCACACGCCCTGCCTGATGGGGATGGGCATTCTGTTTTGATACGCCGCCGTGAGTAGCCCATCTGGTATGTCCGATGCCGCAGTGAGAGAGCGGAGCGCTGTTTTTACAGGTATCCGCCAGGTTTTCTACTCTGCCGGCCTGTTTCAGCACCGTTATATTTCCACATCCGTCAGAAAGAGCGATTCCCGCGCTGTCATAGCCCCGGTATTCCAGCTGCGCCAGTCCTTTCAGCAATACGTCTCTGGCGTCCAGCACACCTGTATATCCAATAATTCCACACATAATTTTTACTCCTTATTTCTGATTTTGCGATTTTCTGAATTGTTCATTATGAAATTTTCAATGTACAGTGCAATTTCCGGCTATATTGTATTTGTTTTGCAGTTACCCGCATATTTGCCAATATATCTCGTACCCGGAAGCGTACGGAAGAGTATCCGCCGAATTTTCGATTGCTCTTCACCTCGTCGTCCTTTTTTATCATCCGTTCCAAAAAAGGCGCTGGCGCTTTTTGATATTCTATTTTCTATTTAACAGCCTCCTGATCTGTAAACGAACATTATAATATCATTATATGTAAGAAAGGTCAATAGTATTATCATAAAGTTTACATAATTTAATTATGTAAACTGAATTTTTATTGCAAAACTGATAATCGATAATTTCAAGCAAAACTCAGCTTAACTATTCGTTAAAGTTGAGTTTTGCGAATAGTTAAAACTATCTCTTCCATCGCCCTTATCCGAACCTTTTTGCTTTAACCATACCCATACATACAATCAATTCAGTGTCTGCAATTAAGCGTTAATTGGCGCACAGTTTAATTCTCACCAATGCAGAATAATCCAAAATATGTTAACGTATGGATACTGTCTCCGAATTCCAGACCGCAGGTCTGAGCCAGCTGGTTAACATCGATACAATATGCGCTCATTGATTTTCGGAGCTGATCCGGTTTGCGGCATGGCTGATTCTGAAGCAATGCACATTCCGGACATAAAATGCATTTGCCTGATCCAATGGCATGAAATACCGCATGATGCTCCTCTAAAACCTTCTGAATCTGATCGCCGGCCTTTTGATGTTCCATCCGGGCTTCTGTAATAATCTTTTCATTTTTGTATACAGGCGCCTGTTCATCGGGATATGTATGGAATATCTGGTATACAATAACATAGGGGTATGTTTTGACCTGGGTGATCAGTTCCTCCGCGGTGCCTGCGTACGGTGGACAGCTGTAATTTGCGCCATAACTATGACAGGTGTTTTCTTCACAGAATTTCCGGAAAAGCGGGTTAAAAACCAGCTGTTCCGTGGGAATCAGCCTGACGCGGATAGATTCCGGAAGATGCAGCTCTGCGATTTGCTCCATAAGTTTTTTAGTCCAATTCATAAAATTATAATTCTCCTCTCATAATTCTTCTATTTTAAATTAGACTGGCATTCATTCCTTATTTATTATATACTAAATAGGCAGAGAAACAAACAGGAGTTTTTCTGCGGAATAGAAAGGAAATCGTTCATGAAATTACAGAAACTTTTAAGCTATACCAGACGGGCTGTGGATGATTATCAGATGATCGCTGACGGCGACCGGATCGCAGTCGGCATCTCCGGAGGAAAAGACAGCCTGACACTTCTTTACGCCCTTCATGGTCTGAAACGGTTTTATCCGAGATCCTTCGAACTTCAGGCCATTACGGTAGACCTGGGGTTTCCGGGATTCGATCTGAGCCAGATACAGGAACTGTGCCGGCAGATGGAAATTCCCTACACTATTGTAAAAAGTGAAATTGGCCAGATTATTTTTGAGGAACGCAAAGAATCCAACCCCTGTTCCCTCTGCGCCAAAATGCGGAAAGGCGCCTTTAATGAAAAGGCAAAAGAACTGGGCTGCAATAAGGTAGCCTATGCCCATCACCGGGATGACGTGATCGAAACCATGCTGCTGTCTTTGATATATGAGGGACGCTTTTATTCCTTTTCTCCCTACACTTATCTGGATCGGATGGATCTGACTGTAATCCGGCCGCTGCTTTATGTGCCGGAGGCAGATATTATCGGATTTCAGCATTTGATGAATCTTCCGGTCTGTAAAAGTCCGTGTCCTGCCGATGGCTATACCAGACGGGAATACGCGAAGCAGCTTCTGCGGCAGCTGAACCAGGACAATCCCGGTGTGAAGGAACGGATGTTTTCGGCGGTTATCAATGGTGATATCAAAGGCTGGCCCAAAAGGCAGATATCTTCAAAACCACAGCCATAACGGAGCACAGTCAGACGACAGCCATCAACAGACAGGAGGTGGGTAACTATGAGCAACCGCCCATATTATGAACAGGTAGATATTGAAAATACACAGAAGCTGCGGGAACTGATCGCTTCTCTCCCACCCTTTGTAAAGGATTTTTTCAGAGGGATTGAGCCGACTACATCTTCCCGAACACGTATCGCCTATGCCTATGATTTGAATATCTTTTTTGATTATCTGATCAAAAACAATCCGGAGCTCCGGTCAGTGGAAAAGAAAGACATCCCACTGGAGCTGCTGGACCGGCTGACAGCGTCCGACCTGATGGAATATATGGAATATCTGAAATATTATCATAAGGATACGCCGGAGCAGAACAACAAGGAACATATGAACAGAGAACGGGGTATTATGCGGAAGGTTTCTTCGTTAAAAACCTTTTACAATTTCTTTTACCGTCATGAAATGATCAAAAACAACCCCGCCGCATTAATTGACATGCCGAAAGTGTCAGATAAAGCAATCATCCGGCTGGACATCGATGAAGTGGCCATGCTGCTGGATCATGTGGAGCAGGGGGATCAGCTGACCAAATCTCAAAAAATCTTTCATAACAAAACAAAAATTCGGGATCTGGCACTGATTTCTCTTCTTCTGGGCACAGGCATCCGTGTATCTGAATGTGTTGGTCTGGATCTGGGCGACGTGGATTTTAAAAATGACGGCATCAAAATCCATCGAAAGGGCGGAAAGGAAGTCATTGTTTATTTCAGTGATGAAGTGGAGGAAGCTCTTCGGGATTATATGGAAGAACGCAAACAAATCGTTCCTGTGGAAGGTCATGAAGACGCGCTTTTTCTTTCCATCCAGAGAAAACGGATTAATGTGCGGAGCGTGGAAAATCTGGTAAAAAAATATACACGCTCTGTCACTGCTCTGAAAAATATTACGCCACACAAGCTGCGGAGTACATATGGAACCAATCTCTACCAGGAGACCGGGGATATCTATCTGGTGGCGGATGTGCTGGGCCATTCAGATGTCAACACGACCAGAAAGCACTACGCCGCAATCGAAGACCAGAATCGGCGGTCTGCGAGAAATAAAGTAAGATTGAGAGAAAAAAGAGAAAAGAAACAGCCGTAGAGGACAGTATGCCCCTCTCCTCTCCCACTGCCCGGCCATATCATTTCCGGCATCGGAAATGATATGGCTGAATATCTTGACAAAATGTGAAGAAAGCTGCAGCACTGTCTGTTACTCCGCCGCTTCCTCATAATAAAACACAGTCAGATAGTTCCCGGCATGTATCGTGTCGGTTTTCATGTTGTTCATAAATTTCAGTTCTTCCACACAGTCGCGGGTATCCAGTTCATAAGCGTCTGCAATTGTGTCCGCAATTTCCCATAATGTATCTCCGCTCCGGATCTGTATGCTGGTATAGTATTTTACCCGCCCGGTTTCCGGCTCTCTGGCCTGTACGCCCCGCACAGTAATGCCAAAAACGACAAAGCTGATAACAATGGCCAAAGCAGCGGCCCATATGATTTTGTGGCTGTTCCATTCTCTGGCGGCATATCTCCGCATCATTTTCCTGACAGCTTTTGTACGATTCATACTCATTCCCTCCATTATCAGGTGCACACCGCAAATATCGAACGTGTGTTGTGAATCAGCGAATATTGCGAACATGTGTTGCGAACGAATGTTTGCTTTTGTGACTCTATTATATTTCGGGAACATGTGTTTGTCAACTGTTTTTCGAACAAATGTTTTAAAAAATGTTTGATTTTTTTTCGAACGTGTGTTAGTATATTAATATCAAAAGCGGGAGGATATTGCTATGGCGAACGGAAAAATCACACCAAAACAGCAGGAGATACTGGACTTTATAAAAAAAGAGATTTTGCACAGAGGATATCCGCCGGCAGTTCGCGACATTTGTGAGGCAGTACATTTAAAATCCACCTCTTCTGTACACTCCCACCTGGAAACCTTGGAAAAAAACGGATATATCAGACGAGATCCCACCAAGCCGCGGGCGATTGAAATATTGGATGAAGATTTTAATTTAAACCGGAAAGAAATGGTTCAGGTCCCGATTGTAGGCAACGTGGCTGCAGGTATGCCGATCCTGGCAGTTGAGAACATTGAAGATTACTTTCCCATGCCGGCTGAGATGCTTCCAAATAAGGAGGTATTTATTCTCCATGTCAAGGGCGACAGTATGATTAACATCGGGATTCTTGACGGGGATGACGTGATTGTAGAACAGACAAATACTGCGGAAAACGGTGAAATTGTCGTAGCGTTGCTTGATGACTCCGCCACTGTGAAGCGCTTTTATAAAGAGGATGGCTATTACCGTCTCCAGCCGGAAAATGACACCATGCAGCCCATTATTGTATCCCATGTTGAGATACTGGGAAAGGTGATCGGACTGCTTCGGATGAATATTTCCTGATATAATCGAGGCCTTTCTGAAAATTAGTTTCTGAATGTAATCAGCCGTATCCGGCAGACAGTAAAAGACCGGTACAGATCGGCGGCCCGGAGCAAACGCTTCCGGGACTGCCGAGACATACCGGTTGTTCCTGAAAAATTCAGTCTCCATATTGTGTCATGTCAATAATGGCTCCGTCTCTCCAGATTCTCTCCAAATCATAAAATCTCCGGTCATCTCTGGAAAATACATGAATGACCACATCAGAATAATCCATCAGAATCCAGGCTGCCGCGTCATAGCCTTCGATCTGGCGCATGGGATAGCCGGCCCGTTCCATTTTCTCCATCACTTCATCGGCGATCGCCTGTACCTGATTGATGTTCGCACCGCTGGCAATCATAAAATAGTCTGCCAGAACAGACACTTTTGAAATATCAATCACCGTAATATCCTCTGCCAGTTTATCATCCAGCGCTTTATAGGCGATTTTTACCATACTCATTGACTCTGCCATCTGTCACTCTCCTTTTTCCTATTGTGCAATTCCCGGTAATACTGATAGGCGTCCGCGGTTGTCTCATCGATTACGCCGCTCCTGCCCTTCAGGTATTCCAGAGTATCTCGCATAATTTCGTAAATACATTCATCCAAATCCTGGAATGCCATCGGCCGTATTCTGCTCAGGTTTTCTGCTTTATATCTTCTGGGCTCAATATAGTCGGCTGTGTACACAATTTTTTCCAGCAGCGTCATTCCGGCCCGACCGGTAGTATGATACCGGATGGCGTCGGCGATTTCCGGATCTTCCACATGATATTTATGTCCGGCCATCCATGCGCCCAGTTTGGCATGGAGCAAAATGGGATTTTTCTGCTCATACGCAGTGATTTCAATTTGATGCCGGCTGCACCGTTCTGCCAGCTCGTTTACAGGATATTGTCTGGCGCAGTCATGGAGAAGGCCGGCCAACTCCGCCTGCCTCAGATCGCAGCCATAACGCATAGCCAGGCAAACGGCTGTGTAAGAGACACCGAGAGTATGTTCAAACCGGTCAGGATTCAGTTTCTTTTTTAATTTATTCCGAATATCTATGATTTCTGTTATCATGACATGATTCCCTGCCTTTGTCGTCTGTTACACAATCCATCCTGTGGGAAAAAGACAGATCGTGCTGATTTTGATTCAGATAAAGCCGATTTGTGTAAATATATTTCGCTACCTGATCGGGAACAAAATACCGGATCGAACGGTTCTCTGCTACCAGAGCGCGGATCATATGACTGGAAATGTCCAGATTGGCATATTCCATAGCATAGACTCTGGCATGGAATTTCTCCCTCAGAAAACAGATTTTTTCCTCCAGCTGCTCCATGGACACCTCTCCTCTGGTAACCGCCAGTACTGTGGCCAACTGGAAGATTCGCCCGGGATTGTGCCAGTCATCCATATAAAAGAGTGAGTCGGCTCCCACGATAAAGTAAAAAGAATTGCCTGGCATTTCTCTATCGAACCATTCCAATGTTTCCGATGTATAGGAATAGCCTTTCCGCATCCATTCAATGTCTGAACAGATAAAATGCGGATTGTTCTCAATTGCCGCCTTTACCATATCGGCCCGTTTTGCATAGCTGGTGATTCTGCTGCCTGATTTATGCGGCGGATCAGCAGCCGGCACAAAGATTACCTGATCCAGCTGAAAGGTTTCATAGGCTGTTTCTGCCAGACGCAGATGAGCGATATGGATCGGATCAAAGGTCCCGCCCATAATACCGATTTTTTTGCCGTTCATGAATATCACACCCCATACCGGCTACTCAGGGCAGCTGAATTTTGCTTTTTTCCTTTGCCTGCCGGAATAATACAATTTTTTTCCCGATTACCTGCACTACTTCTGAACGGGTTCGTTCGGCCAGTGTAACAGCGATTTCCTTCGGGTCATCAAAGCAATTTTTTAATACGCCGATTTTAATCAGTTCCCGGGCTTCCAGCGCCTCGTCTACTGCAGCTGTCAGCTCCGGTGTCAGGCTGGCTTTGCCGACCTGAAAAATCGGGTCGATATTCATAGCCAGCCCTTTTAGATAAGCTCTCTGTTTGCTGTTCATAGTTTCCTCACTTCAAATTGATCTGATATCTTTTTCTATTTGTAATAATCAAATTCCAGCTGATACATCCGAACGGTATCTCCTTCCTGGATACCCTGACGCTCCAGCTCATCCAAAATGCCGGATGTTTTCAGAAACTTCTGAAAAAATGCAAAACCCTTTTCCGAATCCAGATTGGTGTAGCCCAGCATCTTATCAATTCTGGGACCCTCAATGCTGTATATCCCATCCTCTACTTTTTCTACGGTAAAAGGAAGATTTTCATTGTCCGGAAATTCCAGATTGATTTCTTTTTCAAATACCACCGGCTCTGTATCCATATCTTTCAGCAGATCCGCGACATAAAAGAGAAGTTCTTTTATCCCCTGTCCGCTTACTGCAGAAATGGGGAAGACCGGTATTCCTTCCGGTTCGAATGCCTCCCGGATCCGCACGACCGGGTCCGGCACGCCGTCTTCCTGATATACCGCGTCCATCTTATTGGCTGCAATCACCTGAGGGCGCTCCAGCAGCTGAGGATTATAGGCTTTCAGCTCTCCGTTAATAGTATGAATATCTGCCACCGGGTCACGTCCTTCTACCGAAGCTGCATCCACCATATGAATCATCACTTTTGTCCGTTCAATGTGTTTTAGAAATGAATGGCCCAGCCCCACACCTTCCGAAGCGCCCTCAATCAGCCCCGGGATATCGGCAATCACAAAGCTGCTGCCTCCTCCCATATCCACTACGCCCAGCACCGGATTTAATGTAGTAAAATGATAATTTGCGATCTTAGGACGGGCATTGGTGACTCTGGACAGAAAAGTAGATTTCCCCACATTCGGAAAACCTACCAGACCTACATCCGCAATTACTTTCAGTTCCAGACGTACCCACAGTTCCCGTCCCGGCTGTCCCGGCTGAGCGTATTTGGGAACCTGCATGGTTGCCGTTGCATAATGCATGTTACCCTGGCCGCCACGGCCGCCTTTCAGAAGAATTTCCCTTTTATGGTCACCGGACATATCCATGATTACTTTTCCGGTTTCTTCATCTTTGATGACCGTTCCCGCAGGAACTTTAATAATCAGATCTGCCCCGTCTTTGCCATGACACCGGCGTTTGCCGCCTTCTTCTCCATTCTGAGCAGCATATTTGCGGACGTGTCGAAAATCAGACAGGGTATTCAGCCCCTCATCCACCTCAAAAATAATATCGCCGCCCCGACCGCCGTCCCCGCCGTCAGGCCCGCCGTTGGGCACATACAGTTCTCTGCGGAAGCTGACATGTCCATCTCCGCCTTTGCCTGATTTTATAAAAATTTTTGCACTATCTGCAAACATAAATTCCTCCATTCGGGTGTATGTTTTAAAAAAGCCGACGCCTAAAAAGCGCCGGCTTCATGAACTGCGAATCACTGTCAGATTTATTCGTTCACTACTTTGGGATATACAGAAACCTGTTTTTTGTCTCTGCCTTTTCTCTCGAATCTTACCACACCATCAATCAGAGCAAATAAAGTATCATCGCCGCCGCGGCCTACATTATTGCCGGGATGGATCTTGGTTCCCCGCTGTCTGTAAAGAATATTTCCAGCCTTCACAAACTGTCCGTCTGCTCTCTTCGCGCCCAGTCTCTTGGATTCAGAATCTCTGCCGTTTTTGGTAGAACCTACACCTTTTTTATGAGCAAATAACTGAAGATTCATATTTAACATAACCTTACACCTCCTTGTAAAGGATTTTTAAATACTTGCTGCCATACTGCTTCTGGATGCTTTTCAGTCCCAATTCCAGACTTTTCAGAAACAGCTGAGAAGTTTCGTCCTTTTGGGTATCCAGACGCAGATATAATATTCCTGCCTCTTCCTCGGTCCGCACAGCAGCGCGGTCGGAAGAAAAGTATTCGATGCTGTTCGCCGCATTGATCGATAAAGCTGATACAGCAGCACATACGATATCAGAGCCATAAACTCCATATCCCGCATGTCCCTTCACGGCAAAACCGCGATACTGTCCGATGCTGTCACGGTAAAATC
The DNA here is from genome assembly GCA_904397815.1 of Candidatus Paralachnospira sangeri. Classification (GTDB taxonomy): domain Bacteria; phylum Bacillota; class Clostridia; order Lachnospirales; family Lachnospiraceae; genus Paralachnospira_A; species Paralachnospira_A sangeri. The sequence goes on from CAJFOT010000101.1 coordinate 10,615, forward strand.
TCACACAGATCATGACACATCACATCCGTCCAGGAAAAATTTACTGATTAATCTTTTCGATCTTCAGCTCAGTATAAGACTGTCTGTGACCATTTTTCTTGTGATAGCCAGTTTTTCTCTTATACTTGTAAACAATTACTTTCTTTGCTTTGCCGTTGCCGATTACAGTCGCGGTAACAGACGCGCCGGCTACGGTAGGCGTTCCGACAGTAAATGTCTCTCCGCTTACAGCAAGCACCTGGTCAAAGTTATAAGTAGAACCGGGCTCAACGTCCAGCTTCTCTACTCTGATAACATCTCCTTCAGCTATTTTGTACTGTTTACCACCTGTTGCGATAATTGCGTACATATGGTAACCTCCTTATATCCAATACTCGCCAACTACGGTGACTGCCCGGAGCAGTGCTTATAACCTCATTGTGCGGCACACTAATACATGATAACATCAGAAAAAAAATATGTCAACTCTTTTTTGATCTGCAGAGCCCAGACTGTCCGGGACTCTGCAGACTATTTTCTGCATTTCTCTTATGTAACCAGAAACGCGCCAGGAGTCAGCCCGGAAACTATATTCCCAAATACGATCGGAATAGAAAGTATTAACAGAAACGCAGTATCAGACACAATCAATCTCCCCCTAACAAAATAGAAACGCTCCGCCAAAGCAGACACACAGAATTGAAAACATGACATCATGATTACATATAAGAGCATAACACATATTCATTCGACCGTCAATCTGACGGAAGAGAGAACCTTTCGTCCGGTTTCGCCAGGATGCAGCCCAGTTCGGAAAAGCTGCCGCCTGAAACTGCGTTTTTCTTTCTTCTTCCGACCCAACCCGCTCTCGCAGCGTTATATCCTGTCAATCATTTTTTTGCCGCAGTCCGGCCATGCAGGCGGTCTGCAGCCCGTATGGCTGAACTGTTACTTTTTTTCTGCCGTTTCATGATTCCAGTACAATCTGCGCCCCATCTGCTCATACAGTGGCGGATAAACTCTCTTTCGGGTGATTTCCATCAGATTCAGCCGGGTCATGTCCAGGGCCTCAGCGCCCGCCGGATCCAGGCGCAGCAACTGGTTCATATACTGAAGCAGGGCCTCCTGATCTTCTTTTTTTCGCAGATCAATGAAATCCACCAGGATCATCCCCGAGAGGTTGCGCAGCCGCAGCTGCCTGGCGATCTCCGCCGCAGCTTCCATGTTCATTTTCAAGAAGGTTCCGTCAGGATTGGTTTTTTTCGTATATTTTCCGCTGTTCACATCTATGACTGTCATCGCTTCCGTCGGCTCAATTACCAGATAACCGCCGGATTTCAGCCATACCCGGGGAGCAAGACAGCTCTCTGTCAGATGCTCCAGACGATATAGTTTATACAGGGGAAGCTGATCATCTTCATAAAAGCGGACCGGATATTCCGGAAAGGAAAGTTTCACCATTTCCGCTGTCGTACTGCTGTCTGTCACGATTTCATCCACCGACGGAAGATCACGCAGCATGACCATCAACGGGGAAGGTGCCTGATATAGACGGGTATAACAGGTTTTATAAACAGCCTGGCGGATCAGCATGCCCATCTGTTCTGCCAGAGAAGACGCCTCCTGAATCAGCAGCCTTTCTTCCGCCTGCCGGCTGTTGGTTCTGACGATCAGGCAGCAGTCAGGCGGACAGAGAGGCAACAGACGTTTCCGGCAGGCCTCCTTCCACTCTGTATCCGATATTTTCTGTGAGAAAAAAATGCCGGGATTTCCATAGGCCATCACCAGATACCGTCCCGCCAGGCTGAAATCAGCCTTTGCCACAGGTGCCTTCGTCTTTACAGCGTCCTTTTCCACTTGTATCACCAGCTCATCGCCGGCAGTCAGCTGGCCGGGTCTCTGCTGGCTGGTATAAAGGGCAGGCTTTTTTTTCATCTCATAATAACAGATTTGCCCGTCTCCGATCTCAACAAATGCCGCATTAATATTGGACAGAATATTTTTGACTTTTCCGATATAAATATTTCCCACCAGACTGTCCCGCCGCGGGGACATCTGCAGGGCTGCCGGCTGGTCGTCCTCATAAACAGCCGCCAGAAGGCCCTCCTGATATCTGGCAATCACACAGGTTCGTTTCATTCCATCACATCCCCCAGAGATTCCAGCGTCGCCAGCTCTCCCTCCTTTGTCCGGGCATACAACTCCAGCCGGCATATCTGGCAGGAAGAGGAATTCCACTCCAGCCCTCTGTCACGGAAAAATGCATCCATCACCAGCTCTGGCTTAAGATTATCCACACTGCCGGCAGCCAGCTTCAGAAAAACCCCTTCCGACTCTATCCGATATTCATAAATCAGGGGCCGGATATCCATCACCGTTTCACGTTTTTTGGTCTTTTTTGACACCGGTATTTCTTTCCTGTCCAGAAAACGGCTGAACCCCTCCGGAAAGCCCTGACCGAACCGAAGCAAATAATCTGCTGCTGCTACAATAGACATGGCGTTTTTGCTGTTTTCTCCCAGCAGGCGGACACTTTTCACCTGCATTCCTTCCACCATCACCTGATTCAGCTTCCGGACCATCACCTCAGAGGATTCAGCTGCATTCACCTGGATATCCAGATATTCTCCGTCAGATTCCAGTCCAACCCCCAAAGGAGCAGCGAAAGACATAATCTGATGGGGGCTGAAACCTTCCGAGTAAGCGATATCAATTCCTGCCCGCCTGATTGCCTTCTGGAAATACCGCATCACATCCAGATGACCGATAAATTTCATACATCCATGTTTGGAAAACTTAATTCTCAGCTTCATAACAGACTCCTCCTCCGAAGGATTTTGCGCCGCAGCCGGAGCAGCCTGCGCGGCAGTTCGGCGTTATCTTCCCTTCCCGGGCCCGCTTCCACTCCCGGATCAGAAAATCCTTGGTCACGCCGGCATCGATAAAATCCCAGGGGAAGATCTCATCCAGCCCCCTTTCTCTGCTGGTATAAAAATGATAATCGATCCCCACGGTCCGAAAAGCCTCCATCCAGACGGAATAGCGGAATGTCTCAGTCCATGCGTCATAGATACAGCCCCGGCGGTAGGCCTCCTCAATCACCCGTCCGACCCGGCGGTCACCCCGGGCCAGCACGCCCTCAATGATGGTTACTTCCGGCGAATGCCACTGATAATTCAGGCTCTTCCGGTTCAGCTGCTCCTTAAAGGTATGGTTTACGATTCTGGCCCTGTCCAGATATTCCTCCGGCTCCAGCATAGAAGCCCACTGGAAGGGGGTAAAAGGTTTTGGAATGAAGAAGGAAGAGCTGGCCGTCACCTGCACCCGCCCGTTCCGCTTTTCTTTGGGCACAGTATCATAGTACACTCTGGCCACCTCATTGGATAAAAGGGCGATTCCCCTCATATCCTCCTCTGTCTCAGAGGGAAGGCCCAGCATAAAATACAGTTTAACCTTGTTCCAGCCGCCTTCAAAAGCCGCAGCCGCCCCTGTGAGGATATCTTCCTCTGTCAGTCCCTTATTGATCACATTCCGCAGCCGCTGGGTTCCCGCTTCCGGCGCAAAGGTCAGACTGCTCTTTTTAATATCCTGTACCTTGCTCATCACATCCAGAGAAAAGGCGTCAATCCGCAGCGAGGGAAGAGAAATATTCACGCCCTGCTGCCCGGCAGCCTCTATCAGATCATTTACGATTCCGCCCAGTTCCGAATAATCACTGGAACTCAGAGAACTGAGGGAGATCTCCTCATGTCCTGTGCTTTTCAGCATTTCCCGCCCTTTTTTCTTCAGATATTCCAGACTCCGCTCCCGCACCGGCCGATAGACCATTCCCGCCTGGCAGAATCGGCAGCCTCTGATACATCCCCGCTGAATCTCCAGCACCACCCGGTCCTGGGTTACCTTAATAAAAGGCACCACCGGATGCTCCGGGTAATAATCATCGTCCAGATCCAGCTCAATCACTTTCCTGACCACAGCAGGAACATCCTCATACAGAGGGGCAAAAGACCGGATCGTTCCATCCTCCCGGTAGGAAACTTCATACAGAGAGGGTACATAAATCCCCGGAATCCCCGCCGCCCGTCGGAGAAATTCCTTACGGTTCAATCCCTGTTTCTTCGCTTCCAGATACAGATCCATCAGCGCCAGATTAGACACTTCACCTTCTCCGATATAAAACAAGTCAAAAAAATCCGCCAGCGGTTCCGGATTATAGACACAGGGCCCGCCTCCGATCACAATCGGGTCATCCTCCCCCCGGTCAGCCGCCCGCAGAGGAATCTGGCTTAATTCCAGAACCTGAAGAATATTGGTATAGCACATCTCATACTGGATGGTAAAACCCAGAAAATCAAAATCTTTTACCGGATCCTGTGACTCGATGGCAAAGAGGGGGATATGCTCCTGCCGCATGATCTGATCCAGATCGGTCCACGGAGAATACACCCGCTCGCACCAGATATCCGGCCGCTGATTATACATATTATAAAGAATCTGAATGCCCAGGTGAGACATGCCGATCTCATAAACGTCCGGGAAACACATCGCGAAGCGTATCTCTACCTCTTTTGGGTCCTTCATGACCGCGTTTACCTCACCCCCGATATACCGGGCTGGTTTGTCAATTTTCAACAAAATTTCATCGCTTAAAGCTAGTTTTCTCATTCTTAACACCTTGTTTATTGTGCAATTTATACAATTACAATTTTCCTTGTCTTAGAGTTGTTTTCCCGTTTTTCTGAAGCTGGGAACAGCCTGTTCGTTACGGGACAAACTGTCTTTGCCTTTCGTACCAGGCTCTTTTCACGAGCAGCTCGTCGATTACCCAGTCAGGGGCGGGAACGCTTCGCACACCATTAGGAGTTTTGGTCTCCATCCGCTGTGTCATGAGATTCCCTGTCCCCCTGTTTTTTATGTCACGGCCAAGCTGGCTTCAATTTCTTTTTTTCTCCCAAAGAGGGGAGAATATTCTGCCTCTGTTTTGAACCCGCTTTTTTGTGTTGGATACACGTCACCTGATTTAAAGGTCAGTGTAAAACGGAAACGGAACTTCCCCTTATCTTTTCTTTCGATATATCCCCACGAAATTCACAGGAAATAATTGGCCCATAAAAAAATGTTGGATTGAGTTCTGGCTTTTGAATGATCATACTCAATCCTCCTCCGGGCAGGGGATCATCACGCCGACTGCTTTCCTGGCGTCATCATCCGCATCCATGACACCACAGTAGATATTGAATGTGGTCATCACAGATTTATGCCCCAATAATTTACTTACATCTTCAAACGGAACCCCTTTTTCAATCAGCATTGTGGCGAATTGATGCCGCAGTGTATGAAAAGAAATCGGAGGAATTTTTGCCTCTTCTGCTTCCTGTTGGGATTTAAAACCTCCTTCTGATGTGTAAGATATTGTGAAATTGTTGATATTCACGGTTCTTTTCACATATCTCCAGCTATCGTTTATAAATTGAACATTATTCTCCATTTGATACCTCCAATAGCGTTTGCAATGGAGAAAATGGTAATCCGTATAAATTGTACTATATGATTTTTGATATGTCAAAGTGTTATTTTTGAGGTTAAATGCGGCATTCCCGAGACATTCCGCTCATTCCGGAGGATCTGTTGCTTTTTTTTTAAATAAAGCTGATGTCAAATGAATGGAATCAGACGGAATTTTCTCAAGTCCAAGCCGCTCTGCGGCTTCCTGGCCATAGATCTTCACAAACAGATCAATGGGGGCCTGTCCGTTCCATTTTTTTCTTGGATAGGA
>CAJFOT010000102.1 GCA_904397815.1 Candidatus Paralachnospira sangeri
CATACAAAAATAATATGATATTGTAACAAATACTTGTGTCTGTTTTTTGATTTCCATGTTCCCATAACGTAAGCATAGCACAAGCCGCCACTTTTGGCTACCTTAACCCACCGTCTAAAGCCAGTGGGATTGCGGTAGCCCTATTTCAAATATCACTGCATCCGCCCTTATAACATTTGCTAACATTATACAAAAAATCCCATATCCCTTCAATCCTGAAATATCCGTCACTAAAGGCTGCATGAGGTCAGAATGCCAGCCGCATCTGACCGCTGAACCAGGATTTCTGTGTTCCGTCCCGCACCTGATCCTCCGGCAGCAGATGTCCTGTCAGAAGAGGCGAAGATGGGTCGTGGAGAGCCATATTTTGTCTCACCGCCTCCCGGCTGGCATTGGCATAGCAGTAGAGGCAGCCGTGGCCACAGGTATTGTAAACGCCGATATCACTGCCCAGCAGACAGCCGCAGCCCTCCCGCACCGCAGAGGCACGCCCCGGCACCTCCAGGGAATAGCCCAGGGCACGCTCCATCCGTTCCTGGGTCATGCAGCCGCTGACATCCACCCCGTAAGACGCCAGCTCCGTTCCCTCACAGCAGCTGATGATCCGCATCCCGTATTTTGCCCCGGTCTCGGCAAACGCCTGTCCGATCTGTATCCGCTCCTCCCGCCTCACAGCCCTGGCCGCCGGAAAATTCCGCTTCGTCTTCTCATACAGATCAATAAAGCTGATGACGCAGCTGTCCGTATACCCTGCCAGCTCCCCGGCCATCCGCTCAAAGGCGTCCAGATGGAAGGCCAGAGAATATTTTTCCGACAGAAAAATCGGGTCATACCGCCAGTAAACTGCCTCAGGACCCGCCAGCTCCGACAGCCGCCGAAAGCTGTCCAGCACTTTTTCCTTTGCCGGAACCCCAGGCTCGATCTCCCTGCCGTAAGGGGTCACCGTCACGCCCCACAGCTGGCCGAAAGCCTTCAGTTCTCCCAGCCTTTCCAGCATCGGCTGAGGATTCTTCGTGCAGAATACGATGCAGTCCACCACCTCCGGATCCAGCCGCCAGCGGGTCACCAACTCCGGCCGGTAAGGACTGCGAGCCATCACATAGCCTTCCCTGATTCGATTGTAAAACCATTCACTGTAAAAAGCCGGAATGTCTGTCCGGCAGCCTGTGTTGATAATCATAGGTCTATTGTAAACGATGAAAAAACATTCGTAAAGAAAATCATGTGGACCTTTGAACATCCGTTTTCAGTTTCACTGTCTGTTGAATCCCCTCCCGGGTTTTCTCCCGCGCCATGCTTCCTCTGTACCGTCGAATCACCTCCTGTAGAACAAGGAACCTGCTGTCCGTTTCATTCTCTGCCGATTCATTCTCCGCCTGATTTTCCATGCCGCCTGTATGCTCTGCCTGAATGACGCACACCCCTTCTTTTTGATATGCGCTCACAAATATTCTCTGCTCTCCCTTCATCCGGGATGAAGCCTGTATTCTTTCGTCCAAAAGACTGGAAAATATGCTGCACAGATCCGATATCTCCACACCTGTCTGTTCTGTCAGTTTCACGTCCGTCTGAAAAACAATACCACGAATCCGGGCTTCTTTGCCTTTGTCCCACAACAGGGCATTGATAACAGGATTGGAACAGTAACAGACCGGACTGGAAGCCTCTATCCGCTCCTCCAGCTGGCACAGCAGTTCTTGTGCCTCCTTCCGGTTTCCTTGAGCCAGCACATGGTAAGCAGTTTGAAGCTGATTATTGAAATCATGACGCAGCCAGCGAATTTCCTGAATCCCTTCATGAATCGATTCATAATAGGCCAGTTCCAGGCGGGACTGCCTTTCCTTTACCCTAAGCTGTACTGCCAGCTGCTCCTTTTGTGCTTTTTCCAAAAGGAACTGAAAAAGCAGAAGATCCGCTGTCATACATAAAACCGCCCCGGCCATTACTCCGGCATTCGGCAAAGTAAAATCATTCAGCGCAGGAATCCATAAAATCACCACATAGGCTGCCAGCTGCACCAAAAATAACTGTACCACAGAAAACAGGAGCACAGACCGTATTCTCTTTGATTTCCAGTCATACTGTTTTCGATTTTTGACATGCACCACCACAAAAATGGCGATAAAATAAAAGAAGTTAAAAACAAAATTACTGGCCACCTCCAGTCCTCCATCCAACATGTCATGAGCAGAAATATGAAACATCTGAAAAAAGAAGATTACCAGATAGGTGGCCAGAAAAATCAACAGATAGAGACCGCAGACGGATATGAAAATTTTTTTCCAGCTGTCCGCGCAAGTCAGGCGAAACAGCACAGTCAGGCCCACTGAAGCAAAAATCCAGCGAATATTGCCGTCTGTGATGAAAAGATAAGAGAAAAACATTACCGGGAACTGAAACAGTGCAAACAGAACCATCGGTTTTTTCACAGTCCGTCTGAGCACAAGGAGATTAGAAAAATATACGGCATTCAGCACACACTGGACCAGCCACGAGATCAGAAGACCTGCAGATATGATATTAAATTCTCTCAAAAAACTTCCTCCCCCAGATGCTCCAGCCAGCTGAAAAACTTTTGCCGCGCCTCTTTCCGCTTCATTTGACTGATGGGGATCCTGACCCCGTTTTCCATAACAAACTGTCTGGTTTCATAAATTTTGATATACGCGGGATTTACCAGAAAACTTTTATGGCAGCAGATAAAATACAGCGGCAGCTGTTTCTGCGTTTCTGTGAGCCGCCCGTATGTCTCATATATTTCTTCCCGCATATGAAACATAATCATGTGCCCCTGACTTTCCACATAGCGGATTTCTTTCATCGGAATCTGAGCCACCCCCTGTTTCGTCCGTACCGACAGGAACTGTTTCCTGTTTTCCTCCTGCCGGCGCAGACAATTTTGCACCAATGCCAGCAGCAGATCCCAGTTTACCGGCTTCTTTACAAATCCCCAGGGCCGCAGAGTAAGAAATACCCGTTCAAAATACAGATCCGGATAACCGGTGATAAAGATCACAGGGATCTGCGGATACTGTTCCAGCACCTGCCTGGCCGCTTCTATACCGTTATCCTCCTCCAGCCGAATATCCATCAGCAGAAGATCATACCTTGTATCTTCCTGCAGCAGCCGGAAGAGAGCATCCCTGCCGTCTGTCAGTTCCATCTGACAGGAATAAGTCAGATTTCTTTGCAGAAACGTATGAATCAGTTCCAGAAATTCGGGATCATCATCACAAATCAGCATTTTCATCACTGTCACCCTCCATCTGCCGCAGTTTCAGTGTTACCACAGTCCGAACACCCTGAAGCATTTTCTCTGTTGTAAATTTTCCGTTATACCGCTGGGCGATGGTTTTCAAAATGGTCAGACCATACCCATGTCCATTCCTGGGTGTTTTAATTTCCGGCGTTTCTTTTTCTGCCGCCGTATTTTCCACCTGCACCACACAATAGCCGCCCTGTTCAAATGCCCGGACTGAAACCCTGCGCTCCCCCGTACACTGAGCCGCCGCCTTCAGTCCATTGTCTAAAAGATTGGAAAACAGGCTGCACAGATCAACTTTCTCTATTCCCACCTGCTCCGGCAGCCGCACTTCTGTCTCGAAAATAATATTCCCGGCCTCCGCTTCCTTTCCCTTCTCCCACAAAATTGCATTCAGAATCGGATTCGGACAGTAATACACAGGACTCGAGCCGGCAATCCGTTCCTCCAGCTGCAGCAGCAGTGTCTTTGCTTCATCAGGATTTCCCTGAGCCAGCACCCCATAAGCGGTCTGCAGCTGATTATTAAAATCATGACGGATTTTTCTCACCTCCTGAAGTTTCTGATTCACGGAAGTATAATAAGTCAGCTCCAGCTGTGACTGTTTTTCCATTACCTCCAGCTGAACTGCCAGGCGCTCCTTCTGCGACCGCTCCAGCAGCATACGGAACAGAAGAATATCAGCCACCATACATAAAACGGTCCCTGCAACCATCGCCGCATTGGGCAGAATAAAATCTGTCACAGCAGGCAGGCCCAGGAGCATCAGATAAGCCACAGCCTGAACCAGAAACATCTGAATCACAGAAAAAATCACCAGTGACATAATATCCCGGGACGACCAGTTATGTACCTGACGTTCTTTTATAAAAATAAAAATATACAAAATTATCAAGAAAACGAAACTGAACAAAAAATTGCCCATTGTCTCGAGCATTCCGTCCATCAGCTCATGGATACGAATGCTAAACAGCTGAAAAATAAATGCCGTAATAAAAGTGGTAAGAAAAATCAGAAGATATAACCCGCAAATAGCTGCCACTATCCGTTTCCAGCTGTCAGTATAAAAAATCCTGCACAGAATCGCAAAATATGAAGCCGCACAGATCCAGTTAATAAAACCATTATCGATCCAAAAGTATGCAATAATGATATAGGGAATCTGGGCCGGAACAAACAGCGCCATTGTCTTTTCCGCCGAGAACCGGGCATGTAAAACGCGGGAACAATAAATAATATTCATTACACACTGGATGAGCTGAGCCACCCACAAACCAATCGTAACCATATCCACTGTTTTCATACTCTCTCACCCTTTCTGTCCTGAAATGTTTGCTGCTCTCCGCCCTCTGCCGCGCTGTTCCCCGATTTCAGCATAATTACGGCCTGATAACATCCATTCCGCTGCCCGGCGCTGTAAGTCCCATCATATTTCTCGCAGATCGATTTCAGAATCGGAATACCGTATCCATGCCCCGGCTTTTTTTCTTTTCTCCCCGAAACAATATCCCGATTCTCTGAAATAGAATTCTCTACCCGCACTACACAGTATCCGCCCTGCACATATGCCTGCACCGACACCCTGCCGCCGGCGCAGCAGCCGGCCGCCTCAATGGCATTATCCAATAAATTCGAGAACACGCTGCATAAATCCACCTTCGCCAGACCGGTCTGCTCTGACAGACTTACCTTTGCCTGAAAAGTCACGCCCCGGTCCCTGGCAGTCTTCTCCTTATCCCACAGGATGGCATTCACAATCGGATTGGCGCAGTAATAAGCCGGTCCAGTCTCTCTGACCCGCTGTTCCAGCTGACTCAGATATGTCCGGGCCTCCGCGTGATTGCCTTGAGCAAAGATACTGTAAGCTGTCTGCAGCTGGTTATTGAAGTCATGCTTCAGCCGCCTGACCTCCCGGGTTTTCTCGTCCAGCGCAGTGTAATAAGCCAGTTCCAGCCGTGACTGCCGCTCCAGCAGTTTTAGCTGATCTGCCAGCTGATCCTTCTTCGTCATCTCCGAAAACATTCGAAACATAATCACCGCCGTTCCAACGCAGAACAGGGCGCCAGAGATCACATTGATCGCCGGCACCAGTACATTGTTCCATCTTGACAGACAGACCAGCAGAAAATAGGCCACTGCTGACAATAGAAAAAAAGGAAGTACCGGAAAAAATAAAGTGGCGTAAATATTTTTCTTGGCCATCTTTGCCTCGTTTCGTTTCCAGAACTGGCGGAATAACAGGATACACAGCGCATAGGGAACACAGAAAAAGGCATTTCCTGCCGCGCGCATCACCGGAGAGGGCAGGCCGTACTGGTCTGGAAATACAATGCGGATAAACAGTTCCGCGGTAAACTCACCGGTAAAAGCCAGTATGTACAGTACCCCCACAGAAAAAATCACCATTTTCCAGGAATTGCGGAAAAATATCCTGCCGATCAGCAGCTGTAGCAATACTGCGCCAAGCCACCTGAAAAGATTGTCCAGAGATATGATCTGGGCCGTACACAGATACGCAGTCTGAATCAGCATCATGCCTGCAAAGCACCGGCGGACAGAATATTTCGGGGTCAGTATGGCAGAATAAAACAAAATATTCAAAGCCGCCTGGATGATCTGGGCAAAAATAAGAATAACATCAGAAAAGACTGCATCGTTCATGGCAAAGACTCCCTTGTATCACATACACTTCGAAACTCATATAATCCTGCCATCTGCGGCAGATGAAATCACACCCGCATATTATTATAACACAGTCTGTATATTCATGGGATAAAAAAACAATATCTGTCAATAGGCCATTTTGACAATCATCGCCGCGTTATTTTTCCCGCTTCTCACATCGCTGGGCGTACTGCCCAGCACAGTAAAGTACCGATGATCTCCAAAATAAGTAATTTTGCAATGTTTTTTGCTCTCTTCCACCATAAATCCCAGTTCTTCCAGACTTCCCCGGAGTTTTCCGTTCATGCCGTCATAGGTTTTCATCATATGCTTTATCTGTTCCGTTCTGCTTTTACTGATATGCTGGTATTGATTAGCGGCCAGAATATCAGAAATAACATCCTTCTTTCTCGTCTTATCGGGAATCTTTTGCAGGCTGTCCTCCAAAACTGACAAAACCAGATCGCCAATCTCACCCACATAAAATTCCCGTTCCCGACCAAAATACAGAAGCGGAATGCTGCCGGAGCCCAGATTTTTCCGCAGCCGCTCATTCTCTGTCTCCAAACCCTGGACAGCAAGATTTTTCTCATAGAGATCTTCTTTCAGCCTGTTAATATCCTCTTCATAAGAAGATATAATCAGATCCGCTTCTCCCATAACCTTATCTATGGCAGCTTTCTCCAGCCGTTCCCGTTCTTCCTCTATCCGCTCCCGCAGCGCCATGTTCTGCACCGCCTGATATGTATATCTGACATCCATATTTCGGATATCATTCTGACCGGCATCAGCCAGAATGTGATTCACAATCGCTTCCATCCCCTTCTTTTTTCTGCCGGGACCGATATGGACAGAAACCCGTTCTTTCCTCCCTGCCTTTTGAAAAACAATAGAAATGGCAAGGGAACTGCCGGATATGGCACCGCTCTTCCGCAGCATTTTATGAATTTGCCCCGTTTTCGGCACAATCACATGAGCAGCCCCTTTCAGACGGTATGCCAGCCTTTGGGCAGGAAGCAGCGAACCGCCGAATACAGCAGGAGGCACATAAACCAGCGGCAAAGCACAGCCGCCGGCATCGGCCGGGTTCAGCAGCCTGCATAACATCCGCAGATTTTCTTGGTCCGCCGCAATCGGCTGCATGGATACAGGCAGACCATGATCCAGCTCCAGACATCCGCTGTTAATCAATAAGCGCAGAAATCCCGGCGTGGAACGGTAAAGTTTCTGCTGCCATCCCATATCCCCGGCCGCCCAGTCCGCTTCCAGGCGCACTGCCAGCTGATATGCCAAAAGATCCAGCACATATTCCCACCGGTACTGCCGGCTGTTTGCTCCCTTTTGCTCCAGCCTGACTGCTGTTATTTTTTCTTTCGGCGCACCCTCCAGGAACAAACGGCAGCCTTTCTCCCAGTGCCGTGTTTCTTCTGCATCACTGAAAGTCTGGAGCGCAGAAGACAGGCTGACACCATGATATTTCCGGCTCCAGGCATCAGTCAGTCCCAGAAATTTTTCTCTTGTCATTTCCTTTTTAACCCGTAATATGGCCGCAAATATTACCATCTCTGTCCCTCCCTTCCCGTTCTGACACACAGTTTTCCCTGATCCATTTAAGATTCAGCTTCCGGATGCCATTAACCCCGAAATCGATAACCGCATACCGGTTCGGCCCCTCTCCGCCCACCTCCCGGATCTTTCCCAGGTCGAATTTCGGATGGCGCACCAGGTCTCCCGCTCTGAGACTGCCCCATTCCTCCTCCTGCCTGTGGATATCTCTGTAGTATTCCTCCCGTTCCTGCTGGTACAGACGGACCGGCGCCGCGCCGATCATCACACAGCACTGCTTCCACGTCGTCCCATGGCCAGATCCGCCGTACAGCTGCCAGTCCATATAGTGGGCGTATTCATGCCGGATCACATCCAGAGCACATTCCTCCGGCCAGTCCGGATTCTGAAACCACCAGTTAGAGAACCGGAAATAGGGCTGATCTTCCCTGACAGAAAATACCCCCAGCGTACACCTGGCATTCCCGAACCGGACCGGCAGCCCGGCGCCCCGCAGTCCTGTCCTGGCATCCAGCCGGGCCAGTTCTGTCCTGATCCGTTTTTCATCCCAGATATTTCTCATAACCAATCTCTCCCTTCATCAGCGCGGAAAGACCCGCGCGCAAGTCCTGAACGGTGTTACTATTATGAAACCACAAACGGCAGAGATTGTATAATTTATTCTGTCACGGTATATTCATGAAATCTTCACAGATAACATAACCGGCTTCAAACTCCTTTCTGGCGACGAAGTTAAAGCTGATATCCGTGATCTCCCCCGCTTCGTCTCTGTCGACGCTGTAAAATACCACAGAAGCGTCCCGGGCAGCGCTCAGGTCCGTCCCCCATAGAAAGGCATTGAAATAATGGTCGGGGTCCTCCGGCTTCAGTGTCAGCTTCTGATTCCGAAGCAGGTACTGAATTTCCTCGCACATGGGATCTGATGCCTGCCAGAATGCCAGAGGCTTCACCTTCTGCTCGTATTCATCTCCCTCCAGATGGGTGTGATTTTCCTCAAAAAATGCCTTGCTGTTGGGGTAGGGATAATGTCGTCCCCCCACAGTATCTACCTTAAAATAGTCGCCGGCGGCGGCGATTTCCCCGGTCTTTCCCCCGGCGAAGACAGCTTCCTGGCTGAACAGTTCATAGGTTCCGTCATCCCGCTTTTTGATTGCTCCTTCCCGGATCAGCAGCTCTTCCATATCGGAACCGGCGCCCAGACAATACGCTTTTACAACTTTCTTTTTTGCTTTTATCGCATATCTCATTTGCATTCCCTCCATGTAAATACAAGAAACAGGTTTCTTCTGGTTTTCACCATTTTATCATAACTGCAAGACTGACAACAGGGGTTCTTCTCTGATTTCCCCGGCAATCCGGATGACTGAAAAGCCCCTGTCATCAGCTGATCCCCAGTGTCTCGCTGAGGATATGATCTATGAGCCCATACTGCCGGGCCTCCTCGGCATTCAGGTAATAATTTCTGTCTGTGTCTTTGCGGATCTTCTCCGCCGTCTGCCCGGTCATCTGTGCCAGCAGGGCATTGACCGTATTTCGTACCCGGCGGATATGCTCCGCGCTGATCTCGATATCCGCCGCCTGCCCCTGGGCGCCGCCCATGATCTGATGAATCATCACCTCGGCGTGAGGCATGCAGTACCGCTTCCCGGGTGTACCGGAAGCCAGCAGAAAAGCGGCCATACTGGCGGCAGTGCCGCCGCATATGGTAATGATATCGCAGCCGCAGTTCTTCATCACATCGTAGAGAGCCAGTCCCGCCGACACACTGCCTCCGGGGCTGTTAATACAGAAGCGGATCGGCTCCCTGTTCAGATCTGCCAGATACAGGATCTGCCGGATCAGCTCAGTGCTGACATCATCGGTGATTTCACCAGTCAGAAAAACGGTTCGCTTCTGCAGATAAAAAACCGATTCCAGATCAGCGGCACAGCGGCCTTCTCTCCCTGTTGTATAAATAACCATCTCAAAAGTCCTTTCTTATAATTATGACAAATAATAATTGCCATCCAGTTCTAACATTTCCTGTTCCCCGTCCCATCCGCCGCTTTCTTCATGGCTGGCGTTAAATAACCGGCGGTACCGTTCTGCCGCCTTCCGCCCCCGGACATCCAGCCGGCGGTGCAGGCGTATTTCCTGTTCATATGCATCCCTCCAGCTTTTAATGTCCGCCAGCATCTGCCGGGAGGTGTAGGCAGTCAGCTTTGGCAGCTTTCGATGTTCCAGCCGGCCCGGCTCTGTATACTGACTGACAAAACCGTACAGGCTGATGTCCGGCAGCCGGGACACACAGACTGTGGAGCCGGATGCGAAATACATATCCGTATACTCCCACCCCTTTTTCATGCCCCGCAGAGCCGCCACGCTGACCAGGGGTCTGGGCTGTCCGTCTGCTGTCTCCCGGGTATCGCCGGCTCTCGCGGAAAGCTCTTCCAGCAGCTCCGTCTCTGGGCTGGAGAGGAAAAACAGGTTGGTGCAGTTGGCCAGGATCGTATACGCGTCTTTCCCGTAGGCCATTTCCAGCTGTTTTCTGCTCTGGCAGACCAGAGTCCAGCGGATATTTCTGGATCTGTGGGCGGATATATTTTTCGCCATATTGGGAATATGGCAGAAATTCGCAAACTCATCGCAGATATAATTGACCCGCCGGGGCAGGCTGCCGCCGAACCGGTATGCCTCCCGCACCAGAAAGGAACTGATCTGGGAAAGAATCAGGCCGGCAATCCCGCTGAAGGCGTCCGTCTCATCGGGCATAATCAGAAACAGGGCTGTTTTTTCCCGGTAAAGTTCTGCCAGATCGAAGGTGGATGTGCTCAGCATCTTTAACAGCTTCTCATTGATCACAAAATCGCTGAAAAAGCTGTTCACCGTAGCCAGGGTTGACATCCTGGTTTTCTCAGGTTCGGAGAGCACATTCCGCAGCATAGTCATGATGTTGTTGTTATAGCGGATATATCCGGCCACCTGCTGCATATCCTCACAGCTGCTCTCGCTGGCATAGGCAGCCAGAGAAAGCATGTTGATCTTCTCCGGGTCATCACAGCACTCATAGAGCATAATCACAATGGCCATCAGGTACTGGGCGGCAGTCTCCCTCCAGAATGGGTCCGCGTCAGCGCCGTGATAGGTATCAGCCAGAGCGCTGACGATTTTATGGGCCTCCACCATCGCCTCATCACGTTTGCCCTCCCGGTAGAGGAGATAGGGCTCCAGCAGAATATTCAGACCGTCACAGTCAAAGTCACGGAAACTGATGATCCGAATATTATATTCCTTCTCTTTCAGTATCCCCATGACCGGGGCTGAGAGGGCGCCCTGGCTCAGCTCCCCTTTGACATCAGAGATAATCATACTCTCTCCCGCCTGGGCACAGATGCAGGCAAAGGGAACTGCCAGGAGGCGGGATTTCTTGGAACCGGTAGCGCCGAAAACGATATTCATCTCGTTTTCTGTATTCATTACCACCCGTTTTCCGTCAGAGAGGATAGGGAGGCCTGCTGCCGGAATGACTCCTCCCGCCTCCAGCACTGCTGCTGTATACCGTTCTTCCAGTTCCTCCTCCGAAGCCAGATGGGACTCATCCTCCGGAAAGGCATAGGGCCTCCAGTCAGCCTCATAACTGTAATGAAAATCCCTGCCCAAAATCTCTCCTCCCTTCCCGGCAGGCTCCCAGGGGGCGTCCCGCTATCATGCAGACAGAACTGGCCGGTTCCTCCAGCCAGGCTCTGACATCCTCCTCTGTGACCCTGCCCGCTGATTTTTCGGCGGCGATTATTTCCCCGCCGGCTTTTGCGCCGCTGATTTCCCTGCCGTCCTTTGTGGCGCTGATTTTTCCGGACATCAGGCTGCCGTCCCTGACCTCCCGGGGCAGGCGCCGGATCAGCTGGAGGCTCCGGCAGGAGGCCAGCTCCGGCGCCGTCAGGGCAGAGGCCAGCAGCCTGGCCGCCTGGCCGCTGACCGGGATGCCCTGATTTTCTCCCGCCGCCTGAATCAGCCGCGCCAGCGTCTCCTCCCGGTAAAGGCTGAGGGTTTCCCGGTACACCGGAACCCATTTCAGACAAGCCCTGCCCACTCTGGCCACCTCCTCCCCGGTGTACTGGCAGCACACCAGAATGACCCGGCTGCCTCTGGCTTTGTCATAAAGATATTTAAGCAAAACCGTAAAATATTCCTCTGTCTCATGGCCTTTATACTCAGAGACATCCAGGCAGATCAGCCCCCGGTAGCTGCTGCGCAGGCCGGCAGCCTGGCGCAGCCGGGGAATGATGTTTTTCCGCAATTCCTGAAAGGGTTCATAGGGCGGGGTATAGCGCAGCCGGAAAAACACTGCGGGGACATCTCCCCGGAAAGCATCCGGGGCACATGACAGGGCTTTTGCGCCCACCTGCCTCATCAGTTCCTCGGCTTCCGCCACATCTGTATCCAGAATACAGAACCGCTGATCCTCCATCGGTATAAATCCTTCTATATCAAGAGAAAGATGGTGTATCAATTCTTCCATACGAACGGATTCCTTTCCGCAGGGGATTCACTCCCCTGCTTTCGTCTCACTGCTGTCTGTTTCCATTCCGCTTTTCACCTGTCCGGCCAGCTCCTCCATGGCCCGGGCTGCCTCCTCTGCCGTGGAGCGGCCGAAGAAATGACCCAGGATGCCCACATAGCGCTCATCCCCATCCACCTCAAAGACGGAAAAAAGCAGGTAGTTATCCTCTTCTGTCCGCTCCCGCACCATGGCTTCCAGCCCCTCATCGAAGAAACCGCCCAGCCCGGTCTGATTCCGGCTGACATAATAAGCGGCAAATTCATCTGCCGTCGGCCGCAGGACGATCAAAGCAACGGCCAGAACAGCGACGGCCAGCAGTGTCAGACATCTTTTTATCAATTTCATATCACTTTTCCTCCACGATCAGAACTCCTCTTTCCAGCAGCCGATAATGACACATACCTCCTGTGACCAAAGCCGGCCGTTCCACCCTGAGGCACTTCATGGGATGCTGCATATCCACAGGTCTCCCCTCCTGATCCAGAAAATCAAAGAGACGGGTAAAATCCAGATTGATATAAAAAGCAGAATTGTTAAATACATAAAACACCTTTTCATCCGGTCTCACTGTCATATCAGAATAAAGATGAAAGACTGCCTCATCCCGGGGCAGTTCCTGAAGACTGACAGGCTCCCGCTGATTATAATAGCTGACGCCGCTGACCTTCAGTCCGGTCACAAAAGCAGGTTTTGTGACCACAGGCTCTGTCCTTCCTCCGCCAGACCAATTTCGGCTGCCCGAATCCCGCCAGTCCTCCCACGTCACTCTACCTCCGGTCGGGGCCGCTGTTTTCTTCCCTCCTATTCCCCGGAAGGGAAGGAAAGAAGGATCGCAATTCTCCTTTCCCCGGCCTGCAGAGGATTCTGCCCCCTTTTTCTTTCCGTCATCCTCCGGAACATCGGTTTCATTTTTTGCGGCACCCATATGCCGTTCCATCCGTTCCAGCCGCTTCGCCATGGTGATGAGCAGCTTTCTCGCAGCGCTCTGCCTTATTTCCAGCAGGAGCAGAGCTGCCGTCAGGGCAGTCAGAACCGCCAGCAGAACCACCATTATCACATTCGCAGCCATTTTGCCTCACCTCACTTTTCTTCCGGAAAGAGTTCCATGCGGCTGATGGCCAGGTCAATCAGGCCGCCGCAGAGCATCTCCTTTTCCACAAAGGGGCAGGCCATGATCAGCCCTTCCCCCTGCTCCCGCAGCTGGGCGCACATATTTTCAAACTGATCTCTCACCAGACACCGGATGGCCTCGTCCAGAACACCCGGCTCCTCGATCCCCTCTTCGATCCCTGTGTATCCGAACCGCTCGAAGGCCTCCTCAAACTGTTCATAAGTATATCCGTCAAAGAGCCGCTGGAAGGCGTCATGGTAGAGGGCCTCCTTCTTCGTCTTACAGGCCAGCTTTTTCGAGGGGCCGGACAGCGCCTCCAGTTCCCGGCGGTATCTGTCCTTTTCATCCGTCTCCCCGCCGCCGTAAACCAGGTCCAGATAATGGTCAGCGGTATCTCCCACAGGAATGATCTCCCCTTTCTCATCGCGGCCGCCGGCCCTTTCCCGGATCGCCAGCATCCCTTCCGCCACAGACCGTTTATCCGTATCGTTGTTCGGCAGGAGGCGGATTCTGCCGGTATACTCCATGCTGCCTGAAAAACGTCTGTCCTCCCTGAGGAGATAATTCAGCTCCGCGCAAAGACGGGCGGAAAAGCGGTCCTCGAAGCCCGGCGCCGTATTCTCCATCGCCAGAGAGCCCTTTCCCACCGGCGCCAGCAGAACATCCCTGTCGGGACGGAGGGCGCCGTCATGGAGGGCCCGGGCGATGGCGTCGGCATAGGCAGGTATCGCCACATTCAGCCTGGCTTCCGTCAGCTCCTGGAACTTCATCTGGTACCGGTCCGCATTTACGCCTGTCACACGGAAGGGACCGCAGTGACTGAACAGACGGTTCAGGGAGAGGGTAAAGCCCAGCCGCTCATACAGCTGGCCGCCCTGGGTCTCCATGGCCTTCTCCAGCGCCTGGCGGGCCTGTTCCTTCAGCTCCTGGCTGCCCCCGGAAAAGCAGCGGACCAGCCCGGCGGCGTTGCCGTCATACACCTTCGCCAGCGTGCCGTTGGTGATTCTCTGAGCCGCATAGGGCAGGGAGAACATATACATGCGCATCCCGTCCGCCCGCAGGGAGAAATCATGGGTGCTGTAGCCATAATCCGGCGTGCCCACAGCCACAGACGGGCCCATAAAATGTCCGTCAGGAGGATTCACCTGATGCCACACGCCGGTGGCCTCACTCTCCGAGCAAAGAGTCACGCCGTTGCCGATCTGCAACTGATTTGCCTCTGTCAGATATTCATTGACAAACCCCAGCGCGCCCCGGATGGCATCCTGCATCATCCGGGTGATGCCTTCCCCGCTCCCGTTCTCCGGGTAGGAAATCAGGAATTCCAGATTGCCGTTCTGAATGGAAAACCCTTTTTTCGCCAGGGACAGAACAGCCTCCAGGATCATGATGCCAATATACTGCTTCAGCGCCAGAAGCATCCTCTGCCTCTCCCTGGCGCTGATGCCGGGGCGGGTCAGCTGCTCCTTCATGTTATTAATCACTCCCAGCTCATTCATAGCCTCGCCGATCAGGCCGGGATGGGACTTCAGTGCGTCAAACAGGTCATTTTCATCCGGCTGCCAGATACGGTTCTCCGTCATCAGACCGGCCCCGCTCCCCGGGTTCTCTGTGAAAAAAACCTGAAGAAGGGAGTCAAAATGGGTAGCGCCTTTTCGCTTCGGCGGCACTGTACGCCGCTCCACTGTCTGGTCGAATTCCGCGGCAGACACAGGGGTGATAGGGTAAATCATCTGCTCATACGCCAGCCCTTCTGCCCGACTGCTTCCCGCTGCGGCCACCAGCCGGACACTGACTGCTCCGGCCGGATCCAGGGAGAGGCATACCCTCCTGCTGTCCCTCTGGATCTCAGGTATTTTCCGGGGAATCACAGTGCCCAGCACAGCGCCGGTGACCGCTTCCCGCAGCTCCAGCCGCTCAATCCGCAGCCCTCGCTGGTGAATCTCCCATCCTTCCCCCTGATACTGGAGGGATCGGAGACGGATCAGCATATCAGAGGGATCCTCGGGATACGCTTTCCATACCGTGTCCGTTTCCTCCAGTCCCAGAGCGCCTGCCGCCGAATCCTGGACCAGGTAATGATACTTTTTCAGCAGGCCTGCCGGCGCCTGATAAGCCAGGTCAATGATATGCCTGGGACGGCAGATCCGAAACCCTGACGCATAGATTTTCCGGTACAGAACCCCGTCCAGAACCCCTCTGAAATCAATCCAGGCGGGGATTCCATTCTCATCCTCCGGCCCCCATTCATATGACACATCTGTGATCCGTTCTGTATCCTGCACCGGCGGGATCATAACCAGCCGCCGGCCGAAACACCGGAAAGAATAATTTACATCAGAAACCGGCTCTGTTCCGGTGTCAATAAGCACCGGAGCCGCCAGCATCTTTCCAGGCGAATTGGTTCCCAGACAGCCGCACACCGTCATCGGATTCTCCCCCGGATAATGGGCCCGGACAGCCTCCTCGGCCTCCCGGGACAAAAGCAGCCTTTCTTCGCCCCTGTAGACTGACATCTCCCGCTCTGACAGCCTGCCGCCGATCCGTTCCAGAAGCCTGCCGATCACTTCCGACTTTGCTCCATACTCCAGCAGGCCGGTCAGGATCGCCCGGCAGCGGTGGATCACATAAGGCTCAGGTTCCCCGCTCATATCCGCAGACATCAGGTCATGGAAGCCGGCGCCGGGCATGAAACATCTCCACTCCGGCACATAGAGGCCGACGGCGCAGTGGTCGATAACCAGCTCCATCACGCCGCCCGGCTCCGCCTGGCCGCCGGCAGCATAGCTGCTTCCCCTCCCCATCCGGTACAGATCAGCGCCGCACTGCCGGTCGATGTAATTGTCCGGTCCAAAAGTGTGGAAACGATATTCCACTGTCCACCCCCTGTACGGCGCCTGGGCCAGATAAAGGTACATAGCCAGAAGCTCCTCATCACTTTCTCTGGAAACTGTCGGCTCGGGACTTGCCGCATTCTCTTTCCATGCGATCATATGTCCAAGGGTGCTGGAAATGTTTTTCGGGTTCTGACGGACATTCCCCCCTCCGCCGGGCGTACTGTTCATATCTGCCGCCTCTGGAATCGTGATTTCATCTGCGTCCATAAAATGATTTACTTCCCGCGTTTTCAGCGTCTGAATAAAAGGGCAGTCTAAAAGCGCCATGTTTTTGCCTCCTTTCTGTCGCTGCACAGATCATAGATCTGAAACAGAACCTCATTGAAAGGTTTCTCCTTTTCTGAACCGCGGCAGCTACGCACCACGTTTTTGCGCAGCCGGTCCATCGTAAGTTTTGTGTAGAACAGGTTTTCCTCTGTTTTCCCTGTACTGTGATTTTCCGGGCACCTGGTCAGTTCATCGAACTGAAATCCGGTCATCCCTCCGCATCTGCTGATAACGGGATCTTCCAGCATCTGCCGGATTCTGGACAGCTCAAACAGTTCCGTCCCGCAGCCAGGGGCAGGGGCAGCGCCGGTCTCCCAGTTTTTGCCTGTCTGACAGATATCGCTGAGATACCGGAGAAACAGGGTTTCCCGTTCCATCAGAGCTTTCATGGGCCTGATAATTTCATCATCCAGACTGAACTCTGATCCCAGTATTTTCTCCTCTGCCTGCCTGGCGTTTTTCACCCCCACCATCGCCCGGAGAATCTCTGACTCATACAGCATCCCCTCCGTTCTCTCTTTCTCTGAGACCAGCAGCTGGGGCGCCGCCCAGTAGAACAGCGCCGCGTCAAACCGCAGCCGGGCGCTGAGGGCGATACGCCAGGTTTCCGGCAGCCCCAGATTCGCCCAGTTCGTCAGCCCTCTCCCAGGCATAGAATAGTGGGGATAAACCGGGCAGCCCCTCTTCGACACCCGTTCCCTGTCCCGGCTGAAGAAATCCTCAATCGCCGCAGCAGCCACCAGTTCAATGGCATGGGCGTGTTTAAACTGACATCCTGACAGCGAGGGCTGTTCCGCCTGCACCGGACAGCAGTCATGCTCCAGGATATAGAAAAGATTCACCGCCCGGGATGCGTCTTCCGGATAGTTGCGCATGGTGCCTGCCACCAGACCTGCCACATCCTGATCCAGCTCCTCACTGGCCGGGAAACGGAAAACGCTTCCCACCATCACGACAGCGATCTTCAGATTCTGTTCCACATAGGCTTCCGCATGTTCCAGAGACAGGTGAAGTTCCTCCATGGCCCGCTTCACACACAGCTCCTTCAGCGCTGCCGGATGGCGGCTGAGATTTCCGCGGCCTTCGCCGCCGCCCCCATTTCCGGCAAAAACCGCCCGGACTTCATACTGATGATTTGCGTTTATCACACTGTCCGCCACTGCCTGGAATCCGGCCTCCTTATCCTCAGGGGAACGAAGCGCGCATTCCATTGCGATGGGAGCGACTGCATTATACAAAACCATGTCCCGGTAATATCCGCCTGACAAATCCCGTTCCAGCTCCTCCCGGGTGAAAATCAGCCCGTTATGGTACCATTCCGGCGCGATCTCCCGCAGGCATACGTTCGTATTTTCCGGCATCCTGGTTTTCACATATTTAGACAGATCCAAAAAGGTATAGCTGCAGTCAGCCTTCCGGAAATCCTTCAGTTCCCTGTTGAGTTTTTCCAGCCTCCCCAGCTCTTCAATCTCAGATCCCGCGGCGTCCATGGTCTCATAGATGGTCTTCCAGTTCCTGGTTCCGCCGCCCTCTGCCAGAGCCAGGGAATCCAGGACATGGCGCAGGCCGATCAGGATCCGTCCGCCTGTGCCGCCCTCCGCAAAAACAAAATTCTGATTCATATTTAGTGCCGCCATAACCACATTACCTCCTTGCCCTCATCATCACTTACCCTTATCATCAATAGAAGCCTGTGATCCGGTTGGGGAGCGCCAGAAAGGTTGTGAGAACATAAAAGGCGGCGTTCCCGAGGATAAACATCAGAAAGATGGATAAAAAACAGTAGCCCAGGGGGATTTCCACGAAGATCACCCGCAGCAGCATACAGATCACAGCTGCCAGGGCGATACCCAGCGTCCATCCTATGGAAATCGGCAGATAGCGGTTCCGATAGCGGACCGCCCGCCGGCGCATCTCCGAAACTCTGATGATATCTGCCGCAGCCCGGTTGGTTTTCCGGTACCACAGTCCATAGCAGACCATAACCGCGATCGTCTGAAGCACCACAAACAGAAGGCTTTCCTGATAAGCCGCCGTCCCCGATCCGGTATAATAGGCTGCCCGGCTTAACACCAGAATCGCCGCCAGCATCAGAACTACCACCGCTGCCATACCCTTGAACATGTTTTTATATTCACTCATAATGGTATCCTCCTTCACGTTTAACGATTGTCAATCACCAGCCGGAATACAATCGATGTATTCCCTGCTTCTGCCGCCGCCCCCGCAGCTGCCAGCTCATCCGCCAGCCCCTCGAAGTCCAGCAGCTTCCGGAACACGGTGCTGCCCCTGTCTCCGGTAAAGAAAAACCCGGAACCGGTGGCCTGCCCGTCTACGATCTCCGGCTCACAGTCAGATGTCAGCGCCGCCGTGTAATCCTCCAGGCCGGCAGAGTGGGCGGCCGCAAATGCCTGCAGGCTCTCCGCCCCGCCGGATGGCTGGAAGTCCAGCTGTACCTCCACCGCATACAGCCCCTTCGGCAGGCTCTCCTGCTCCACCGTCACGGTGAACACAGGGCCGGAAGAGACGATATCACCCCCGAGGGACTGGCGCAGCCGCTGACTCTGCCCGGATTCCAGACTGTCCGCCGCTGCGGGAAAGCCATCGAGAAAAGGCTCGGTGCTGACAGTGAAGGAAACGCCGCTGTCCTGATAGCTTTCCTTTTCCCCGTCATACTGCAGAACCGTCACCGATGTCTCTGCCATCTGGGGAATCTCAGTCCCATCGGCGGGAATCCCGTAGAGAACCGCCTTCACCGCCCTTTCAGCCTCATTGGCAGAATAGCTGCTTTTCCGGTATACGAAGGTATTGTCCAGGGAAAAGGGGAGATCATCTGTATCCAGAAGGCTCAGGCCGTAGACATAATGGGTGTTGTCATAGGTAACATTGGCTATGTTTTCTGTAAAGCAGGGGGCGGAAGTCAGCTTCAGGAAGCTGTCCGCCATTTCTCCCTCCTCCCGAAGAGCAGCATGGCAGGTATCGTACGCCACCGTCCCGTCCAGCTTCGCCTGAAAATCCCGGTCAAACTCCTCCACCAGCCTGTCGTCGCCAAAAACGATCATCAGAAATTCCCTGTCTGTAAAACCACAGTCCATAACCGTCACTTCCTCGACAGCTGTATTCGAGGTATATGTTTCAAACTCCACCGAGCCTTCATAGTTCATGGAAAAAACATAACAGGAAAACCCGGTGCTGCCTGTCTGAGCCAGCCACCTGCCCAGCTCTGTCCCGGTGGTGTTGGACTGGAGGTCCGTGGTGATCACATTGACCCCCGCCGGGTCACAGGGCAGCCCTTCCCGGTCCACCAGATCCAGCGGGGCGCCGCTGCCGTACTGTCCGGTGAGGGCCAGCTGCTCTGTCACTTCCGTCAGCTGTCCCTCCTTCAGGGCGTAAAACAGCCGCTCCTGATAACCGGCCGCGCACTTTGTGGCTGCGGCATGAACCTTTACCACCTCCGGCGACCGGTACATCGAACCGGAGGTGTCCAGGAAATAGCTGATCTTTCCTCTGGATATTTCTGTATCTGTCTCCGGGGCTTCGGCTTCTGTTTTTCCCTCTTCTCCCGCGGAGTCCTCCGTGACGGCCCTTTCTCCTCCGGCAGAATCCGTTTCTGCTTCTCCTCCCTCTGTCACTGCTGCCTCTGCCGTCTCCTCTGCTGTCTCTGCCGACTCTGCCTCATTTTTCTTCTGTTCTTCTCCGGAATCCTCCGGGGCGGCATCCTCCCCGCCGGCAGGGTCTGTTCCCTCTTCTGCTTCTGCAGCTTCCTGGAGCAGATAACCCTCCGGATAGGGGATGTCAGCAGAGGAAGCCCTGCCGCAACCGGTCAGGAACAGGGCTGTCAGGACGGCGGTTAAAAGAAAAGGGAAATATGGAAATATAAATCTCTTTTGCAAAACATTCTCCTTTCTCACAGGCACAGCGCCTGTAAAACCCAGTTCTCTCTTATCTCCCGTTATCTTATGTTGCCTATGTGAGCCTTTCACAGTTCAGGGCACGACACCTCCTTTCCAGTTCGAATCCTTCCTGGTATGAAACAATAAAACCATTTTCAGTCACCTACCTTTCACAGCCGCCAGTTTCTCTGGAAAGCTTATATGAACTTCTCAGTGAGCAAAGTTCCCGGGCTTTTGGGAAATACTTCCATTCTCCCTGGGTAAAGGGCTTCGTGTACAGATAATTGCACCCGAAGGTCTCGCTGAAACTGTAAAAACTGAGCTTATTATCCTTTTTCTCTGCGATTACGCCATTTTTCATCATTGTGTTTCCCTCCCCGTTATGGTATATTTTGTAATAAACTTGTATTAAATTTCCTTGCAAAAATCGTGCACATTCCCCCGAAGGGCTATAAAACGATTATATCCAATGTCCTTCAGGAAGAAAAATTCTTCACGGGATCAGAAATTCATGAAAAATTCACGGAACATGAAAAGGCATCTGGGCGAGAAAGGAGTGAAATATATGGCCATGAGAGAGAAAGCGCCTGTAACCATCACCCTGGGCAATATCAACAAGCTGTTTGGCAAAAAAGGCACAGCCGATAAACGGGATCAGGCTTTATTGGGTGAAGCCTATGACGACTATTATGGCGACCTCGCAGACAGCTGCAAGGTAAAAGTCCGAAACTACGTTAAACAGGACCAGTCCGACGCCTATAACCAGTCCTACCAGTGCGCTGAGAGGCTGTATCACATCTATTTCAGCGAAGACGGCGCAAAACGCAGCCAGCTTCCCCGGATCCGCGCCCATATCCTGGAAACCTGGAGAAACAGACTGGACAGCCCCTGCCCCGGCTATCAGGAGACTGCCCGCCTTTTTCTGACCGATCACACCCTGCGCTTCTCCCAGGCCGGTTCTGTCAGAGAATACAGAGCTTTCCTCGATTTATTCCAGAAGGCGGAGAATCCTGACGACCAGGCGGAATTTCTGACCGTCGCGACCCTGCTGTCTGTTACCCGGGGCAAATGGGCCGATATTCCTCCTGCCCTGATCCTGCCGGAACATTACACAGAGCGGCAGCCGCTGACTGCGGCAGAAGCAAACGAACCGCTGCGCCAGGCTGAACAGACATACCGGAAGGGAAACTATCAGGAAGCCGCTGACCTGCTGGAACAGCTGGGAGGTATCCCCGATGAATCTGCCGGGCCTGATCGGCAGGAAGAAATCCGCCGGTTCAACTGTGACGTCTACTATCTGCTCAGCCAGGCATACCGGAAGCTCCGGGAGCAGTATGAGGAAACAGCACCGGAATACAGGGAATTCACCGAAAGTATCCGGTACGCTCTGGAGGAGGCGGCTGACAACGGCTCTGTCCCCGCTATGCTGGAAACAGCCAGAGATTATTTCAGCCGGCAGCCGGCTCCTGCATACGATCCGGATCCTGACTTATGCGTACAGATGTGCGAAAAACTGATCAGAACAGACGGTGAGGCAAAAGCCTGCGGCGAAGCCTACTGGATGCTTTACTTCCTGGAAAAGGATGATGAAAAGGCACTCTCATATCTGAAGAAATCAGCCGATTACGGCTATGAGAAAGCGGTCAGAGAATGGAATGAACGGGAAGCGGTATCCCTGGTTCAGGTAATCAGACAGTCAGCAGATGATTCTGCCGGAATTTATTATGTAAACACTGACAGTGAGCACAATGAACAGGCCCGCCTCCTGCGAAAAACCGCCCCCAAAGGCTGGACAGAGATGCCCTGGCCTCTCCCCGGGGACGGGCTGGATGGCAGGTATCCGGATGACAGAGACAGAGCCTGGCCGCCATCTGAAAAGCGGATACCGGTCGGCGCCCAGGGCGGGAAAAAATATTTTCTGCTCAGCGATGACAGGGAAAAAAATCTCAGAGAATTTCTGTATCTTCTTCAGTCGGTCAAAGAAAACACGCCGGATGAACCGGTTATCCCCGCCGCTTTCTATATCCGCGGACAGGAGGAAAAGATCTCTCCCTTTATAGACACTGCCCTGGCCAGGATGGGAAGCCGGATCATCCCGGTGCAGATACTGGACGACGATAAAATCGCCGCCCGGGTGCTGGCGCGCCATCCGCTGTTTTATCCCATCCGCAGCCTGAGACAGAACCAGCAGGCCCGCCTGAACTTCGCCGTCATCGGCCATACCCCCTGCTGCGAATGGCTGATCCGGGAAGCCTTCTGGATGCTTACCTTCCGCAATCCAAATATCACCGCCGAAATCCGTATCCTGGGGCCCGAAGCCGAAAAACTGGAGAAGAAGCTCCGATTTCTCTGTCCCGGCATCGACAGCGGCGGTCTGCCGGGTGAGGCCCTACCAAAAATCTTCTCCTTTCCCTGCTCCTATGAATCATCTGACCTGAGCAGGGAAATCGAAAACGCAGCAAACAGCGGATATGCCTATTACGCAGTTGATACCGGTTCAGACACAGAAAACACAGCCCTGGCCGTCAAAATACGGGAAAGCACCATCCGCGAGGCGCTGAGGCCGGACCGGGATCATCCATTCACGCCGGACTTTCCTGTCATCACTTTCCGCTGCCAGGACCCGGATATCGCCAATCTGAGCCGCCGGACCGTCGTCATCAATGAGGATTCCGGCACAAACTGGTTTAACCAGTACGGGATTATCCCCTTCGGCAGCATCGACCAGCTGTATCACTGGGACGCGCTGACCAACGACATCTTCGACAGGCTGAGCCTGAATATTCACCTGCAGTATTATCTGGACCAGGATTTTGATATTCACTCCAATCCTGAAGGCTATGAACAGCAGTACCTCAGCGCCCTCCGGGATTTCTGCGGGCGTACCTATAACAGAGATTCCAGCATGGCAGTGGCCATGAGCCTTCCATACCGGATGTATCAGGGGGAGGCGGACGGGAAGCCGATCCTGCCGTCGGGAACCGACCCCCTCCATCACCGGCGGCTGGATATCCTGGACCCGGAGACCTTCTATTCCGAAGAGGCCCTGAATACCTATATCTGGTTTCTGCAGAAGGCCGGATGGGCTCAGGCTGCGTATACAAAAATCGTGGAATTAAAACGGGGAAATGATTACAATAAATGGAGACAGAATGATCCCCTGGAAGCGGTCGAAGAAGAAGATCCCGACTCAGAGTTCTATCAGCTCGCCCAGTGGGAGCACCGGCGCTGGAACCGCTTTATGATCTCCCGGGGATGGGTCGGCGCCCAGACCGACCAGATGAAACGCTATCACGCAGAAGGGAATAAACGGCAGCAGCTTTATGTGGCCAGAATGCACCCCTGCATCACAGACTTCAGCAAAATCTCCGCCCTCGACCGGACCTGGAGCCGGCTGAGCGGCAAAAAAAGCACCTTCAAACAGAATGACCTCACCACAATCCAGATGACAGAGCATATACTGGGCATGAAATGGACGCGGGCCGCAGAGGAATACTTCCGGGCGAAGGCGCGGGATGGGGAGGAGAGAGGGTAGGGAAGGCCCTCTCTTCTGAATATATTTCCTTTTCTTAATCATATTTCCTTCTAATAGTTAGACATGATAATTGTCCAGATGTTATGATACTAATGTCAAAGTATTGACTATAGGAAAATCGTAGCTTATAATAAATGCACATAAAAACGTACATATCAGCAAACACCAGGAGGCAAATGTATGATTACTACAAAACCGCTTGATTTTAGAAGCAATTTAAAAAAATATATGGACTCTGCTTTCCAGGGAGAGTTAGTGGTTATCGCAAGACCAAAAAACGAAAACGTAGTTATGGTATCGGAAAAAGTTTACAGCGATCTCATAAAAGCAAAACAGAACGCCGAATATTTGGCACGCCTAGACCGCAGCCGAGAACAAATGAATGAAAGCCAGACGATATCTTTTTCAATGGATGAACTGCGCGCCATGGAATCAGACGATTGGAAGCCTACACAAAAGATTAAAGATTTTATGGAGCGTATGAGAGATGAATGATTTCACTTTCACCGGACAGGGATTTTCCGATTATCTGTACTGGCAGACGCAGGACAGGAAAACACTGAAAAAGATAAACTCTTTGCTGGCAGACATACAAAGGAACGGGGCCATGCAGGGCATAGGAAAGCCTGAGCCGTTGAAGCACAGACCGGGATATAGCCGCCGAATCGATGAAGCAAACAGGCTCGTATACGAGATTGATGAACTACAGAACATCGTTATATTAAGCTGCAGAGGGCACTATGAAGATTGAGAAATATGTGTTTGTCTCACTGCCTCCCCTGTCTGTTCATGGACTTTTATGAGTTTTCCCCTCTCCCCTTTTCCAGCGCTCTCAGCATACGCCCGGCCCGCTCCTCCAGCATTTCCAGCTCCTTCTGCTTCCATTCCCCCGCATGGTTTTTCTCATACCCCAGCATCAGCTGCCCGCTGTTTTCACAGAGGGTTTCAAAATCTGTGCCGAGGTATCTGCCGTTTTGGCACCGGCTGTCCATCCGGGGCATATCCAGACGGACGCAGTTCTGAAATACGGTTCCCTCTGCCAGAATGACATGCTCTGTATTTCTGACCTTTTTCAAATGGACACAGTCTGCAAAAGCATTAAACCGGATCTCCTCCGTTCCCTCTGCCAGAGTCACTTCCTCCAGCCCGTAGCATTCCGCGCACAGCTCACGGGGAACGGTTCTGATCTTTTCCGGCAATGTCAGCGTTTTCAGAGAGAAACACCGCTCAAAGACGCCTGCGCCGATCTGCTCCAGACGGGCCGGCAGCTCCGCAGCCTCCAGCCGGTAACAGTCCCCGAAGGCGCCTTCTCCGATTTCCGTCACAGAGTCCGGCAGCTCCGCTCCTTCCAGTCGTTCACACCAGCGAAAACAGCTGTCGCCGATCCGTCTGACTCCCTCTTTCCAGATAATTTTTCTCAGACTGCGGCATCCGCGGAAGGCATTCCGGGACAGACTGCGGATATTGACCGGTATCTCCAATTCTGTCAGCCCGGGATTTCCCTGGCAGGCGGATTCACCGATCTCTTCCGTCTCCTCAAAAACCCGGAACACCGGATTAGCCGGCGGGCAGCAGACCAGCTTTTTCCTGTCCTTTGTAAACAGGGAACCCCACGCCGCACAGTACCAGGGATTGTCCTTTTCAACGGTGATCTCCCTGACAGCAGAATCCCGGAAGGCCGCCGGCGAAATGTTCTTCAGATTCCGGGGCAGATGTACTGTCTGCAGACGTTTGCAGGAGCCGAAGGCACCCTCCCCGATTTCCTCCAGACTGTCGGGCAGCCGGATTTCTTCCAGGCTCTCACATTCGCAGAAAGTATCTTCCTCCAGCGTCTTTAATCCTTCAGGCAGTATGATTTTCCTCAGCTTCCCGCAGCCGCGGAAGGCTTCTGTCCCCAATTCCTCCAGTCCTTCCGGCAGGTCCAGGCGGGCCAGGGACCCGCAGCCCTGAAAGGCGGAAACCCCTATGGTCCGGAGGCTGTCTGGCAGCCTGACTGTCTTCAGGCTCCGGCATGCCAGGAATGCATCCTCCCCGATCACCTCTGTCTGCTTCGGGATATTGATCTCCTTCAGCTTTTCGCAGCCGCAGAAAACGCCGTAGGGCAGTTCTTTTATGTTCTCCGAAAGCTTTACGCGCGTCAGCTTCCGGCAGTCCAGAAAAACATCTTTTCCCAGCCGTTCTACGCTGTCAGGCATCACCACACGCTTCAGATGAATGCACTTTTTAAAGGCCTGGCCTTCGATCTCGGTGACGCCGTCAGGAACCGCATATTCCCTGGCATCGAAATCATTGAACCGCTTCAGGACCCTGCCGTCCCCGCTGATTTCCACGTACCGCTTCTTCCGGTCCACCGGCCGGATGCCGTGGATCAGCTGTATCTTATAATAGATGCCCTGAATGTCCTCCGGCTGATCGTCATGGTCCTCCTGCAGCTCGTTTCCATAATAGCAGTCGGGATCCCATGCGCTTTCCACCATATTGGGGCACCACATCTCATGCAATATCTGAATCGCTGTAAAATACCTGTACCGGATCTCCTCGCTGGTCTCTCCCTCTGACAGGATCGTGTCCAGGGCATCGTGGGAATAAATCACACACTGGTCGAAATCCATACAGTTCCGGAACAGACAGGCTGCCGCCGCCGCAAAAAAGGGTTCCTCAGGGAAATGCCGGTAAGCGCCGGCCATATATTCCGCCCGCATACGCTCTGCATTTTTCCAATCCTCCAGTGTCAGCCCGTTTCTGCCGATATTGATGGCCGGATTGTGCTGGGGCCCATGGAAATTTTCCAGATACAGCATCAGTTCCCCATCCAGCCGGATGAGCCCCTCTTCCCACATCACTTCCCTGACCAGCGGATGGAGGAAGATGCTGCCATTCCTGAGCCGCAGCCAGCCTTTGGCTGCCAGGCCTTTTACCACCTTATCGTAGGGCGGCAGCTCTGAACCGACAGCCTGAAATTCCCAGTGTTCCCTGCCGGTTCTGAGAAATACATCGGTTTTCATCCCGCCGGTGGGAATAAAAAAGCCATGGCGCAGCACTGTTTTCTCTGTCTCTGACAATACAGACAGGTCGAACAGCAGCCTGATATGATCGAAAATAGTCCGTTCTATGTATACCCTGTCCTTATAGCTGTCGATCTCCGGGCCGTCCAGCTCCTTCACCTTTTCCCCGGCGAAGGCTTCCAGGATTTTTTCCGGCGTGATATCGCTGAATTCATCGGCGATCAGCTTCGCCATCAGTTCCACCGCCATGGTGTGGGAATCCACCACGTCGATCAGCTGCCCCAGCATCTCATCGGACACGGAAATATCTCCCAGATAATGTTTCATTAGAGTCAGCAGATCATCCTTTGCCAGCGGCTGCAGCTCCTTCGTGGACTGATCCGGCCGACTTCTGGTTGTGAATACCACATGCATGTTCAGGCCGATGACATCTCTGTAAGCGCTTTCGTTTCTCAGCTCTGCCAGTGTTTTGCCGGCCGCGTCGAAGTTGTCGATAATCAGAACATCCGATTCGCCATAGCCATTCAGCAGCCGCAGCTTCTCACGGTATATCTTCTCTTCTGCCGCCTCCCGCTCTTCCCTGGACAGCCTGTCCAGGTCAGGCATTTCATAACCCAGGAATTTCATATGGATCACCGTCTCCCGCATGGAACCGGAGAATGTAACAAAGGCCACATTTCTGCGGCGGGCATGGCAGCGGGCAAACGCCACCGCCAGCTCGGTCTTTCCCACGCCTCCATATCCCCATACAAATACAGGCTGCATCCGCTCGATGGCGTCTGACAGCCAGGCGATCTCTCTGTCCCTGCTGCCCTCCACAAAAAACTCATTGGTAGAAAGACTGGACAGAATTTCATGCTCCGGCCTGATCTTCACCGGCGTTTCCTCATCTTCCGGAAACAAACGGGTCAGCCCCACCGCCTTTTCCGGCTTCCCTGACAGCCTGGGCACTGCGGTCAGCAGCTTTTTCAGGCGCAGGAGCGTACCCTCCAGATCCACGATGCCATTGGTGGTATGTCCGTTTTGCCCCGCCACATATTCCATCAGTTCATACCGCTCCGGCACATGGCTCTCATCAAACAGTTTTCTCGGCGGCAGTTCAAACCCCTTCATCATAAGGGGAATCAGGTTCTTCCCGCTTTCCCGCGCTGTTCTGATCTCTGTATAGACCAGATCCTTTTCTTCCGCGCAGCGGTCCAGAGCCCCCGGCGGCAGAATCAGGACAAAATCCCTGCATCCCCGCACCGCATCTTCAATATCATCGGCAAAGGAACCGCTCCGCAGGCTGGCCATATCAAAAAATACCGAGTAGCCGGCAGATACCAGTTCAAGATAAACGCAATAGGCGAACCATTCACCGCCATTTCGTCTGTAGCTGATAAAAATATCCTGTTTCTCTTTCATAAGCCTCTCCCATACCAGGTCATTCCATCCCGACAACATCGCAGGTTCCATCCGCCTTCCGGCAGATAAACACAATCTGGTCCATATAGCTGTCCGCATCCGAATCCGAAATATCCTCATCCTCGATGGAGACATATTCTGCCGGGACGATCACATCTCCCTGACAGTCGACCACGCCCCAGCGCCCGTCCTCCGTGGCGACAAAGGCATAGGCGCCGCTATAAACCTCTGAAATATCACAAAATTCATCGTATTCCCGGATGACGCTGACCGGCTCGTCCCAGAAAGCGTTCAGCTCAAACAGCACCGCCCTGCCGTCTACGACCGCGCTGCCCAGCGTGGTCACCTCCGGAAGGGGCTCTATAGAATCCGCTCCCTGGAAAACCAGCTGCCCCTGACTGTCTATGATCCCCCAGGTTCCATCCTCACACTGCACTCTCGCGTAATTTCCCTGGTGTTCATATTCAGACCCGTCCGCATAATCCTCAGAGATCCGCTCACCTGATGTATTAATATAATATACGCCGCCGTTCTCTTCCCGCACCCGGGCCCTCCGGTCCCGGAACGAAGACGCTTCCGCATAAATCGGCGGGGTCAGTTCGCTCCCGTCTTCGGAAAGATAACCTGTCAGCCCGTTTTCTCCCATATATCTGCAGGGCCCGTCCCCGCCGCAGATCATACCCTCCTCATAGATCATCGGATAAGGGCCTGCGATCACACTGCCGGAAGAATCATGCAGATATACCTGCCCATCCTCTTCATATGTAACTGTATATCCCCTGTCCTCCCCGTCGTCCCAGGCAGAAAGATAATCACTGATATCTGTCCCCAGATACTCACTGATCCGGGTGTAATAGCGGAGTACCGCCGTCTCTGCGTATTCACGGGCGTCAGTCTCACATTTCTGGGTATAATATGCCATCGGATCGTCATCGCCATCTATATACTGGCCAAATTCCTGCGCGTATACTGCCGCGTCCTGATACTGGAAAAGATCTTTTGTGTCAGCGGCGCTGTAGTCTTCCACAAGTCTGTGCTGGTAACTGTGATATGCCTCATGGCAGCAGGAGTCCAGCACCTCCCCTGCCGGACTGTTTTCCAGATGCTCCAGGTCGATGCTGATTGTATAGGTGGCATCATTATATTGGGCCAGCGTAATGCCTTCCAGCTCGTCTGCCCCCACATTCAGTTCGTTGGAGAGGCCCAGATAACGGGCCTCTATATTCGCAATGGTCTGCATGACATTCAGTTTTTCCCTGACCTCCAGCCCCTCCCACTCATCCGGCTGCAGAAGCAGGACTATATCCATATTATCTTCGATAGTCTGTCCCTGCCCCCTGTCTGCGTTCAGCGCAGCGGCTGTGGGGGTAAAAACATCGATGCCGAAGACACTCCTCAGAATCAGCGGCGCCATAATGGCAGCCATCCCCGCCGCCATAAGAGAGGCTGCCGCAAACAGGCACCGCTCCAGTCTCCGGCACAGGATCTCTCGCCGCTCCTCACCGTCCCTGACAGGCCGCGTCATCACCAGCACTGTACATCCAGCAGCCAGCAGCACACAAACACCCATGATCACCCAGACAGCTTTTCCCAGCACCTCTATATACGCGGCCGCCGTATAGAGCCCGAAGGTCAGCAGCAGCGTCACTGTGACTGTCCGGCTGTTTCTGCGCCGCCTGAACAGTAAAAAGCAGCCCGTCAGTGCCGACACTGCCAGCATCAGCAGCAGCGTCAGCCTCGATTGTGCGTATGTCAGCGTCCCCAGACACCGAAACAGCAGAATTCTGTACCATATCATTCCCACCAGGCCGTAGAAAACACAGGCTGCTATAAACTCCGCGGCATTCATGGTGCTTTTATCTCTCATGCTGATCCTCCCGCCTTTCATGGTTTACTCCGGTGTACTCCAGTGTGTTGATCTTAACGTTTTTTTCCACTGACAGTTCCATCCTGGCATTATCCCTTTCCCGTTTCATATCGGACTATAGAATAATGCTACCACAGAATCGGCGGAAATCAATCGGAAAATAGAAAATTTTGTCTGTCCGGCTGCCGCACAGCTGTCATTCCCATTCAAGCCGGCGCATCACCAGCTCTTCCATCCGGTTTATATCTCCCCGCTCGTCCATATCTTTGATGCTACCGCCGGCAAACAGTTCTTCATTCACCTGTCTGACACAGATGAATGCGGCGTCAAAAATACGTCCGAGATGACCGTTAAGCTCCTCCTGAAAAGCATGAAGGAACACGTTTCTGTACCACTCTTTCCAGATCTGCCTGCGGGCCGTCGGCTCTGTCAGCTCTGCCTGCAGACTGGGCGGAATAATAAACGTTTTTTCCTCCACGAATGTAAACTTGCCGATATGACTGAAATGCAGCAGACAGGGCAGTGGATTCTGAATCCTTGTTTCCGGCTGAATCATGAATACCTCCTGGATGATATCGCCTCCATCCCACTGCACCTTTGTCTGCTCTATTCTGGCCGGCACCTGATTTTCATCGATTTTCTCCTGCACCCTTCGCATATAAACGTCAATATCCAGCCCCAGTCCTTCTCCTTTATAAAACTGCTGGCTTCTGATGTCTTTTATCAGCCAGGTCCACAGCGCCACAGGCTGCATTTCTCCACTTACGCCAAAAACAGTCTCTGCCGCACTGCCCACTTTTTTCACCTTATTCTCCATACCTATACCATTTCTCCTTCCCGTCTCAATATGATTGCCTGTTATCATCGCCGGCTGACCACAATCTTGCCCGCATACATGTATGAAGGAATATCATATATATGTGATCCTGTCAGCCGCCAGTATTTTTTATCATATGGGAAATTCTGCTTCTAAGTAAATAGTTCTGCAAAAATAATCACTTTTTCAGCAAAATCAGTCATCAAGCAGCAGTGCGTATGTTAATCCAAAACAGCCGCCACTCTCCGTGACGGCTGTTTTTTCCGCATTATTATTTTTTCAAAATCCGATGTCCCTGGTGAACTACCCATTGTCTAAAGCCAATGGGCTTCCTGCTTCATCGACCTCGTATACCCACTGGGCACTTACCTACTATCTCCACA
>CAJFOT010000103.1 GCA_904397815.1 Candidatus Paralachnospira sangeri
CGATTTCAACCCAGTCGTCTGCCTCCGCAAGGGTGGCAAAGAAAACAAGCATAATAATGTCCATCATTTTATGAAGAACCTTTTTTTTCTGTCTGGAATCCGTTACGGTACTTACATAATCTAAAAGTGCTTTCATCGTATTAACTCCGTCCTTTTTCTCACATTATATCAGAAAAAAGACGGAGTGTTCGTAATTTATTCATTCATGCGTTTGTCGTGGATTTTCCCCTTTCCGAAGATGACAAAGATATAAAGATGTGGTACAATGAGGGAACTGACTGACATGCGCCGGCACTGCGGGTGGCAGTCAGATATATTGTGAGGATTGATTGTTTTATGGCACAGAAATGGTATAAACATCTGACGAAGCCCATCCGTCAGGCCAGGGCCCGTCTGGAAGAGAAGAAGTGGGCGCCCGGGGAAAAGAGCTATGGCAGCGACAATCCGGACCGGACGTTTTATCTGATCCGTTCCCGGTTCGACACCTGGGGGCTGATCGCCTGCTATAATCATGTGCTGGGGCATATTAAGCTGGCTCTGGATCAGGGGATGATCCCGGTGGTGGATATGAAATATTACCCCAATACCTATCTGGACCCGGAGAAGCTGGGCAGGGAGAATTCCTGGGAGTATTATTTTCACCAGCCTTCGGACTATACTTTGGAGGAGGTTTACCGGAGCCGGCATGTATTTCTGATGGACGGCATGCCGCCGAAGGAGGCCCATCCCAGAGGACAGGGGAAATTGTACCTGGAGGGAGAACGGGAGAAAAACAGGGATGAGATCGCCCGCAACAGCAGGATCATCCGGGAGCATATGGGGATTCGGGACGATGTGATGGCCCATATCGATGAACAGTATGCAGCCCTCTTCCCTGAGGGAGAAAAGGTGCTGGGGGTGCTGTGCAGGGGAACGGATATCAGCCTGCGCCGTCCTGCCGGCCACAGTGTGATGCCCTCCACAGAGGAGATGATCCGCCGGACAGAAGAACTGATGGAAAAATGGGGATGCAGCCGGGTATTTCTCACCACAGAGCAGGAAGAGGCGGTGGAGGAGTTCCGGCAGGCTTTCGGGGACAGGCTGTGCTATACCCGGTGCGTCCGCTATGGAAACACCGGGGATCAGCTGCTGGCGAATATTCAGTTTGACCGGGAGAATGACCGCTATCTGCGGGGACTGGAATATCTGACGAATATCGTGCTGCTGTCCCGCTGCGACTGTCTGCTGGGCGTTTATGTAGGGGGCACCACCGGCGCGATGGAGATGAACGGCGGCGCCTATGAGCATGTGGAGGTCATGGATCTGGGGGTATATCCGTTGGCTTAAATATTACTCTGAAAGTCTGCCGCCGGACAGGCGGTGTTAATTCAGGGATGCCTCATGTGCCCGCCAGATTTTCATCTTTGGCGGCGCGTTGGATGCCGGGCACGTGCAGGTTTGTCTTGAAATGGCAGAAAGGTGCAGGAATGAATCGTATACTGGAATATCTGGACAGCGGGGAACACAGGATATGGGGCAGGGGCCGCTGCCTGGCGGCAGCGGCGGCGGTGACTGCAGTCTATACCCTGCTGGTATCCATGGTGTTTCCCTGGGTTTATATTTTAAATGATGACCGTTTTATGAAAGAGGTATTGTCCGGCGTTTATAACGGCACACCGGACGCCCATGTAATCTTTCTCAAATACCCGATGGGGGTAGTGATCCGGAATCTGTATCAGCTGCTGCCTGGCTGGGACTGGTATGGTATTGTGATGACCGGCATCAGCCTGGTATGTCTCTGTCTGATTCTGTATCGGGTGCTGCGGATACGGGAGACGTGGCAGGGGAAGGTCTTTCTGACGGGGATGGCCCTGATATGCTATACTGCCGGGTGGCTGCCCAGCCTGCTGGCTTTTACCTATACTACTGTGGCGGCTATGGCGGGCGCCACGGCTTTGTTTCTGTACGGATCGTTGAAGAAGACCACCCCTGTCGGCGGGGCGGTGATCCTGCTACTGGCGCTGACTGCCTATTTGCTGCGGGATTCTGTTTTTTATATGCTGCTGCCCTTTGCCGGCATTCTGTTTCTGAACCGGATGGCGGGACAGAGATGGAAGGGATGGGGCAGGGAACTGATTCTGCCCGCGGCGCTGGTGATTCTGACAGGACTGGTATATGTGGCGGATCGGGCAGCATACAGCGGCAGCGAGTGGGAGAGAATTCTGGCGGATGGGGACGCCCGGTCGGTGATTTATAATTACTGCGGCCCAGCTGATTATGATGAAAATAAAGATTTCTATGAGAGCATCGGCGTCAGCCGGGACACCTATGAAGCGCTGGTGAAATACAATCTGGTGGTGGATGAGGATCTGGATACGGAACACCTCTATGCCATCGCGGATTACAGTGAGGAGGTTTACAATGAATCCCGGACAGTCAGCGACCGGGTGCCCCAGGGGCTGTCGACGGCCTGGCAGGGCGCTATGGAGAGCGGCTGCGCTCCCCTGAACTGGGTGGCGATCCTGATGTTTTTCTGGGTGCTGGCTTGGTCGGCGGCGTCCTGGCATAAAGCAGGAGGTCTGAATGCCATGCAGGACGAGACAGGGACGGGACGCAGTGCCGCCAGACTGTTTGTGACGGCAGCCGCGGTCCTGCTGGTCTGGCTGGCGATGTGGTTCTGGCTGGGCATGGAGGGACGGCTGCCCAGGCGGGTGGCGGAGTCTCTCCATCTCTGCGGACTGCTCACTGTGGCGGGGCTGTATCTGCGGGAAGGAGCAGCCTTTCCCAGAGGATGGAAGAAGAAAATCCTGACAGGGGTTATTGCGGTTCCCCTTCTGCTGGCATTGCTGATCAGCACTTATAAGCGGATCGGCCATACCTTCCGCCAGACCATCAGCGCTTCGGAGAATTACCAGATTATGGTAGATTACTGTTATGACCATCCGGATCTGTTTTATATGGCGGATGTTTATTCCATCGTGGGCTATGCCGATGTATTTACATTACGGGATGACACCAGGGAGCTGAACTATCTGGCCCTGGGGGACTGGCTGGCATTCAGCCCCATGTATGAGGCGAAGCTGGAGCGGGAGGGCATCACCGATCTGGCGGAAGATATTGTGACGAAGGAAAATATCAGAATTATCTGCCGGGATTATTATGATATGGACTATCTGCGGGATTATTATGTCCGTCACGGATATGATGTGGAAGTGACAGTGGAAGATACCATTCAGCAGAATGGGGAGGCGCTGGACGTATACCGGTTCCGCCTGGCCGGACAGGAAGGCTGACGCCGGCGGAAAGCCGGGCATATCGGAGCCGGGGACCGGGTCGCCGTGGCCGGAGCATCAGAGCCGGAGACCGGGCGCGCCGGGGACAGACGGGGAGAGAAAGACCGGGCGGTCTGTGAAAAAGGATATCGGGAGGCGTAAATGGAGATCTATCGGGACAAGGCGTTCTGGAAGGAATATTATGAAAAAAACAGGCAGTATGTGGGGAATAACCGGAAGCTGAGAAAGTGGACGACTCTGAAGGACCGGCGACTGTACCGGGATAACGGCTATGCCATGGAGCAGCTGGCGGCGGGGGCCTATGACCGGCTGGAGCCGGAGATGTTCCGGCGTAAATGGGGCAGGAAAATGACCATGACGCCGCCGGAGGAAAAGACGGTTTTCCATTCCTATTGGTGCGGCGCCATCGGGGAGAAACAGGCCTTTTCCATGAAGTCCCTTCTCTGTACCCAGCCGGCCCGTACCACAGAACTGTGGCTGTGGCTGGACCGGGAAAATGGCTATGAGGGCTATGAGGACAATGGATATCTGAAGCCGCTGCTGCCCCTGATCCGGGTGCTGCCCTTTGACGCTGACCGGGAGGCGGCGGGAACACCCTATGAGGGGCATGAGTGGATGTTCCACGGGCCGGAACTGACCTTCCGCGCCGACGGATTCCGTCTGCTGGAGCTGTACCGCCGCGGCGGGGTATATTTTGATCTGGACGTGATGTTTTTAAAGGATCTGACGCCGGTGCTGACAGCAGGCGAGTTCTGCTATGCCTGGGAGGGACAGCCCTATGCCAACAATGCCCTGCTCTATCTGAAAAAGGGGAGCCCTCTGAATGAGGCGGTAACCCGGCGGGCGCTGGAGCTGGAGACCTTCCGTCCCTGGCAGGTGCTGGCCTACGGCGATCCGGAGCTGTCCTCTTATATCGTCTACCCCAGCGCTTTCTTTGATCCCCTGTGGATGAAGAAAAAGGAGGAGCCGGGCTGGGTGGATACGTTCGGGGAATTTTTCACCAGGCCTGTTCTGGCAGGGCGGGAGGTATCCTGGGGGCTGGATGACCAGCAGTTTTTCTCCGGCGTCTACGCCCATCACTGGCATAACCAGTGGAAGACGGAAGCCCATCCCGATTCCCTGTACAGCTGGTTTGGCAGGCAGTTTGACAGGAGGCTGGAGGAAATGACTGGAAGATGACACCG
The DNA here is from genome assembly GCA_904397815.1 of Candidatus Paralachnospira sangeri. GTDB lineage: Bacteria > Bacillota > Clostridia > Lachnospirales > Lachnospiraceae > Paralachnospira_A > Paralachnospira_A sangeri. The sequence continues at coordinate 4,457 of CAJFOT010000103.1, forward strand.
GGAAAGGCATCGGAACATGAGAGATTTTACGTATAAAAAGAGATATGTGCTGGCAGCTTTTCTGATTACGGCGGTGTATTTTGCCGCCATCTGGAAGCTGATCGGTTTTTCATATGCCATCAATGATGATATCAATATGCGGGATATTGTATCGGGGGCTTATACCGGCCAGCCGGACGGCCACATGATTTTTATCCTGTATCCGATGGGCTTTGTGTTAAAATGGCTGTATACATGGCTGCCGATGGTGGAGTGGTACGGCATCGCCATGGTGGGATGCCATGCCGCTGCCATGTGGGTGATGCTGACGGCCATTTTCTTTTACAGCCCGGGCAGCTTTGTCCGGGGCAGGCAGACGAAAGTGCTGGGGGTTATATTCTTCCTGTTGGCCTTTACCCTGCTGTGGCTGCCTCAGGCGGTGCGGGTGCAGTTCAGTACCTGTGCTGCCTCCGCCGGAACGGCGGCCCTGTTCTGGTACGGGATGGGACCGGCAGCCCGGCAGGGGAGAAGGCTGTGGGAGGATCTGGTGACAGTGGCGCTGGCGGCCGTCTGCCTCTGTGTGCGGATCGAGGTGTTCTGCATTACCGGCGCTTTTGCGGTGATTTTATATATGGGGAAGGAAGGCGGCAGAGATCTCAGGGGACTGTTCAGCCGGGGGGCGCTGCGCCTGCTGGTTTTCGTGGCACTGGCTTCCGGTCTCCTGTATCTGGCGGACTGTCATGCCTATGAATCTCCGGAATGGCAGGAATATCTGGAATTTAACCAGATCAGAAGCAGTGTCTATGATTATTATGAGATACCGGATTATGAGACATACCGGGACCGGTATGAGGCACTGGGGCTGTCAGAGGAAACGGTACAGGCGCTCCAGGATGCGAATATCCTGGCGGATGACCGGGTGGACACGGAGACCTTCCGGCAATTGTATGATCTGGCCCGGCAGGTATATGAAGAGGAAAACCCCCTTCCCAGACGGCTATCCGGCTGCCTGGAACTGATAAAGGAAAACTTTTCCCCTTCCGTTTACGGATATCTGAGCGGCCTTTCTGTATTTCTCTGGCTGCTGCTTCTGGGGCGTCTGCTGAAAGGGCCGGACAGGAAGAAGGGGCTGCTGTTCTGGGCCGGGGCAGTGGGGCTTCAGGCCTGTCTCTGGCTGTATCTGGGCTGGGGCGGCCGCCTGCCTGAGCGGGTGGGGCTGTGCCTTCACCTGGAAAGCGCCGCGGCAGCCTTTCTGCTCTGGAGGATGGCGGCTGCGGCTGCCGGAGAACAGGTGGAAAATACAGCGCGGGAAAGAGAGACTGCCGAAAAATGGCGGGATCGCGGCGGAGTATTTCTCCTGCCGGGTCTGCGCCTGCGGGACGGAGCGCTGCTGCTGGCGCTGACGGCCCTGCTGGCCTGGGGCAGCTATGACCAGGCCAGGGCGGAAGCTGACGGAAGGGCGGAGGCTCAGCAGATGGCGGAACTGATCGAGGAATACTGTGCTTCCCATTCCGACTGTTTTTATTTCGCTGATGTATACAGCTTGTCTGCCCATACCGGCAGGGTGGAATTTCTGAACCGCCGTTTTCAGAGAAGTCAGGCTTCCGGGAATGAGGAAAGACGGGCAGTAAATTATATGAGGATGGGAGACTGGATGACTTTTTCTCCCCTGGCGAATGAAAAGCTGGCCGGCCGCGGAATTGAATCTGTGACCGACAGTCTGGTGACGGACAGTCAGGTTTATCTGATTGTCAGAGACGATAATCCCATGGATTATCTGAAAACCATCTGCCGGGAACAGTTCCCTCAGGTGACCTGGCATGTCACGGACGTGCTGAATGTGGGAGAGTTCCATATGTATGTGTATCAGTTTACTGTGAACAAGGAGCAAATGCTGGGCTCTGACCGGATCGAGCAGGTGCAGACCAGTGTCAATCCTCAGGAGAGCGGTCTGATGGCTGACGGGGATTCCGCTACCCGGTGGAACAGCGGCCGTCCTCAGGAAGAGGGGATGACCATCGATATCCGGTTGGATCAGTCCTACGAGCTGACGGGTCTGAGGCTGGATCTCTTCTTTTACGAGGATCATCCGGACAATCTTCAGATTTACATTTCAGAGAATGGGACAGACTGGCAGCTGACAGAGGCAGAGTCGGCGGGCCAGGTGGAGTTCTCCTTCCCGACTGTCCGCGGCAGGTATATCCGCCTGGTGCTGGGGCAGCCTCAAGGTGATGAACAGTGGAACTGGTCTGTCTATGAAATACAGATATTTGCAAAGGAGGAGGTATAATCATGGCGTGGATGAAACGGAGACAAAGGAGAGGAGAGACAAAGCAGCCTCCCTATGGCCTGCAGATTCTGATCATCGGCGGTCTGACTCTTCTGGGGATGCTGGTGGGGAAACTGCCCTGGGGATTTTTTCCGCTGCTGGGCGGCCTGATGACCGGGGCCGGGGTGCTGGCGGCGCTGGTGGCCTTTACCTGGGATGTGCTGCGGCTCACCGGTCTGACAGACTGCCTGAAATCTCTGAGCAGAGGTGAGATTGCCCGGATTGTGGCCTTTATCCTGCTGACCAACCTGTTTCTGGTGATTTTTATTACTTCTGAGAATTATATTAAATTCTGGGATCAGTCGGCTTACTGGAAACGTACCATTAATTTTATGGAGACGCTGTATTCGGATCCCCTGGAGGCCATCCACTGGACCTGGTACACGATTAATCATGCGGAATATAATTTGCTGATTTCTCTTTTCCTGGCTTTTCCCATGAAGCTGACGGGGGTCTCCTTCCTCAGCTTCGTCCTGTGGGTGTGGAATCTGTTTTCCATGCCGGCGGTGGTGATTATGGAGCTGATGCTGAAAAAGCTGCGGTCCGGATACCGGATCGGCTGTCTGGAAGTTCTGATGGTACCCATGCTGCTGGTTATTATCGTGGAAGGCTTTGGGGATTCTCTGGGCATGCTGTTTGCAGTGCTGGCGATGGCGCTGTTGCTGAATGGGAAATATTATGAGGAATTCGATGTCCGTTATTGCTTCTTTGTCTTTGCCACCGTGATGGGTTCCATGCTGGCCCGCCGGTATTTCGGCCCCTTTGCCGTAGGCTATGTGGCCGGGGTACTGGTATCCTATCTGGGAGAAAAGGAGCGGGAGCCGGCGGAGTTTATCAAAAATCTGGCCTGCACCGGCCTGTTTACCGCCGTGGGGATGCTGATCTGTCACGGGTTTGTGGCCATGAGCCTGTTCACCGACTACAGTCTCCAGTATACGGCGTACCGCACTGCGGGGATGGGTGAAAACTTTATTCTGGCCATGGAATCCTTCGGCGCGGTGGTCCTGGTGCTGGCAGTGCTGGGATTGTGGCAGCTGCTGCGGGATGAGGGGACCCGCCGGTTCGGCCTGTTTCTGACAGTGCAGATTGTGGTGACCTCGGCAGCGGTGTTTTACATTCTGGATCTGTATATTCACCAGTATTATGTGGTGATTCCGGGGATGCTGCTGCTGTCCATGACCGGCCTCCAGTATCTGATGGAGCGGCGGAACCGGATCGGCTTCAGCATCGCGGGGGTGCTGCTGATCTTTAACTTCGCCAATTCGTTCCTGGACTTTCAGCTTCCGGCGCCGGTTTCCTACCTCTGCTCCTCCCAGATCAGGACGCCTCAGGTGCGCCATGATCTGGATCAGATCGGGCAGATTGTGGCGGATCTTAACGGGCTGCTGGAAAATGACGACAGTGTGGACTGGTCCGAGCCGGTATCCGGCAACGGAAAATCTGTATACTGCATTGCCAGCTCCGACACCCTGAACTATGAGGTGATCCGCCATTATAATCTGCCGGAGAAGCTGGAGAGTGTCCCCGGCCTGCTGGGCACCTATGACGTGGATCTGCGGGACGGTTTTCCCCAGTCCTTCCTGACAGCGGACTATCTGCTGGTAACTGACCCGGTCCAGTATCATCTGCTGCCGGAGGGCCAGCGGACGGTGATCCTGCTGGATGAGGAATTCCTGAACGGCGGACAGCTGTCAGAACATTTCCGCCAGATCAAAAGCTACCAGCTGGACAATGATGTGACCGTGTACCTGCTGGAGCGGACATCCCCCTACGATGAAGAGGATATCCAGTATCTGCAGGAGATGTTCGATCAGTATTACAGCGATTTTCCGGAAATTTTTCACGATCGGATCGTGATGCCGGAGTAAGTTGCATTTTTCCCTGATATGTATTAAAATGGATAGCGACTTACAGCAGACACGATGAAAATAGGAACTATGACGTTTTGCTGTCATAACAGATATAAAAAAAGGGGCTTTTATGATCAGTTTTAATGTGCCGCCGGCGGCGGGAAACGAAATAGAGTATATCAGTCAGGCCATCGGCCTGCATAAAATCTGCGGGGACGGGATTTTTACCCGGCGGTGCAGCAAATGGCTGGAGGAGCAGACGGGAACAGCGAAGGCGCTGCTGACCACATCCTGCACCCATGCCCTGGAGATGGCGGCGCTGCTGGCGGATATTCAGCCGGGGGATGAGGTGATTATGCCGGCGTATACCTTTGTCTCCACTGCGGATGCCTTTGTCCTGAGAGGGGCGAAGGTGGTGTTTGTGGACATTCGCCCGGATACGATGAATATTGATGAGAATCTGATTGAGGACGCCATCACAGAGCGGACCAGAGCCATTGTGCCGGTGCATTATGCAGGTGTCAGCTGTGAGATGGACCGGATCTGCCAGATCGCCAGGGAGCATCATCTGCTGGTGATCGAGGACGCGGCCCAGGGGCTGATGGCCTCTTATAAGGGACAGGCACTGGGCGCCATCGGAGATTACGGATGTATCAGCTTTCATGAGACAAAGAATTACAGCATGGGAGAGGGGGGTGCCATTTACCTGAAGGATCCGGCGAAGATTGAAGAGGCGGAGATTATTCGGGAAAAGGGGACCAACCGGAGTAAGTTTTTCCGGGGCCAGATCGATAAATATACCTGGGTGGACGCAGGGTCCTCCTATCTGCCCAGCGAGCTGAATGCCGCCTATCTGTGGGCCCAGCTGGAAGTGGCAGATGAGATCAACACCTGGCGGCTCCGGTGCTGGGAGCAGTACCGGCAGCTGCTGACCCCTCTGGCGGAGCAGGGCAGGATTCAGCTGCCCACAGTGCCGGAGGGCTGTGTCCACAACGGCCATATGTTTTATATAAAAGTGAAGGATCTGGAAGAACGGAGCCTTCTGATCCGCTATCTGGACCAGCAGGGGGTCAATGCGGTTTTCCATTATATCCCCCTGCATACAGCGCCGGCGGGCCTGCAGTACGGACGGTTCCACGGTGAGGACGTCTATACCACCAGGGAGAGCGAGCGCCTGCTGCGGCTGCCGATGTACTACGGCCTGCGGGAGGATCAGATCTCCTACGTGGCAGAAGTGCTGTATCATTTTTTTGATGAGAAACTGTGAGGGTGACCAGGATGACCAAAACCAGAGAACGGATTTTGTATCTCGTCTGCGGCGTGGTGATTGCCGCCGCCAGCTTTGCGCTGTTTTACCGGACGGCCATCACCGCTACAGGGGATCTGATTTTTCATGCCAGGACGGCCAATACCCTGGGGCTGCTCCGATCCATGCCTTTGAGCGAATATATTGAGACTGTGGAGTTTTCCCATATACTGGGCTATCCCGCCTGGCATTTTGTCTGTAAGGTGATTACGGAGATCCTGGGGCTGTTCCTGCCCACGGGAACGGAGGAAGGGCTGAATCTGGTGCTGTCTGTCGCTGCTTCGGCAACCAATACCTTTTTTCTGCTGATTACTTTCGGACTGTATATTGTGATTTTCCGCCATTTCTTCCGGGGAAAGAACCGGGGCTGGCTAGCCGCCGCGGCTGCCTGCGCCATGATTTTCGCCGGGCCCCTGTATTGTAAGCTGATTAATCCGCTGTACTACTGGGGGCAGGACTCGGTGGCCATCTGGCACAATCCCACCTATCTGGCAGTGGAGCCTCTGGCGCTGATCTGCTTTTTCCTGTACTGGAAGATGGTTCAGGATGGGAGAATGGAGTGGAAACGGTTTGCTTTATTCGGCTTTCTCATGCTTCTAAGCGGCCTGTTTAAGCCCAGTTTTTATCAGATGTTCATCCCCGCCCTGGTGATTTTCTGTGTGGCCGATACCTTGTATACCCGCTTTGAGCGGTTCCGCTTTTCCCTCTGTACGGCGGTTTCCGTGGTTCCGGCGGGGCTGTTGGCCCTGGCGCAAATGAATATCCTCAGCTCGGCGGATGCTCAGATCAATGAGGCCAATGGCATCGCAGTGGGACTCTTTGAGGTGCTGGGGTATTATTCGCCTCATCCCCTGCTGTCTACGGTGCTGACCCTGGGATTTCCCCTGGTCATGATTGTGATCTGCCGCAGGGAGCTGCTGAAAAACAAGATGCTGATGCTGGCGGTCTGCGCGGTGCTGTCCGGGTTTTCCCAGTACGCCCTGCTGTATAAACAGGTGAATACCTATGCCGGGGACTTTGGCTGGGGGTACAGCCTGTCGCTGGTTCTGATCTTTACAGTGGGCCTGATCCTGCTGAATAACCTGTGGCAGACCCGGGAGAGGAAAGGCAGCCTGTATGCGGCCCTGGGGGTATTTGCCCTCCATGTGCTGTTCGGCCTGCTCTATTATAAAGAGATCCTGGTTAATCTGAATCTGTACGGGCCGCTGTGGTAGATTGGGTATGTCAGGCAGGAGGAAAGTGGAAATGACGACAGACAGTCAGTGGAGAAAAAAAGGAATATATGCCGGGGCTGCGGCGCTGACGGTGCTGCTGCCCTGGATCATTGATTTTCTCATGCTCCGGTATCTGGGGCATGGGATCTTTGACGTGGTGCCCTATTTTAATGATGAGGTGAACTACTGGCACCTGATTTCAGATATGCTGGAATATGGACAGCCTATAGGCTACATGGGTTTTTACGGGACCCACGCGCCTGTGGGCACTTTTGGCTTTCATGGGTTTGTGATTCTGCTGCCCTATTATCTGTTTGCGCGGATATTCGGCCTTCATTTTTATACCCTGGCAGTGTGCAATATGGTGCTGGTGTCTCTGGGGCTGCTGTTTTATATCCGGATGCTGCGCCCCTCGGTGAAAAGCATGCTGCTGACCGGCGGCCTGATCACCCTGCCCTCGATGGTCAGCAAGTTTTACTCCACCTCTATGCTGGAGGGGCTGAATGTCTTTCTGGCCATTGTGTTTGGGGTACTGTTTATCAAGATTCTGGATACAGGGAAAAGGCGGTGGAAGATCGCCGCATGGGCGGTGATGGCCTTTGCTGTCCTGGAAAAGGTAACATGGGTGATCTGTGTCCTGCCGCTGGCCATGGTCTGTCTGAAAGGCACCATCCGCCGCAGAGCGGGGTGGACCGCCGGGATTATGGCTGCGGTTTCCCTGACCGGATATAAGATCTATTCCCTGTTCAGCGCTCCTTATTACCAGTCCAAATTCAATGATTTCCGGGATACCTTTGCCCAGGAGGGAGTGCTGAAGGGGGCACTGATTATGGCCAGGGAGACCTTTTATGACTTTTTCCGGCCCATGCTGATTGCCCTGCGGGGTCAGGATGGGGAGGGGAGTCTGGAGGTGCTGAACGGCATTCTCCTTTATGGTCTTTTCCTGATTCTGACGGTGATGGTGATCCGGCTGATCTGGATGTGGTTCCGGCACAGAGAGGACTTCTGGGTTTATACAGCCTTCAGCCGGAGGCAGGTGATCCTGACGGCGGCGGCCTGGACGGTGATGGCGGCTGATCTGGCGGGAATCGCGGTTCTTTATATGCCGGCCCAGACCATCCGGACAGCTTTCCACAGTTATCTGTTCGCCCTGATTCTGATGTCTGAGTGGGAGCGGCCGGCTGCCCTGGTGGCGAAGACTGGTGAAGACCGGGGGCGCGGGGAAGAGGCTGGAAGAGAAGAGACTGAAAGGAAAGAAACTGAAAGAACCGGAAAGAGGCTGTCAGGCGCTGTCTCCGGTTTTCGCCTGGCGTTTCTGGCCTTGTCGGCAGCCAGCACAGTGGTGCTGTGTGTGACCGGGGAGGGATTCGGGGACAAGCTGTATATCAGTGAGGAATTTCTGGAGGAATATGATGAGACCAGGGCGTTTCTCAGCCAGTATATCCAGCTGGATACCAGCCAGGTGGGATGGCGGAATACGGTGGCCTACATGGAAGGGGTGCCGGAGATTTACTGGATGTGTATGCCTGCCGGCACCGGGCTGAACTATCATGTATGGCTGTCTGACTCCTATGAGGAGCAGTGGGCGATTATGGAGATTGTCCAGGACGGCGTCTATGATTTTGATACTGTTTATACATCATTTACCGGCGCCGGGTATGAGGAGATCGCCAGGGACGACCGGATTATCCTCTTTGAGAAAGCAGACGATTAGTGTACTGTGCCGTGTCTGCCCGGCGGCAGGATACTTTGGGAAGAAAGGAAAAATACCATGGCTGAAAAGATTGTGATTATCGGCGCCAGCGATTTTCAGAACCCGCTGATTCTGAAAGCGAAGGAAAAGGGGTATGAGACCCATGTGTTTGCCTGGAAGGACGGCGCGGTGGGAGAGGAGACGGCGGATTATTTTTATCCGGTAAGTATTACGGAAAAGGAAGAGATTCTGGAGATCTGCCGGCAGATTCAGCCTGCCGGGATCGCCTCCATCGGTTCTGACCTGGCGGTGGTGACGGTGAATTATCTGGCACAGCAGTTGGGACTGCGGGGCAATGGCCCGGAGAATACCCGGCTGGCCACCAATAAATATGAGATGCGCAGGGCCTTTGAGGCCCAGGGGGATCCCTCTCCCCGGTTCCGGCTGATTCAGGCCGCTGATCAGGACTGGGAGAGGCTGACAGAGGGACTGGCCTGGCCGCTGATCGTGAAGCCGGCGGACCGCTCCGGCAGCAGGGGGATTACGAAGCTGACCGGGCCGGAGGGGCTGGAAGAGGCTGTAGAGACAGCCAGAGGATATTCTTTCCTGCACCAGGCGGTGATCGAGGAATATGTTCAGGGAGAGGAATTCAGTGTGGAATTTATCTCCTGTGAAGGAAACCATCATTTTCTGGCCATGACCAGGAAATTTACCACAGGGGCGCCCCACTTTATTGAGACCGGCCATATTCAGCCTGCCGGCGTGGCAGAGCCGGTGCTGGAGCGGGTAAAGCAGGTGGTCAGCCATGCCCTGGATACCCTCCATGTGACCTGGGGCGCCTCCCACGCGGAGGTGATGATCGGCCCTGACGGCCGGGTGACCATCATCGAGATCGGGGCCAGAATGGGCGGCGACTGCATCGGCTCTGATCTGGTGCCTCTGTCCACCGGTTATGATTATGTGGGAATGGTGGTGGATATCGCCTGCGGGAAGCCGCTGGAGCTGAAGCAGGGTCCCCACCACAGAGAGGCCTGCATCCGGTTTGTATGTTCGGAAGCGGATCTGGATAAGCTGAGAGACATAGAGAACGCCGGAGAGGAGCAGGTGATCCGGATCAGTCCCATGGAACCCTTTGACGGACACAGGGTGACAGACAGCTCCACCCGGTACGGATATATGATTACGGTAAGAGATTGAAAGAGGACAGGACTATGGAGAAATTATCCTTTGTCATTCCCTGCTATGGGTCGGAGCGGACCATCAGTCTGGTGACAGACGAGATCCGGCAGACCATGGAGGGACATCCTGATTATGATTATGAGATTATTCTGGTCAATGACTGTTCCCCCGACGGGGTGTGGCAGGTGATCCGCCGGCTGGCGGCAGAGGACTGCCATATCCGGGGCATCAATCTGGCCAGAAATTTCGGCCAGCATGGAGCCCTGATGGCAGGCTACGGCCAGGCGACAGGGGATTATATCGTATCGCTGGATGACGACGGACAGACGCCGGCAGACGAGGTGTTTTCCCTGCTGAACCATCTGCTGGAGGGGAATTATGACCTGGTATACGGCGTCTATGAGCATATCCAGCAGAACGCTTTCCGCCGCTTCGGCAGCTGGGTTAATGAGAAAATGTCGGAAATGATGATCGACAAGCCCAGGGGGCTGAAAACCACCAGCTACTTTGTGGCCCGCCGGTTTCTGATCGAGGAAATGCTGCGGTACCAGCATTCCTATACCTATATCGGCGGCCTGATTTTCCGCAGCACTCAGAATATCTCCACCGTTCCGGTGAAGCACCGGAAGCGGGAGGTGGGACATTCAGGTTATACCTTCGGAAAGCTGTTTTCTCTCTGGTTCAACGGCTTCACCGCTTTTTCTGTCAAGCCTCTGCGGGCGGCGACGGTGGTCGGGCTGCTGTGCGCTCTGTTCGGCGTCCTGTTCGGCTGTTATACGGTAATTAACAAGCTGCTGTATACCACCCAGATCGATGCCGGCTGGAGTTCCATTATTACGGCGATTACCTTTATCGGAGGCATGATCCTGTTTATGCTGGGGCTGGTGGGAGAGTATATCGGCAGAATCTATATCTGCATCAACAAAGCGCCCCAGTATGTGATCCGGGAGATGACGCCCGGGCAGGATGGCAGGAAGGAGGAAGACCATGGCCAGGGAAAGGAAAAACAGCAGGGAGAAAGAGAGGAGACAGGACAGTAAATCTGTTTCAGCCTCTGCAGGGAAAGAGGAGCGGGCAGGAACCGGCACCTTTCTGCTGCTGCAGTTTGCTATGCTGATTTTTTCTCTTTCCAACATCTGTTCCAAGATGGCAGGAGAGCAGGAACTGCTGTCTCCGGAATTTATCCTCTGGTTCGGCGGCCTGATCCTCACCATGGGGCTGTACGCCCTGATCTGGCAGCAGGTGCTGAAACGGATGCCGCTGATGACGGCCTATGCCAACAAGGCGGTGGTCATCCTCTGGGGGCTGCTGTGGGGCCGGCTCTTTTTCCAGGAGCCGGTCAGCCTGACGAAGATTGCGGGGGCGGCGGTTGTGATGGCCGGCGTATACCTGATGGTAACGGAAAAGAAGGAGGGGTGAGGGATGGATATCCGATATGTGGGACTGTATGTGCTGTCAGTGCTGGTGGCCGCCTGTTCCCAGATTCTGCTGAAAACAGCGGCGGACAAAACCTACAGCAGCCGACTGCGGGAATATCTGAATGTGCCGGTGATCGCCGGCTACGGGCTGATGGCAGTGTCTCTGGTGATGACCATGGTGGCCTATCGGGGGGTGCCCCTCTCCTACGGGCCGGTGATCGAGGCTCTGGGCTATGTGTTTGTAGCAGTGCTGGGGTGGATTTTTCTGAAAGAACGGCTCACCGGCAGGAAGGCAGCGGGGATGGTGCTGATCATCGCAGGCATTCTGCTGATTCAGGTGACTCAGTAATGATGGAGGTTGTATGGCAGAAGAAAAAAATAATCTGGTGAAAACATTCTGGCAGTTTATAAAATTCGGCATGGTGGGGGCGTCCAATACAGTGATTTCTCTGGTGATTTATTATATCGGACTGTATCTGAACCTGCATTACGTCCTGTCCAATGTGCTGGGTTTTATCGCCGGGACGCTGAATGCCTATTACTGGAACAATAAATATGTATTTAAGAAAGAAGAAGGGGAAGAGCGGTCTACCGCAAAGTCTGTCACGAAGGTCTTTATCTCCTACGGGATTTCCCTGGGGCTGTCCACAGTGCTGCTGGTGCTCTGGGTGGATGTGCTTCATATCAGTGAGAGGATCGCGCCGCTGCTGAATCTCTGCGTGACCATTCCTCTGAACTTTGTGATGAATAAATTCTGGGCCTTCCGGGCCGAGGGGAAAAAAGGATGAAAGGAAATACCGCAGGCTGGATTTCTTCCAGATGTCTGATGCTGATGGCTTTTTTATGCCTTTTTGTGAATACGGCGGATGTGCCGGTGTCCATGTTCGGGATGCTGCTGTCTGCCGCTGTCCAGGGGCTGATTCTGACGGGGCTGGAGCGGCTGGGACAGAGGAGCCGGAAGGGAAGGCAGGCAATGCTGGCTGCCGGTTTCCTGCTGATGCTGCTGGTTCAGGGAATTCTTTTTTTCTGGGCGGGCGGTTATCCGGCAGACGGGGTGGCATTTCTGAAAACCTGGCAGGGATTTCCGGCGGCGGGCAATCTGATTCTCGCCCACTGGCGCCTGGCAGTGCTGGCGGCTGTGTTCTGCGCGGATCTGTCCATCGGGATGACCGTGTACATGCACAGAAGTCCTGCCGTATGTTATCTGCTGTTTTGGCTGGCGGGCTGCTCTCCCTGGCTGCTGGTGCCCCAGCCGGCTGTTTATCTGATGCCCCTGGCCACAGCGGCAATGCTGTGGGCCGGGAGACAGAGGAGCAGGAAGGGCAGAGGAGCCGGCGGGAAGGGAGAGAGAGGTCTTCCGGCGGCAGCCGGCCTCCTTCTGGCAGCGGCGGTGCTGGCGCTGACACTGGCCCTGCCCGGCTGGTCAGGGGACCGGGCCGGCCAGGGGCTGCTGCATGGTATGCTCAGCTGGTTTAACAGGCTGAAGGATGCCTTCAGCGACGGCACCTTCGGCTGGGGCGGGGCGCCTGCCCTGATCCCCTTCTCTCAGAACGGCTGGGCGCTGCGGCTGCAGAATACCATCTACCCGGGAGCGGACCGGTACGGCTGGTACTGCCTGGTGATCCAGGGGGCCTGGGCTCTGCTGCTGACCGGGCTGGCGGCGGTGCCGGAGGAGATGAACGCAAAAGAGCGGGCCGGTTTTCTGGCAGCGGTTTTCTTCCTCCCTCTGGGCGCGGCCGGCGGCTGTATGCCGGCGGTGATTTATCTGCCCTGGATGGCGGCTCAGGCAGTCTCCGGGTGCCGGGCCAGAGCGGCTTCCGCGGCCTGCCCAGCCCGGGGTCCGGGCGCGGAACCGGGCCGGAGGAGAGAAGAAGGAGAAGGACAGATCGGAAAAAAGATGGAAAGGAAGGGTGAAGAGCATTGAAAACAGCGCTGGTAACCGGGGCGACCGGTTTTATCGGAAGCTGGCTGACGAAAGAGCTGCTGGCGAACCAGGTGCGGGTCTATGGAGTTGTGCGGAAGAATTCCGGGAATTTAGACCGGCTGCCGGAGCATCCGGGGCTGACGGTGGTCCCCTGTGACCTGGAGGAGTATGCCGGCCTGAGCGGCCGGTTAAGGGAGGCAGGGGCAGAGACCATTGACGTCTGCTATCATCTGGCCTGGGAAGGGGTCTCCGGCCCTCTGTCCACAGACTACCGGGTACAGCTGAAAAATGTGGAGAGCACCATGGAGCTGACCGGCCAGCTGACAGAGCTGGGGGTGAAAAAATTCATTTCCCCCGGCAGTATGCATGAGATTGAGAGCCAGATCGAGATGGAGCTGAATCAGCCCTGCACCAATATGGGCATGATGTATAAAGGGGCCAAACACGCCGCCCACTATATGGCCAAGGCGGATGTGTGCCGCCAGGGAATCGACTTTCTCTGGCCGGTGGTGACCAACGCCTACGGGGTGGGAGAGATTTCCGGGCGGCTGATCAACAGCGCTATCCGAACTCTTCTGCGGGGCGAGTCTCCCGCTTTTACCAAAGGGGATCAGTATTATGACTTTGTCTATATCTCTGATGTGGCCAGGGCTTTCCGGCTGATCGGGGAGCAGGGGGTGACCTGCCGGCCCTATGTGATCGGCAGCGGACAGCCCCGTCCTCTGAAAGAATTTCTGGCCCAGGTGGGACAGATCGTGGCACCGGAGATTCCTCTGGGGTTCGGCGCCCATATTTTTCAGGGAATCTATGTGCCCCGGGAGTGGTATGAAACCAATGAGAAGCTGCTGGAGGAGGATACCGGGTTCAGGCCCCAGGTGCCTTTTGCAGAGGGAATCCGGAGGCTGACAGACTGGATCAGAACCCTTCCCCAGACAAATAGCTGAATAAAGGCAGGTGTACGCGATGTTTACATTTGAAAAAACGGAAATAGAAGGCGTCATTGTGGTAACCCCTCATATGTTTGCCGATGAGAGAGGCCTTCTGAAAAAAACCTATGAGAAAAATATTTTCGCCGAGAACGGAATCAGCTTTACCGCCATTGAAGAGCTGGAAACCACATCGAAGAAAGGGGTGCTGCGGGGCATCCATCTTCAGACGAAGCATTCTCAGGGAAAGCTGATGCGGGTTGTCCGGGGAGCCATCTATGATGTGGCTGTGGATCTGCGTCCCGGTTCCCCCACCTTCGGCCGGTATTTCGGCATCACACTGTCCGAGGAAAACAAAAAGATGGTCTATATCCCCGAGGGCTTCGGCCACGGCTGCCTGGCCCTGGAGGAGAATACCACCTTTTATTACCTCTGCTCCCAGGATTATCAGCCGGGCTATGATACCGGCATCCGGTGGGACGATGAGACCTTGCATATTTCATGGCCTCTTGATAGAATAGAGAAAGTAATTGTCTCAGAGAAGGACCGGAATCTGGGTTCTTTCCTGGATATGAAAGAAAAGCTGCTGAAAGGCCAGTGACCCGGCTGCCGGTGACGGCAGGGGCTGCAGGGCCGGATGAGGCGGCGGTTGGAGGATATTATGTTTGATTGTATCGTGGTAGGAAGCGGATTCTGCGGCAGCGTCATCGCCCGGCGTCTGGCTGAGGAATGTGACCGGAAGGTGCTGCTGCTGGAGCGGCGGGGGCAGGTGTCCGGAAATATGTATGATGAATATGATGAGAACGGGCTGCTGATCCAGAAATATGGCCCCCATGTATTCCACACCAGCATCGAGGAGGTGAACCGGTTCGTCAGCCGTTTTTCCCGGATGGAGGACTACACCTTTAAATGTTCCGCGGAAATCGACGGCATTATGGTTCCCTCACCCTTTAACTTTAAGACAGTGGATCTGCTCTATCCGCCGGAAAAGGCGGAGGCCATCAAGGCGGCCTGTCAGGAAGCTTATCCCGGCAGGGACGCGGTGCCGATCCTGGAGATGCTCCGCTGTGAAAATCCTCTGGTGCAGGAATATGCTCAGATGCTCTTTGAAAAGGACTATATGCCCTATACCTGCAAGCAGTGGGATCTGCGCCCGGACCAGATGGATGTCAGCGTGCTGAACCGGGTTCAGGTGATGCTCAGTTACCGTGACACCTATTTTAATGACACCTATGAGAGTCTGCCTGCCGAGGGCTATACGAAGCTGTTCCAGAATATGCTGGATCATCCCAACATTACCGTACAGCTGCATACCGACGCCCTGGATGTGCTGCGGGCTGAGCCGGAGACCGGCAGAATCCTGTATCAGGGCAGCCCTGTCACCTGTCCGGTGGTTTATACCGGCGCTCTGGACGAGCTGTTCGGCTACCGGTACGGCCATCTGCCCTACCGGGCTCTCTGGTTTGAATACAAAAGACTGGAGCAGGAGCGTTATATTCAGGAGACACCCATCGCGGTTTATCCCATGCGGCCCGGCTACACCCGGATCACAGAGTACAAGACCTTCCTCCGCCAGGAGGAGAAGGCGCCGGGCTTTACCGTGATCGCCCTGGAGTACCCGCTGGAATATGACAGGGACAGCGAGAAGGCCAGTGAGCCCAGCTACCCGGTGGTAAACCAGGAGAACAAGGATACCTACGCGAAGTATGCCGGCCTGGCTGACCGCATCAGCAACCTCTTCCCATGCGGACGTCTGGGAGATTATAAATATTACAATATGGACGACGTGATCGCCAGAGCCTTCCAGGTTTATGAAAAAGTGAAGGACAGCATATCATGTCAGAAATAAACTGCGTGAAAGATATCCGGCGCGGTGACTGAAAGAAACCCCGGAAATATTCCGAAATGTGTGATAAGGAAAAACAAGGAGAGAACCATGATCGTAAGAGCCAAGACAAAGATGCTGTTTGAAGGCCGTCCGCTGACGAAACAGCAGAAGGCCAATTCAGAGCTGAACCTGAAAGAAATCGACGAAGGAAAGACTATACTGGAATCCTATCCCCGCCGTCTGGTGCTGGAGCTGACCAACGCCTGTAATCTGAACTGTGTGATGTGCGGAAGAAACGCGGCAGATTTCAAGCCCACCCGTTTTGACATGGATGTGTTCCGCAGCCTGGAGCCACTGATGGACACCATAGAGGAGGTAACCCTGATGGGCTGGGGAGAGCCAACGGTTCATCCCAACTTCGAGGAAATGCTGAAAATCATCAACCAGCACAGCGCCAGAAAATATTTCTGCACCAACGGCATGAAGCTGGATAAGCTGAAGAACGCTATTTTTGATTACAATGTGGATGTGTTTGCTGTCAGCCTGGACGGCGCTGACCCGGAGACCAATGCCAGAATCCGCCGGGGCTCCGACCTGCTGAAAATCAAAGAAAACCTGAAAGCCATTGTGGCGGAGAAAAAAGCCAGAGGGCTGAAATATCCCTGGATCAACTTCGTATTCTGCGCGATGCGCTCCAATCTCCGCGAGCTGCCCGACCTGGTGCGGCTGGCGGCGGAGATCGGCATCGAAGAGGTGAAGGTGGTTTACCTGACCGTATTCGGCGAGGATCTGATGAATGAAACCCTCTGGGGCCATGAGGATGAGGTGCGCCGGGTATTTACCGAGGCGGTGAAGATCGCCGATGACCTGGGCATCCTGATGAAGCTGCCCCACTATGTGGGAGAGGATGTGGCAGGAGACCATTACCATAAGGACTGCTTCGTATCCTGGAGAGACTTCTTCCTGGGTTCTGACGGTTATGTCCGTCCCTGCATGTCCACGCCGGTAGAATTTTTCAAATACGATATGAACCGTCCTTTTATGGACATGTGGAACGACCCCGCCTACCAGAACTACCGGGCCATCGTCAACGACCAGGAGCGGATGGACGCCCCCTGCCGCCGGTGCTATCAGTCCTCCCACTGCAACTGGAACCGAAAAGAATCTTTCATCCAGGTGGGAGAGGAATTTTCTCCGGACTGGGAGAAGTAAGTAAAGGAAGATCATTTCATTTATTTCCGCTGCCCAGACGGCATCTGAAGTCCTCATATCCGAAGGTCCGCAGGCATCTCAGCCGGCCATCAGGCTTCAGGACAAAGATGCCGGGCAGCGGCATCCCGTTAAAGGTGTTATTTTTGCAGGTCGTGTAGATGGCCATATCTCCAAAGAGAAGCAGGCTTCCCTCACGGAGGGGCAGATCAAAGCTGTAATCTCCGATCACATCTCCTGCCAGGCAGGTGGGCCCGCCCAGACGGAAGGTACAGGCCCTTTCCCCCGGCTCTCCCCCGCCATACAGCGGCGGCCGGTAGGGCATCTCCAGCACGTCCGGCATGTGGCAGGCAGCGCTGGCGTCCAGAACCCCAATACGTGTATCCCCGTTTTGGAGTACGTCCAGCACCCGGCAGGCCAGATAGCCCGCGTTCAGGGCACAGGCTTCTCCCGGTTCCAGATAAACCTGCACGTTCCATTTCTGCTGCACCGTGTGAATGCACCGTTCCAGCCCTGCTATATCATAATCAGGCCGGGTAATGTGGTGGCCGCCGCCGAAATTTATCCATTTCATATGGGGCAGAATGTCCCCGAATTGTCTTTCAACTGCTTCCAGCGTGATCTCCAGCGCGTCGGAATTCTGCTCGCACAGCGTATGGAAATGCAGTCCGTCCAGCAGGCCGGTCAGTTCCGGCGTCATATTCTCTTCCCATTGGGCCCGGGTCGTCCCCAGGCGGCTGCCGGGAGCGCAGGGATCGTAAATCGGGTGCCCCTCCTGGGTGGAACATTCAGGATTGATCCGCAGCCCGATGCTTTTTCCGGCCTGTCTGGCCGCCGGCCCGAATTTTTCCAGCTGACGGGGAGAGTTAAATACAATGTGGCCGGCATAACGGAGCAGCTCGTCAAATTCCTCCTCGCGGTACGCGCCGCAGAATACATGAACCTCTTTTCCCGGCATTTCTTCGGCTCCCAGGCGGGATTCATACAGGCCGCTGGCTTCTGTGCCGGCCAGGAAGGGAGAGAGGACCGGATAGAGATCATAGTTGGAAAAGGCTTTCTGGGCCAGCAGTATTTTGCAGGAGGTACGCCGGGATATCTCCGCCAGAATCTCGCCATTACGGCGGAGGGCGGCCTCATCGATAATGTAGCATGGTGTGGGAAGAGCGCCGAACAGTTCTTCCGGGGACCGTCCGCCCAGCCCGGCGAAGGGAGGGCGGACATCTTTTACCCCTGCCATCAGTCTACCAGAACCGGAGTCCGGTTCTCGTTTCTGGGCAGACCATATTGATCCAGAGCATCCAGGAAGGGATCGGGATCCAGTTCTTCCACGGTATAGACACCGGGCTTGCTCCATTTGCCGGTCAGCAGCATCAGAGCGCCGCACATAGCAGGGACGCCGGTGGTGTAGCTGACAGCCTGGCTTCCCACCTCGCGGTAGCATTCCTGATGGTCGCAGACGTTATAAATATAGTAGGTTTTTTCTTTGCCGTCCTTCTTTCCGGTGAAGATACAGCCGATGTTGGTTTTGCCCTTGGTGCGGGGGCCCAGGCTGGCCGGATCAGGCAGCAGCGCTTTCAGAAACTTGATGGGAACGATCTGATGTCCCTCAAATTCAACGGGAGTGGTGGACAGCATGCCCACATTTTCCAGACAGCGCATATGGTCCAGATAACTCTGGCCGAAGGTCATGAAGAAACGGATGCGTTTCACCTCCGGGATATTTACTGCCAGGCTTTCGATCTCCTCGTGGTGGAGCAGATACATGTCTCTGCGGCCTGCCTGATCGAATTCATATTCCCGCTTGATGCTCATGGGCGGGATCTCCACCCAGTGCCCGTTCTCCCAGTAGCTGCCGGGGGCAGATACTTCCCGCAGATTGACCTCCGGGTTAAAATTGGTGGCGAAGGGGTAGCCATGATCGCCGCCGTTGCAGTCCAGAATATCGATAGTATCGATGGTATCGAACTCATGCTTCTTTGCGTAGGCGCAGTAAGCCTGGGTGACGCCGGGGTCAAAGCCGCAGCCCAGCAGTGCGGTCAGGCCGGCATCCTCGAATCTTTTGCGGTATGCCCACTGCCAGCTGTAATCGAAGTAGGCGGAGAATCCTGCCTCCCTGCAGCGCTTCTCGTAGACAGCGCGCCACTCCGGATCATTGGTATCCTCCGGTTCATAATTGGCAGTGTCCATATAGTTGACGCCGCAGGCCAGGCATGCTTCCATGATGGTAAGATCCTGATAAGGCAGGGCGATGTTCATGACCAGATCCGGCTGAAAGGAGCGGATCAGGTCAATGACCTGCCCCACATCGTCGGCGTCTACCTGGGCGGTGGTGATTTTGGTTGCGGTTTTGGGCGCCAGTTCGGATGCCAG
The DNA here is from genome assembly GCA_904397815.1 of Candidatus Paralachnospira sangeri. Taxonomy (GTDB): domain Bacteria; phylum Bacillota; class Clostridia; order Lachnospirales; family Lachnospiraceae; genus Paralachnospira_A; species Paralachnospira_A sangeri. The sequence continues at coordinate 23,682 of CAJFOT010000103.1, forward strand.
TTTATCGCATTTGGATTTGGTACGGCTTGCAATGCACAGCTCAGTAAAGACATCACTTACCTGACAGCATTTGTGGATGGCAACGGAGGCTACGCCGCCGCAGCCGATGACAAGAACTTTGCTCATTTTTTGTACTCTCCTGTTATGAAAAAAAGTTTGACTGATACAGTGCCAGGATCAGCTCCCGCAGCACTTTGCACGCGGTTGCGGTGGATACGCCGCTTGTATCCAGCGCCGGGGCCAGTTCATTCACATCTGCCCCCACCACGCGGGCGGCGCAGACGGTACGGATGGCTGCCAGCAGCTGGTCAAAGGTGACGCCGCCTGCCTCCGGCGTGCCGGTCCCGGGGAATACGCCGGGATCCAGGCAGTCCAGGTCGATGGTAAAATAGACAGGGATCTCCTGTTCACAAAGGGCGCGGACAGTCTCCTCCAGACCGTCAAAATGAAAGGGATGGAGCTCTGTGTGCGACCGGGCGAAGCGGAACTCCTCCCGGTCGCCGCTGCGGATGCAGAACTGGTGGATGCGCCCGTCCCCCAGCAGATCATGGCAGCGCCGCAGAACACAGGCATGACTGAGCCTGCACCCCAGGTAATCATTCCGAAGATCTGCGTGGGCGTCAAAGTGGATGATGTGAAGATCCGGGTATTTTTTTGCCGCGGCGCGGACTGCCCCCAGGGTGACCAGATGCTCTCCGCCCAGCAGCAGGGGAAACTTTTCATCCGCCAGGATTTCGGCGGCCCGGGCTTCGATATCATCCAGAGCAGATTCTGCGCTGCCGAAGCACAGCTCCATGTCTCCGCTGTCAAATACCGCGCAGTCGGTCAGATCAGCATCCTGATAAGGGCTGTAGGTTTCCAGCCCGAAACTTTCATGACGCATGGCGGACGGGCCGAAACGGGCGCCGGGGCGGAAGCTGGTGGTGGAATCAAAAGGTGCGCCGTAGAGAACGATGCGGGCAGCGGAATAATCGCTGTCACAGCCGATAAAGGTTTCAATATTTGGATGCAGCATTTGTCTGTTCCTCCACTTCTTCCAGCATTTCCTCCAGAAAAGCAGGCAGCCAGAAGGCTCCCACATGCAGTCTGGTGGTATAGTAACGGGTGTGCAGATTGAGCGCCATCCATGCCTCCGCGTTCAGATTGTCAATCGGGTGGTACTTTTTGCTGGCAAAGCCGAACAGCCAGTATCCTGCCGCATAGGTAGGAATGTGGGCCTGATACACCCGGCTGATGGGAAATGTGCTGACGATCCGTTTATGGCTGCGCTGCATGGCGCTGGCGTCCTCGGCGTAAAAGGGGCTGCCCTGCTGATTGACCATAATGCCGTCTGCCCGGAGGGCGTTGTAACAGTTGCCATAGAACTCCAGGGTAAACAGTCCTTCCGAGGGGCCGAAGGGATCTGTAGAGTCCACTATGATCAGATCATAGGCAGCTTCCCGCCGGCGGATAAATTTTAACGCGTTCTCAAAGTGGATATGAACCCGCCGGTCATCCATCCGGCAGGCGTTGCTGGGCAGATAAGTGCGGCAGGCTTCCACTACCTGGGGGTCCATCTCTACCAGGTCAATGCGCTCCACACGGTCATACCGCGTCAGCTCCCGCACCACGCCGCCGTCCCCCGCGCCGATGACCAGGATATCCCTGATCCCCTGATGGACAGCCATCGGCACATGGGTTATCATCTCATCGTAAATAAATTCATCCCGCTCTGTCAGCATGACATTGCCGTCCAGTGTCAGAACGCGGCCAAACTCCGGCGTTTCAAAAATATCGATCTGCTGATATGCGCTTCTCCTGGAATAAAGATGCCTCGTGACCCGCATGCTGTGTTTCACGTCCGGGGTATGAAATTCACTGAACCACATTTCCATTTATTTTTTCTCCTTTCACGCCAGCACATTGATCCGTTTCAGCTCAGGATCCTCCGATCCGGTCATGCTGCATCCTTTTTCCATCGCATACTGGATATGCTCCAGAATTTCAGCAGTAATGCGTTCGCCCGGAGCCAGGATGGGGATGCCGGGCGGATAGCACATGACAAACTCGCTGCATATGTAGCCTTCGCTTTCTGCCAGCGGCAGGCTGATTTTTTCGGCGTAAAATGCCTCCTGAGGGCTGGTGACCACATCCGGTTCGATATACTCCTGGCTCAGCAGCCCGGCAGCGTCCTTCTGATAGCGGCGCCGGATCTCAGCCAGGGCGCTCACCAGCCGTTCCAGCTCCTGGGGACGGTCGCCCATGGAGAGGTAAGCCAGAATATTGCCGATATCTCCGAATTCAATCTGAATGTCATATTCGTCCCGCAGGATGTCATATACCTCAATTCCCGCCAGGCCGATGTCCAGGGTGTGGACGCTCAGCTTTGTGCCGTCGAAATCAAACACGGAATTTCCGTTCACCAGCTCCCGCCCAAAGGCGTAATAGCCGCCCACCGCGTTGATTTCCTGGCGGGCGTACTCGGCCATATCGGCTACCTGGTGGAATACCTCCCTGCCCCGGAGAGCCAGGTTGCGGCGGCTGATGTCCAGGCTGGACATCAGGAGATAGCTGCCGGAGGTGGTCTGGGTCAGGTTGATGATCTGCCGCACATAGCCGGCGTGGACAGCGGGGCCGACCAGCAGCAGGCTGGACTGGGTCAGGCTTCCGCCGCTTTTGTGCATGGATACGGACGCCATATCGGCGCCTGCCTCCATAGCTGATACAGGCAGCCCGCTGCTGAAATAGAAATGGGTCCCGTGGGCCTCATCGGCCAGACAGAGCATCCCGGCGTCATGGGCCATCCTTACGATCGCCCGCAGATCGCTGCAGATCCCGTAATAGGTCGGGTTATTCACCAGAACCGCCACTGCGTTCGGGTGTTCGGCGATTGCCTTCGCCACCTGCTCCCGCTGCATGCCTAACGAGATGCCCAGCCGCTGATCCACCTCAGGATTTACATACACCGGCACCGCGCCGCACAGAACCAGCGCGTTGATGACGCTTCTGTGAACATTTCTCGGCAGGATGATCTCATCGCCGCGCTTACAGGCAGTCAGCACCATGCTCTGTACAGAGCTGGTAGTGCCGCCCACCATCAAAAAGGCATGGGCAGCGCCGAAGGCGTCAGCCGCCAGCTCCTCTGCCTCCCGGATCACAGAAACCGGATGGCACAGGTTGTCCAGCGGCTTCATGCTGTTTACATCCACTCCTACGCACTGCTGTCCCAGAAAGGCGGTCAGCTCCGGATTGCCGCGGCCCCGCTTGTGCCCCGGCACGTCAAAGGGAACGACCCGCATCTGCCGGAAGGTTTCCAGTGCCTCATAGATAGGAGCGCGGGTCTGATCTAAACGGGTTCGACTGGTTTTCAATTTTTTCCCTCCTTCTGCTCAACACAAAAACTGATCAACACAAAAATTGCTCAACACAAAAAAACGCAGGCTGTGCCGCATGCACAACTTGCGTTTGTTATCTGAAAAAATTTTCTCTTCCCTGTCCCCGTACAGACAGCTGCTGTGTGAGGATTCAGCCGTACAGCGCGGAAAGCCATGCGGGAGCCGTAAAGGCAGAGAAAAATTTAAGACTTCCAGATTGGACGGGATGATCAGAGTCTATATAGCAATCATACTTTTACTACTCTTATTGACCGTTTCACAAGTCTGCGCACAGGCGCATTTCGGTTATGAAGTAACCAACTTATAAAATTTGAGCTTCTAACTCAATCAATAAGGCTGCACAAAGGCCGCCGATCGGCAGTGGACCCGGCTGTCCGTATGGCCTTAACTCCATGGCGGAGTAGTCCGGAATAATTGCTTTGAAAAGACTCCTAAATATCCTTCCAAAAATCATAAGCATCTTATCATGGCAGAAATATTTTGTCAAGGGGTTCGGGGACGGCTGCGTCAGGGGATAAATCTGCGGACCTGCATAAATACGACCCGCATATAGGCTCTGATCCTGATTTTGATCTGATGCATCCGGACATCGCCTTTGGTCAGGCCCAGGTTCAGCTGGTTGTAGCATTTGTCCACGAACAGCTTGTCGTCGGCGAAGATCTTGCCGATGGTTTTCAGCAGCTGGGCGGTCTCCGAGGTGGTGGAGACGCGGAAGCTGTACAGGTATTCATTGATATAGTAAACCTTGCTGACGGAGCACATCCGCAGCCAGTAATTCCAGTCCAGGGTGAACCAGAGATCCGGGTCGAAGGCGCCGATCTCCAGGGATGTGCTTTTGCGGAACATGACATTGGAGGGCTCCGCGTTGTAATTATGGTTGCGGAAGGATCGGCGGGCCAGCTTCTTGCCGTCCCACATGCCTGAGGAACGGAAGGGCCGGCGGTTCATCACCACTTTTCCGGTTTCGTTGATGACATGGGAGCCGGAAAATACCATCCCTACCTCCGGATAGTTGTCCAGAATCTCCACTTTTTTCTGGAAATTGTCAGAGGTCAGCAGGTCGTCAGCGCACAGCAGCTGCATGTATTCGCAGGTGCCGTATTTCAGACAGTTGTTCCAGTTTCCCACCATGCCCACGTTGGTCTCGTTCTGGATCAGACGGATTCTGGGATCGTCGAAGGAACGGACGACAGAAACGGTATGGTCTGTTGACGCGTTGTCTATAATAATCAGTTCAAAATCAGGATAGGTCTGGTTCAGGACAGACTGTATGGTCTGGGCCAGATAGGTCTCTCCATTATAGACCGGAATGCACACACTTATTTTAGGCATTTGTTTCATCCACCTTTGTATTTTTCAGTTGGCTTTGAGGCAGCCTGTTTTATATTATCACATAAAACAAAACAGATAAAGCACAAAATGCGCCGATCAGCGAATAAATTACACCGGACAGCGCCTGTTTCCATTTTCTGGAGCTGCCGCCTGTGGATGCGGCGAACAGGGCGGTGTAGACGGCGAATGGGATAATGGTCGGCACAATGTAGCGGAAATCCATGGTACACCCGAAGGGATAGCCGATGTTGAAGCTGACATAGGAGATCAGCTGGACCGCAGTCAGCAGAGGCAGGCCGTACCGGAGAACCGGATGGAGTCCTTTGTTCCGCAGGCACCAGATCATATAGAGGAAGGACGCGGCTGCCAGAATCAGAAACAGCAGCAGAAAACTGTCGGCCAGCAGCTGAGGCGCGTTGTACTCCCATTCGCCGAAGATGGCGCATTTCAGCATGTAGGTCCACAGGTTATAATCCCCCCGGGGATTGCACCAGCTGCCGAAATATTCTGACAGGGGGAAGGATAAAAACCGTTCTCCGATGGTGCGCCAGCCGATGTAAAGGTCGCCGTCCACAGGAGGGGCCGGCACATAGCCCAGGGGCTGGCCGTATACGATCACGTTCCGGATGGAGTGCCACAGACCCAGGGGAGCGCAGACTGCCAGAAAAGCGGCGAACTGGCCGATCAGCCTTTTCACCGTCAGCCCGGACAGCTGGCGTGCAGAGGCAGGCAGCGGCTTCTCCGGGTGTCTGGCCTGGCGGACGCACAGAATCAGCACCGCCAGAAATACCGGCCCGGTGAACAGGGCGATCATGCCGCCGGACAGCTTGCTCATCATGGAGCAGCCGATGGACACAGCCAGAAGGAGGATATTTTTGAAGGTGGGCTGATTATAATATTTTACTGTATACAGGACGGCCAGGAAGAAAAAGAAGGTCATGGCCATATCATTGTTGATGGAACCTGCCAGCAGGTAAAAGGTGGGGTGGAAGGCCGTCAGGGCGGCCGCTGCCAGACAGGCATTGTCTTTCAGCTTCAGGGCCCGGGCTGTCCGGTAGGTGACCACGATGGTCATGGAGGACAGGACACAGGGCACTACCTGGATCCAGGAACCGCTCAGCGGGTCGATGCCGGTCAGCCCCACCAGCCGGAGGAACAGGGCGATCATCAGATGGCTGAGAGGGCCGTGGTAAAACTGTCCCTCATAGCCTGCCGGCAGCCGGAAATTTTCATACAGACTCATGATATAAGGATAATGTCCGTCTGAATCCCAGACATCGTGCTGGCGCACATCGGGATAGGTGTAGATGGCGTAGCCGATCCGCATGGCCAGACCGGCGATGAGGATAGCGTAAAAGATATGTTCCTTCGGCAGCCCCAGACGGACGGAGACCACGGCGTACAGAAGGGAGAGGAACACGACGAACAGCATGACCGCCTTAAACCGCTCACCATTGCCGATGGACATGAAAGAGGACAGCCCCAGGGAGCCGGTTACGGTCACGGCAATGCCGGCATAGATCAAAAATGAAACTTTTTTGGAACAGCTTTCTGAATTCATAAAAAACTCCTGTATATCTCTAGATTCATCACCTGCTCCGGCAAGGCCCGGCGCAGGTTTGAGACCGGCTTGCGGCCGGCTTCGCAGAACATTATATCACGAAATGAGAGAGGGGGGAAGCAGGATTAACACTGCTCCGGGGACAAAATCATAACTAGGGGGTGGCAGACGGCCTTCTTTTATGATAGAATCATTAAAGGCCGGAACGATGTGCTGTCTCTGGCTTTTATCAATCAGGAGGCTGAAAGAGTTATGAAAAGCTATATAAAAATTGCCAGGCCGGATCACTGGATCAAAAATCTGTTTATTGTGCCGGGGGTGATCCTGGCCAATCTGCTGACAGATACGGCCTTTACCCCGGAGGTCGGACTCAGGTTTATCATCGGGTTTATGGCGACCTGCCTGATCGCCTCTGCCAATTATGTGATCAATGAATGGCTGGACGCAAAATTTGACAAGTATCATCCCACGAAAAAATACCGTCCGGTGGTGACCGGTCATATGAAATTTTCTCTGGTGATGCTGGAGTACGCGGTGCTGATCGCGGCCGGGCTGGGGCTGTCCGTTCTGGTGTCCCGGTATTTCCTCTATATGGAGATCTGGCTGCTGGTGATGGGCGTGCTGTACAATGTGGAGCCCATCCGGACAAAGGATATCGCCTATCTGGATGTGCTGACGGAATCCATTAACAACCTGATCCGGCTGCTGCTGGGGTGGTTTATCGTGAACAATCAGTACCAGCCGCCGCTGAGTATTATGGTAGGCTACTGGATGGGCGGCGCATTTCTGATGGCAACGAAGCGTTTTGCAGAGTACCGGATGATCAACAATCCGGAGCAGGCAGGGCTGTATCGGAAGTCCTTCCGCCATTATACGGAGCATTCTCTGCTGATTTCCGCTTTCTTTTATGCCCTGGCCGCCGCTTTTCTCATCGGCATTTTTATGCTGAAATACCGGATCGAGTATCTGCTGGCCATGCCGCTGATTTTCGGCCTGTTCTGCTTCTATCTCTATATTGCCTTCAAGCCGGACTCGGCTGTGCAGAAGCCGGAGAAGCTGTATCATGAGAAGGCGCTGTTTATCTATATTGTTTTTATGATCGCTGTCATGGTGATTCTCACATACATAAGGATTCCCGCGCTGGATTATTTCGTGGAAACCCTGCTGATTAATGTATAATAAGAGGTGTGAAGATTGAAGACTGGAAAAGGGAAAGAAAATGTCGGCGGGGAGCAGCCTGTCAGAATGAGAAAGTCCCTGAAGGATTATGACGCGGTGATATTTGACGTAGATGGGACGCTGTATTTTCAGCGTCCCATGCGTCTGAAAATGGCATGGAAGCTGGGGACCTTTTACCTCCTTCATCCGTGGCGGTTCCGGGAACTGCTGGCGGTGAAAACGTTCCGGGAGATACGGGAAAACTGGAAGGAAGAGGAGCGGGATCAGACAGAAGAGAATCCGACGGAAAAGAATCAGATAGAAGGGAATCGGACAGAAGCGTGTCAGGCCGGGAACCGGGCTGGTGATGGGGCGCTGGACTGGCGGCAGTATATTGCAACCGGAAAAAAGATTGGATTGCCGCCCCGTAAAGTGAAGGAGACAGTGGAGCGCTGGATGTACCAGGTGCCTCTGGATCTGCTGCCGGGGTGCCAGGACAGGATGGTGTCCGGGCTGATGGAGAAGCTGAGGCGCCGGGGGACGGCTGTCCTGGTTTATTCGGACTATCCTGCGGAGGATAAGCTGAAAGCGATGGGGATCCGGGCCGACAGGGTGTTCTGCGCATTGGATCCGGATATGATGTGTCTGAAGCCGGATCCGAAGGGGATGAGCCATATCCTGTCTGCCGTCGGATTCCAGCCGGATCAGGTGCTGATGGTGGGAGACCGGTACAGCAGAGACGGCCTCTCCGCCAGAAATGTGGGAGCGGACTGGCTGATTCTTCCGCCTGCCCCCGGCAGACGGAAAAAGCTGTTAAAGGAGATTATGGATGAGAATTGAGAAAAAGACGGCCAGGGCTGTGGTGCTTCTGGCTCTGCTGGCCTTTGCCATAGAAGGGCTGTTTTTTAATTTCCACTCCTTCCGTCTGGCGGCAGGAGGTTTTTCCTGGCACAATGTCCCGCTGAATCAGGTGGAGGCGGTAGGGTTTTCCTATGATGAGGCCACCGGCAGCCTGATATCCGACCCGGAACAGGGGGAACATTATTTTGAACTGAAGAATTTTAACCAGAAGGCAGGCACCGTCTACGTGGATTTTCAGGTGGAAGGAGAGGACTCCGTGTGCAAGGCCGGTGTCTGGTATACTGATCAGGCCAATGATGAGTATGTGATGCTGGATCTGCGGGATGTGTCGGAAAACGTAGAAGAAAGCAAATATTTTACCTGCTGGTTCTATGGAGATTCCAGAGACCTGAGAGTTTACTTTAACGAAACACCGGTGACTGTCACCGGATTTGAGATTAATAAAACAGTCCCCTGGACGTTTGAACCGCTGCGGTTTGCCATTGTGTTCGGCGTATTGCTGCTGCTGTATCTGATCACCGGGAATCAGTGGTTTCTCCGTCCTGTGGAGGAGCAGGGAAAAGGGCACCGGCTTCTGACGGCAGCCAGTCTGCTTTTGTTCTGCGGTTTCATGTTTTTTACCGCTTACACTTCACTGGAGAAAAAATCAGTGGGTCTGGATACCGGCGACCTGTACAGCCAGGATCTGACCGACGCCTTTCTGGCGGGCCAGGTTTCTCTGCTGACAGAGCCGGACCCGCTGCTGGAAACCCTGGAAAATCCCTATGACATTGACGCCAGAAACAGTGTGGGGCTGTATGCCGACGGACAGTACCGGATGGATGTGTCCTATTATAACGGGAAATATTACTGTTATTTCGGACCGGTGCCCTCGCTGCTGCTGTTTGTGCCCTATACCCTGGCGACCGGACAGTATCTGCAGACAGCATGGGGCTGCCTGTTCTTCGCCATAGTGGCGGCGGTCTTTATGGCGGTGGCGGTGGAGGCTTTTGTGAAGCGGTATTACGGCAGGCTGCCCTATGGATACCTTTTCCTGGGAAACCTGATTCTCTGGTTTTCCAGCGGGCTTCTGTGGAATCTGCGCCGGCCTCTGTTCTATGAGCTGGCGATTCTCTCGTCGGCCTCCTTTGTGGCGCTGGGATTTTATATGATCATTACGGCGATAGAAGAGGAGCGGCTGTCTGCGCGGCGGCTGGCGGCAGGCTGCCTCTCCCTGGCTCTGGCGGTGGGCTGCCGGCCTCTGAGTATCCTTTACTCTCTGGCGATTGTGCCGGTGCTCTGGGTTCAGTACAGAAAGTACCGGAAGGAAAGAGAAACCGTGATCCGGGCAGCCCTGGCGGTTGGCCTGCCCTATCTGATCACAGGGGGCCTGCTGGCCTGGTACAATCTGGCCCGGTTCGGATCGCTGACAGAATTCGGCGTGACCTATCAGCTTTCTACCATTGATATGAGCGGAGAGTCATGGAAGCCCCAGATCCTGCCGATCTGTATCTGGCTGATGATGCTGGTGCCCCCGGTGATTAATGAAAACTTCCCCTTTGTACACGGGGATGCGGACGGCCAGCTGAACTTCGTTGGCACCTTCGCCAGACAGAACCGGGAGGTGGGGCTGTTTTTCCAGAACCCCCTGCTGTTTATCCTGTTCAGCCCCGGTGCTGTCAGGCAGTCGAAGAGAACCTATGGAAAAAACCCTGCCCGGGCCGTCCTGCTGGCTCTGGGCTGCGCCCTGGCAGTCTTTGTCATCAGTTCTTTCACCGGCGGCGTGGCAGTGCGCTATGCCACTGATTACGGCGTGGTGATGTCGGCTGCGGCCCTGCTGATTTACTTCGGCCTGTATCCGGCCGCAGAGGAAAAGGGGCTGGTGAAGCTGCTGTCCAAAATTCTGCTGCTGGCAGCTGTTATTGCCGTTATGATCGGATTCTTCCGCAGTCTGTACGGAGAAGGGGACTGGCTGTGGAGATATCATGCGGATCTGTATCTGAAGCTGGAATATATTTTCTGCTTCTGGATGTAAGGGGGCGGGGACGGCTACTGACTTTGCTCCCGACCTGAACAAATACTGAGAAAATAGCAGCCCGCTTTTACAGGCAGCTATTTTCTCAGTATTTGTAATCAGGTCTCCGCATGTCAGTATCCATCCCCGCCCCTGTAAAGAACAGTGCCGACCATCAGTGCCGGAGGCGGCTGCGGGATGCGCTTTTCCTGTTGGCTGGGTGGCGTTGTGCCTTAAAATGCTGCGGCTCCGTTCGGCGGTTCTGAATACTGATTGCGGAAGAGCGGAAGAAGCGAAAACAAAAAGTTGGTAGGAATGTTGGCTGCCTGCAGCCTATTTGACGGTTGGGAGGATGCCTTTCTGTTCCAATACGGTAATGAGGGTTTCCTGGGCGTCATGCAGCCTATGTAGTTCTTTTTTCGTGTCACGTTCGAAAATTTTCATATCCAGCCGCAGATCTTCGACTTTTTCCAGTGTCAGGGTTGCTTTTACCTCGACTACATCAAGACGGTTATGGATTGCCTTGAGTTCATCTTTCACAGACTGCATGTCGCTTTTAAGAGATTGCACATCATCTTTCACAGACCCCATGTCGCTTCTAAAAGCCTGCATCTCATTTCTGAAAGATTGCATTTCTTTGTCCATGGAAAGGACTTTTTCGTAAATCACCTGTAACAATTCGGAATCGCTCATAAAATCACTCCTTTTGTAGTTTGATTATATCATGTATCGGCGCAGGAGACGTCATAAAAAAACATTTATGATGTTTCCTATATTTTGTTGTCAAGGTACGGTGTTCAGTCTGTGTCCAGTCTGGAATCGGGCAGCTCCCGGGGCGGGAGTGCTGGAAGGGTGCATCATTTGAAGGGTTTTCGGTATTCGATTTATGAAGGGGATGCTGTCCGGCGTCTGGCGGACGGTATCATTCATAAAGTGGTTGAAACAAATGATTGATTAATCTTATTTTACCACAAAAATGTAAAAACGCAACAAAAATTTTCTCCTGGGCTGATTTCACTTCAGTTTCCATTTCAGAGAATAATTGCTGTATTTTGGAACACACTATCTGGTATCAATGTACAGACTGTGAAGGAGGGAGTGTTCCAGATGAAGAAACAGCCATTATCCGGGGATTTGCAGGCGAATATGGATTATTTCAGCCAGCGGCTGTCTGTGGATAAAAATTTTGATATTATATACCGGGTGATTCAGATTGCGGACAGGAAGGCCTGTATTTACTGTGTGGACGGTTTTGTGAAGGATGAGGTGCTGGAGAAGATTCTGTCTTTTCTGTTTGCGAAAAAGCCGGAGGATATGCCGGACAGCGCCCATGAGTTTTCGAAGGGGCTGGTACCTTATACAGAGGTGGGGCTGGTGACGGACCCGGATACGGTGGTGACCCAGCTGCTGTCTGGCATCAGCTGTCTGTTTATAGACGGCTACCGGGAATGTATCACCATAGACTGCCGGACATATCCGGTCAGGGGCGTGGAGGAGCCGGAGAAGGACCGGGTGCTGCGGGGGTCCCGGGACGGGTTTGTGGAGACGCTGGTATTTAATACAGCCCTGATCCGCCGCCGGATCAGAGACCCCCACCTGATCAATGAGATCACCCAGGTGGGAGGAAAGTCCAAAACAGACATCGCAATCTGCTATATTGACGACCGGGTGGACCATGAGCTGCTGGAGCATATTAAGACCCGGATCAATAATATCGAAGTGGACGCGCTGACCATGAACCAGGAGAGCCTGGCGGAATGTCTGTATGAATATAAATGGATTAACCCCTTTCCCAAGTTTAAGTTCTCCGAACGGCCGGACACGGCGGCGGCCTGTCTGCTGGAGGGAAATATCGTAATTCTGGTGGACAATTCGCCGGCGGCCATGATACTGCCGTCCAGCATTTTTGACATTATTGAGGAGGCGGATGATTACTATTTCCCTCCGCTGACCGGCGCTTATCTGCGGCTGACCCGGTTCGGCACATCTGTGCTGGCGCTGCTGCTGACGCCGATTTTCCTGCTGCTGATGCAGAACCCCCAGTGGATTCCCGAATGGCTGGAGTTTATCCGTTTCCGGGAGGTGGTCACGGTGCCGCTGATTGTCCAGCTGCTGATACTGGAATTTGCCATCGACGGTCTGAAGCTGGCTTCGCTGAATACGCCCTCCATGCTGACCACACCCCTCAGTGTGATAGCGGCTCTGGTGATCGGCGATTTTTCCGTCAGCTCCGGCTGGTTTAACGCAGAGACCATGCTGTATATGGCTTTTGTGGTATTGTCCAATTACACCCAGTCCAGCCTGGAGCTGGGCTATGCCCTGAAATTTCTCCGTCTGATCCTGCTGGTGCTGACAGCTCTGTTTAATGTATGGGGGTTTGCCGCGGGTATTATCATCGCGCTGGCGGCCCTGCTGGGAAACAAGACGATCGCAGGCAAGAGCTACCTGTATCCTCTGTTTCCCTTTGACGGAAAGAAAATCTGGGAGCGGTTTTTCCGGGCCAGAATCCCCCATTCCTCGGCCAGCGATCACGGTGAGAAGAAATAAAGAAACGGTTATTCCTTCTTTTTTTCTCTCAGCGCCATCACCAGATTTACGCAGATCAGCAGCAGGATGAACAGATAGGGGAAGGCGATCACGATGGAGATGGTTTCAATCATCTCGATGCCGCCGGACAGGATCAGGGCCAGGGCGATGGCCGCGATCAGGATGCCCCAGAATACCTTTAACCTGTTGGGCGGCTCCAGTTTTCCGTCCGATGTCAGCATGGCCAGCACGAAGGTGGCTGAGTTGGCGGAGGTTACGAAAAAGGTGGTCAGCAGGAAGATGGCGATCAGGGACAGCAGGATGCCGAAGGGATACTGGGAAAATACATGGAACAAAGCTGTCTCGGGAGAGGCCACCATGGCGGTCAGCTCCTCTGCCGGAAAGTTTCCTGCCACATTCAGTCCCATGTTGCCGAACACGGAGAACCAGAGGATGGATACCAGCGTGGGTACGATGATGACGCCCAGGATAAATTCCCGTATGGTCCGTCCCCGGGAGATCCGGGCGATGAAGATGCCCACGAAGGGAGTCCAGGAGAGCCACCAGGCCCAGTAAAACACCCGCCAGTTCTGAATCCAGGAGCTGTCGCCGTTAGAGGAAAGACGGAGGCTGTCGGGGAAAAAGTTTAAGATATAGTCTGCCAGCCCTGTGACCAGCGTCTGAACAGTCCGGAGGGAGGGGCCGATCAAAAAGGCCACGGCCATCAGAAGGACAAAAAGCACCAGGTTAATGTCGGACAGCCGCTTGATTCCCTTTCCCACGCCGCTGATCGCGCTTTTCAGATAGATAAAGCAGATAATGACGATTACAACGATCCAGGTCAGCATATTGTTGGGGATGGAAAACAGATCTTCCAGGCCGCTGCAGATCTGGAGGCAGCCCATGCCGAAGGAGGTGGCCACGCCAATCACTGTCAGGACGGTGGTGAAAATATCGATGAATTTTCCGATTCCCCCCTGTGCCTGTTTTGTCCCCAGCATCGGCTTAAACAGATTGCTGACCATGGCTGATTCCTTTTTCCGGAACTGGAAATAGGCCAGGCCCAGGCCCATGACGCTGTAGCAGGCCCAGGGGTGGAGACCCCAGTGCATAAAGCAGGAGCGGATCGAGAAACGGGCCGCCTCCGCTGTCTGAGCCTCGATGCCGCTCATAGGCTGGATGTAGTGGGAGAGAGGCTCTGCCACGCCCCAGAATACCAGGCCGATGCCCATGCCTGCGCCAAAGAGCATGGCGAACCAGGAGACTGTGCTGTGCTCCGGCCGCTCATTGTCATCCCCCAGCCGGATCCGCCCGAAAGGGCTGAAGGCGACAACCAGGGCGAAAAGGACAAAAAAGAGCATGGCACCCAGGTAGAGCCATGAAAAATTCGCCTTCAGTCCCTCCATCAGCCAGTCTGCGACGACGGAAAAGGACTGGTTTCCCACAATACCCCAGAGGGCGATCCCGCCGGCGATGACCGCGGATACCCAAAAGACAACATTACGCTGATTTTTTTTCATTTCGTTATAAACCCCTTTCATCATATAAATGTTTTTCTTACGACTGTGCAACCGGTGGCCATTCTGATAAACCGCAGAACATGTTCGGGTTTCCTGCGGCAGATCGATCACCTGGCAGAATTGATGATAAAAGTGATGAAACAGGTTTTCATAAAATTCAATTGAATTATAAGAGAGTGCCGTCAAAATGTCAATAATAATAGTAAAGATACATAGAAAAATAACAAAGTACACAAAAACAGCAGGATTAAAAAAACCGAACATGTTCAAATTTTGTATTGACAATTCGAAAGAGATGACTTATAATACAAACCAGAACATGTTCGGGTTTTGATTTGAATAAGGTGAATGAAATCTAGGGGACAATAAGGAGGATACTATGAATTATCAGACAGAGAGAATGAAGCAGCTTCACAGAGCAGCGATGGAGATCGTGGAAACCGTTGGTATGAAATTTCATCATCCGAAGGCGGTGGAAATCCTGAAATCAAACGGGATCCGCTGCGAGGGCGATGTGGCTTACTTTACGGAGGAGCAGCTGATGTACTGGGTGCGCAAGGCTCCCTTCTGCTTTACTTTGTATGGCGGCGATGAGAAGTATAACTGCACCTTCGGAGGGGATGAGGTGAATCCGGCTCCGCCCTACGGCGCTCCCTACATCACAGAGAAGGATGGAAAGAGACGGCCGGCTACCACCGAGGACTATGTTAATTTTGTTAAGCTGTTCGAGGCCAATGATAATTATAAAACGAACGGCGGTCCGATTGTGGCGATCGATGGCGTGGAGCCCCGTCTGGGTGCGCTGGCCATGTGGTACGCAACCTATACCCATTCCAAAAAGGTTATGATGATTCATACCGGCGACCATGAGGTAATGGACGCGCTGATCAAAGCGTCTGAGGTGGCCTGGGGCGGCAAAGAGGCTCTGAAAGAGAAACCCCGTATGTTTACGATCGTAGATGTAAACTCTCCGATGCAGTTCGGCAAACATATGGCGGAGACATTGATTGCCCTGGCAGAAGCGGGCCAGGCATTTACGGTGGCTAACTGCTCTATGGCCGGTTCTACCTCTCCTGTGACGCTGGCTGGAACAGTAGCGCTGATTATTGCTGAAAATCTGCCTGTGATTGCCCTGGCGCAGATGGTCCGTCCCGGGACGCCTGTGCTGATCGGCAGCCAGTCCTGCACCGCGGACATGGCCTCCGGCCAGATCGCCGGCGGTTCTCCGGAAGGCGCTCTCTGCTATAAATATGCAGCGAATCTGTCCGACTTCTACGGTCTTCCTTCCAGAGGCGGCGGAGCGATTTCCGACTCCAAGATCGTCGATCCTCAGAGCGGCTATGAATCTATGATTACGCTGATGGCCTGCTATGAGAATCATATGAATATGATCATCCACGCGGCGGGTATCCTGGACGGCTATAACGCGATCTCCTATGAAAAGGTTCTGATGGATTTTGAGGTTCTGAATTATATCAAGAGATATGTCCGGGAGTTTGATATTAATGAAGAAACACTGGATCTTGAGGATATCAAAGAAGTGGGCCATATGGGAGAATACCTTACCTCTGAGCATACCTTTGAGTGGTGCCGCAAAGAGCCGATGATCCCGGAAGTAACCTCCCGCGGCGTGGTAGCTGATCCTGTGAATCAGTTCCAGAACCGTCTGGACAGCTATAAGGAGCGGCTGCTGAAGAAATATCAGAAACCTGAGATGGACGCGGAGAAGCTGGGAGAGATCAAGAACATTTTTGAGGCAGCAGGCCTGAGCCGCCAGTGGATGGATATGGTGGATGAGCTGTAAAGGATTGCTGTCAGAATATGCGGACATCGTTTTCCGGATTTGACATTTTAACCGGGGAAAGCTATAATTGAAACGTTCATGCAGATAAGCTCTCCCATATTTTGAAAGGTTAAAAAATGTCTACATATAAAAACGGTGAACGGACGAAAAAACAACTGATCGAGTGCGTATATGCCGAACTTCTTGCCAATCCCGTTTCTTCGCTGAAGATCCGGGATGTGGCGAAGAAATCCGGCTGCGCGCCCTCGTCGATCTATCAACATTTTTCCAGCCTGGACGAACTGATTGCGGTAGCTTCGATCAAGTTCATGGATGAGTATACTTTTGCGTACAGCAAGATGCTCAGTGAAAGCAAGGATCTGATAGACAGCTATCTTCAGGGGTGGGAGCTTTTTTGTAAATTTGCTTTTGGAAGACCTGATATCTTTTATCATTTGTTCTGGGATCTGAATACATTCGATCTGGAGGAGGCGATGGTGAAATACTATGCTGTTTTCCCTTTAAAGCCTCCCAAGGTCTATTCCATACAGTATTATCTGACTTTCCTGATAGGCGATGTCGTAGAGCGTGATTTTGTACTGATGCGCACTATGGCGAGCCAGAATCTGGTGACATTGGAGGACGCCCGTTATGTAAGCGTTGTGACAACCTCCATTGCCCGTTCCCTTCTCGCAGACTGCAGGGACGCCGGCGAACAGGAAAAACAGGAGGCCGCGGCGCGGTGCATGGAGCTGGTCAGATATACACTGGATATGGCGCTGGAGCGGCACAGATTAAAAAACAGATCCCATGGGACAAAATAGTTCCGAACAAAACCCATCACAGCATTTACAAATCACGGCAGGCCGGAGAAATCAGTTTTCTCCGGCCTGTCTGCCGTTGAAGCGGCCGCGCCCGGCGTGCCAATGTGTTTGAAAAAGGAGAGTATGAATGAAGATTACCGGAACAAAAAGATGGATTCTGCTGGTCATGGTGTCCATATTTTCAGGAACCATGGTAGTGACGCCTTACCTCAGGTTTAACTATTATGACCAGATTGTTATTTTGTTTACCCAGTGCAATTCCATAGTGGACGCGGCCGGGGTCAATGAATACATCGGAGACCTGGCCATGATATTCGGAATCATTAATATGATCATGTATATCGTAGGCGGCCTTATGGTGGATAAATTCGGTGAAAAGCTGATGCTGGTACTGGGCGGCGTACTGATGGCTGCCGGCAGTGTCCTGTACGGCCTGGTGCTGGACAGGACATCCCTTCTGGTCGGATTTATCCTGATGGGCTTTGGAACAGGCACGCTGTTCAGCGGATACCTGAAGCTGACCAGAAAGCTGGGAAATGCGCAGGAGCAGGGACGCATGTATTCCACCTCAGAGTTTGTCAGAGGCATTACCGGAACCGTCCTGGGGCTGATGGGGGTGGCGGTCCTTAATCAGGCGATTCTGCCCAGCGGCCTGACAGATCCTGCCCTGATCGGGGAAAAATGGAGGACGATGCTGTTTGTTCATGCGGCAATTTACGCAGTGGTCGCGGTTCTCTGTATCGTTTTGATACCGAATCAGGTGATCGGCGCCGAGGAGGATCAGGAAGCCGCAGCCGAGCCCTTTACCCTGAAAGGCGCTGTCACTGTGCTGAAACTGCCGGGAACCTGGCTGACGACTGCGGTGCTGTTCTTCGGATACTCCATTACCGCCTGCGCCAGCGGCTACTTGGGTGCTTATACCTCTAATGTGATAGGTGTGTCCGCCAGCCAGGCCGCTACCTTTGCCACGATCCGGAATTACTTTATCGCGGCGCTGTCTACCCTCTTTATCGGTTATGTCGCTGTGAAGCTGAAATCTGAGTCAAAAACCATAGGTGTCTACAGCCTGGCTTCCGGTGTCCTGATTGCACTGATGCTGCTGTTCCAGAACAACTTTGTGGTTTGTATCGGGTGTACCTTTGTGTTTGCTGTGGCCTATACCGGTATGCGCGGGCTGTATTTCGCCGTTCCCTCGGAGGTGGGGATCCCTGTCCGGCTGACAGGAGCCGCAAAT
Organism: Candidatus Paralachnospira sangeri; assembly: GCA_904397815.1. GTDB lineage: Bacteria > Bacillota > Clostridia > Lachnospirales > Lachnospiraceae > Paralachnospira_A > Paralachnospira_A sangeri. Next base: position 41,848 of record CAJFOT010000103.1, read on the forward strand.
GGCATTATCTCCATGATCGGCTACCTGCCCGATGTGTTTTTCGCCAAGCTGGCCGGAAGCTGGCTGGACAGTTACGGACTGACGGGATACAGTTATATCTGGTACTGGGCGATCGGCTGCGCGGCGCTGGGAGCGGTAGTCTGCTTTGCATCCTATGGGTACGCTAAGAAAAGGAAGAACCTGTAAGAAAAATATCTGCCTGGAGCGGAAATGGTCTGAAAAAATGAACCGTAAATAATTAGGATGGAGGAAATAAGGGAATGTTGAAGAAACTGGAGTGTATGGAGAAAAAGGAATTTGTAATCCACCTGGACGATGTGGAATGGCGGGAAGTGGAAGACGGCCTGCGGATCAAAGAACTCCTCTGTGAAAGGCTGGCGGGAAAAACGGAATTTTATCTGGGCGTGGCGGAACTGGAAGCAGGAAAGAGCCTTTCGTTAAGAAAAGCCAACCTGGCCTGCTGTACTTACATACTGGAGGGTGAAATCTGGGCCAGACTCGGCCGGCAGCGGATTCAGCTGAATGATGAGGCGTCGAATTATTTTCCGATCGGAGCGCCCTATGCCTATGAAGCTTCAGGGAAGAGGGGGCTGCGCTTCCTGTTCTGCTACGCGACGGATAACGCGGTTGGGGAACACCTGAAATTCCAGCCGGTATCTGAAGAAGAAGGCAGAGCCTTTTATCAGCCTAACTGCCCCTCCAATCTGATGAGCCCCGGGATGCCGGGTCACGGGTGCAGGTGGGCTGTGGCCGGGGATATGGATCCCTATATCCTGGTGGAGGCTGCCCAGGGTCAGAGGAGCTTAAGCTTTCAGGCTTATTTTGACGAGATTAAGGGCTGTAAGGAGATGTGGTGGGGCCGCACTTATTTAAAACCCAACTGCAGATATACGCCCCATTATCATGAGCAGCCGGAAATTTTCTATTTTTTAAGTGGGACAGGAACGATGTACGCAGGGAGCAATATCTATAAGGTGACGCCGGGCTCTCTGGTATACGCGCCGAAAAATTGTCTGCATGGCATGGTAAATGACGGCCCCGATCCTTTATGCGCGATCTACTGCTGTAATATCGAGACAGCCGGAACATCCTATGACCGATATGAGGTTTCCGATGTTCCTCTGGTTGTCCCGGCGGACAGAAGTGATCTGATGCTCAGCGAGCAGTAAATAATTCTTATCTCCAGGGGCATTTTTCCGCTGTTTCCAGCACTCTGTGGATATCCCTGGCATTGTTCCAGGCGCCGATGGAGAAACGCAGATAGGTTCCTGCGCTGATGCTCAGGGTAATATTATATTTGCGGAACCAGTCGAAGATCTGCTGCCGGTTTTCACTGGTCATGGAAAGGATGCCGCAGTGGCCCTCCTCTTCTCTGGGGGTCACCAGGCGGTATCCCAGCCGGTTCAGGCCGTCATACAGGATGCCGTACAGTTCATTGATATGCGCCCAGATCCGGGCGGGGCCGATGTCCAGCAGCACCTCCAGCATATCGTGAAGAATATAGATCCCCAGGTTGTCCATGGAGCTGTTTTCCAGCTTTCTGGCCTTGGAAGGGCCGGTACAGGCCAGTGTCCAGCCGTCCTCTGTTTTTTCTGCCTCCATGTAAGGGCCGGCGGCTGTGCAGACAGGCCAGATCTGTTCCATCAGGCCGGGCTCACAGTAGAGAAAGCCCACGCTGTTGACGGCGCCCAGCCCTTTGTAGGCGGCGGCAGAGACGGCGCTGACGCCCCACTCCCCGGCCTGGAAGGGCTGGAACCCCAGGCTCTGGATGGCGTCTACAATCAGATATATGTGATGTTCCGCACACCATTTCCCAAGTACTTTCAGGTCAGTCCGGCTGCCGGTGGCAGACTGGACATGGCTGACCAGAATCATCCGGGTATGGCTGTCGGCCAGCCGGATCAGCTCCTCAGCCGGTACGGCATGATCCTCCCGTCTGGGGAGGATGCGAACCTGGACGCCCTTTGTGATGCCGGCGTTGATGGAGGGCATCAGGACGGAGTCGTGCTCCTGCTCGCTGGTGACGATGTTGTCTCCCGGCTGAAAGGGAAAACCCTGGAGGATAGCATTAATGCCGTCGTTGGTGTTGCGGGTGAAGGCGATCTGGTCCTCAGACACGCCGCCCAGCAGTTTCCCCAGCAGTTCTCTCGTCTCATCCAGGACACGGAACATGGTGGCCCGCCCGGGGCCGCCACGCTCGTTGGCCCTAGCAGCGTATTCCCAGTCGTCGAAATATTTTCGGGCTGCCCGGCGGCCGATCAGGGAGCCGCCGCAGTCGTAGGCATTGTCCAGATAGGTGCACTGGTCCATGACGGGAAACTGCCTGCGCAGCCATTCCCACCAGGGCTGTCCCTCGGAGAGAGACCGGGATAATCCGTCAGAATAACTGTCCATTTTCTTATCGTCCTTTCTCTTTGTTACTGTTTTGCCTGTCTGTACAGCAGTGCGGCGCAGGCGATATCCTCCACGGCCATTCCCAGAGCCTCAAACACGGTGATTTCATCATCGCCGGTCCGGCCCTGGATTTTTCCGTTCATAATCTGGCCGATGGTTCCCTTCAGGTGATTCTCCTGAATCAGACCCTCATGGAGGGGAATGAGAAAATCGCCGCTTTCCTTCATGACAGATTCCACACTGTCGCCGAAGAAGGAGGCGTGAAGGGTGATGTCTCCATCCAGTTCTCTGGCCTGGGGCGAGCAGGCGCCGACAGCGTTGATGTGGACGCCGGGCTTCAGCCAGCTGTATTTCAGGACAGGGGTGGAGGAGGGGGTGACGGTGCAGATGATATCTGCGTCCTTCACTGCCAGTGCTGCGTCCTCATAAGGGGTGACAGGCAGTCCATAGGCTGTCTGGCAGCGGTCGGCGAACCGGCGGGCGGTGTCAGGGTAGAGATCCCACACCGATACCTGCTCCAGCGGGAATACGCGGGAGATGGCCGCCAGATGGGATTCTCCCTGAACGCCGCAGCCCAGGATGGCCAGATGACGGGAGTCAGGCCGGGCCAGATATCTGGAAGCGGCGGCGCTGACAGCCCCGGTCCGTATTTTGGTGACAGACATGGCGTCTACACAGGCGATCACCTGCCCGTATTCCTTTTCAAACAGGAGAATCTGCCCCTGATGGGAAGGATATCCGGTGCTGTGGTTGGAGAGATAGACACTTAAAATTTTCGCGCCGAAATATCCCTCCTCGAAGTAGGCGGGCATCAGGCCCAGAATATTGTGGTTGGGCATGTTGATGGCGGTGCGCATGTACTGGACACAGCCGCCTTCCTCCTCCTGTTTCAGGGTTTTTTCCATCAACGCGATGCAGTCGCCTGTATCCAGATGTTCATTGACATAATTTTCATCTAATACGATCATGTTGCTGCCTCCTTTCAGCTCTCTTCCTCATCCCGGAGGATCCGTTTCAGGAACTGGCGTGTCCGTTCCTCTTTGGGATGGGTGAAGATTTCCTCCGGTGTCCCTTCTTCTACGATAACGCCGCCGTCCATAAATACTACCTTGTTAGCCACGTCGGAGGCGAAGGACATCTCGTGGGTTACTACGATCATGGTAATGCCTTCCTGAGCGATTTTTTTGATAATTTTCAGGGTTTCTCCCACCAGCTCCGGGTCCAGGGCGGAGGTGGGCTCGTCAAACATGATCACTTCCGGATTGAGAACGATGGCCCGGGCGATGCCTACACGCTGCTGCTGACCGCCGGACAGCTGAGAGGGATAATAGTCATACCGCTCTGACAGTCCCACCTTGTCCAGGGCTTCCTTTCCCCGGCGTTCTGCCTCCGCCTTCGGCACCTTTCTGGCCACGATCAGGCCCTCGGTTACATTTTCCAGGGCGGTTTTATTGTTAAACAGGTTGTGGTTCTGGAAGACAAAGGCAGTTTTCCGGCGCACCTCCAGAATCTCTTTTTTGGTGGCATTTTTCAGATGGACGGTTTTGCCGCCGATGGTCAGCTCCCCTTCATCCGCCTTGTCCAGAAAATTGATGGTGCGCAGCAGGGTAGTTTTGCCGGAGCCGCTGGGCCCCAGGATGACGATCACGTCTCCCTGCTCCACCGTCAGACTGACACCCTTTAATACCTGGTTTTTTCCGAATGCTTTGTGTACGTTTGTTACTTGAATCATGCCTGGGTCCTCCTGTATTTTCCTAATTTAACTTCTGCCCATTTGCCCAGGTTGGTGCAGATGATGCTCAGAGCCCAGTAAATGCAGGCAGCGGCCAGATAGGCCTCCAGATAGCAGTAGTAGATGCTGGCGTTTTTGATGCCGGCGTTCAGGATGTCCTGCACCCCTACCAGGATCACCAGGGAGGACAGCTTGATCAGAGAGTTAATGTTGCCGATCAGCGCCGGGATCAGCACCAGGAATGCCTGGGGCATGATGATTCTGGTGAAGGTCTGGAATTTTGTCATTCCCACGGAGTAGCCGGCCTCGTACTGTCCCTTTCCCACCGACATCAGCGCGCCTCTGACAGATTCTGAGATCAGGGCGATGGCCGCTATGGACAGTGCAGCGATGGCTACGTAAATCTTGCTGATATCGGCCACAGTAATGTTCAGCCCCAGCGCCTGGGCGACGGCGTTAAAATTCGCGTTGTACCACAGGCTGGTCATCAGGATGATCAGGTTAACCGGAACTGCCTTTACCATTGCGACGATGCAGGCAAAGACCGGATTCAGGATTCTGACGCGGAACACCCGGGTCAGGGCGATGGGAGTTCCCACCAGCAGACCGATCAGCAGGGTAACGAGTGCGATGCCCAGACTGACAGGGATCTTCTGAAAGCTGGAGGAAAGGCATAGAAGAAAATAGTTAAGCTGGAAATTCATGCTTCCTCCCTCCCTTCAAATGCCATTTTCCGGTTCAGGATGGAGAAAAGTTTTTCCAGAACCAGACTGATGACGATGAAGATAACCGCCACACAGGTATAGCCTTCAATGGAATGGAAGGTGACGGCGGCCAGCAGCTTTACCTTTCCCATCATATCCACTACGCCGATCATGTAGGCCAGAGCAGTGTCCTGGAACAGGGTGACAAACATGGTCTCCAATCCGGGGATAGCCACTTTAATGGCCTGGGGAAAAACGATGCGGGTGAAGGCCTGCCTTTGAGTCAGTCCCACCGAATAAGCCGCCTCTGTCTGACCGACAGGGACGGACAGGATAGCTGCCCGGATCTGCTCTGCCATATATCCGGCCTGGTTCAGCCCGAAAGTGACAAAAACAAAAACCATTGCGTCGGTATCGCTCAGATCGATGTGAAGGACTGCCCGGAAAAACATGGGCATACCGTAATAAACAACAAACATAAGCACCAGTGCGGGTGTGCCTCTCAAAAAGGAAATCAGCAGGAAGGCCAGCTGATTCAGCACAGGTATTTTTTTGATGCGGATCAGGGCCAGCAGTGTTCCCGCCGCCAGGCCGATGACTGTGGCAACCAGGACGATCTCAAAGGTTACCGGCAGTTTCTCCAGAATCTGGGGGAATGCGTCGGCTAGCCGTTCCCAAGAAAAAAAACTGGATGTCATAATGTTCCTTTCTCATGTATGTAGGGAAGCTGGCAGAATGTTCTGCCAGCTTCCCTGCTGTTGTCGTGATAAGGCGTTTCAGATTTATGGCGCTTTGCCTTCTGTCAGCCCTGAGAATAATCGGCGCCCAGGTATTCGATGGATAATTCGGAAAGGGTACCGTCCTCCCGCAGTTCCTTTAATACCGCGTCAATATCAGACTGGAGCTGTTCATCGCCATAATTGTACAGATAGTAGCATCCGGAATTCACACCGTCGGTCAGCACATGGTCGCCATATTCCGCAATGCCGTCGAACTGTACAATCCACTGGTCCGCGTCTACTTTTTCATTAATATATGCGTCATAAACGCCGTTTACCAGATTGCTGACGATCTGCTCATTTTCAGAGTCTTCATATACGATTTCCACCTGAGCGTCCGGGTTAGCTTCATTGTAGGCCTCCAGCAGATTGGCCACGTTGCTGGAGTTCTTTACCTGAATTTTCTTTCCGGCCAGGTCAGCCAGGGTTTCATAGTCTTTTCCTTCAGCAGCCAGGATCACGTAGCCGCCGGTGGTGGTGCTGGGCTCTTCTGCGTACAGGTATTTTGCTGCCCGCTCCTCGTTCCAGCCGAAGGTATGGACGCCCATGTCGTAGGCATCTGTGTCCAGACCTACCAGAATATTGGAGAAACCGGTGGGCTCATATTCAAAAGTGTACTGAGGCAGCTTTTCATCTACCACTTTTAAAACTTCATATTCATAACCGGCCAGCTCTTCATTGGCGTCCAGATAACAGAAGGGGTTATAGGAGTTGCCGATGCCGATTTTAATGGTTCTGACTTCACCCTCTGCGGAAGCTGCTTCCTCAGTGCTGCCTGCGCTTTCGGTTCCGGCTGCTGCTGTCGTCTCAGCGGCGGTGGTTTCGCTGCCGGATGAGGACGAGCATCCGGCCAGGGATCCGCACAGCAGGGTGAGAGCGGCCGCCAGGCTGACAGCTTTGATCAGTTTTGATTTTTTCATAATTAAATGCCTCCAAAAATATATTTGCTTTCCGGCTGTTTAGCCATTTAAAGCGATGCACTACATTATACCGCAGAGAACCAGCTTTGTAAAGCCTGGTTCTTTTCGCTTCTTTCTTGAAATAAGGCTACTGCAATCCCACTGGTTTTAGACAGCGGGTTAAGGTAGCGGAAAGTAATGGTTGCTGCAACCTGATTCATGCATTCTGTGCCGAAAAATTCAGACATGATTGTCTTTGGCTTGCCAAGAAGTTGATGACATGATACAATCAAACATGTTATGTAACTTTAAGACGATTTTACACGGGAGGAAAAAACAACATGTATACCGGATATGAACTTCTGTGGCTGTTTTTTATATACAGCTTTATGGGCTGGCTTCTGGAAACTTTTACAGCGGCTGTCAGACAGAAGCGTTTTGTGAACAGAGGACTGGTCAACAGCCCCATTTGTGTGATTTACGGTTTTTCTGCAGTGCTGATCACAGTGTTCTGCAGTGAGCTTCACGGGTTCTGGCTGTTTGTCGGCAGTGCGATTATGTCTACTGTAATTGAGTGGACGGCAGGACACCTGATTGAACTGATGTACCATGAAAAATGGTGGGATTACAGCAATATGAAGTGGAACCTGGACGGTTATATCTGCTTCCCGGTTTCTCTTTTCTGGGGCCTGCTCTGCTTTGTGATGATGAACTGGGGCAATCCCCTGCTGGTTACTCTGTACCGGCTGATTCCCGCCCTGCCTGCCCACATTTTGCTCTGGTGCCTGGTTCTGCTGCTGGCAGTGGATATGCTGGCGACACTGATCATTCTCTCCGGGAGGAGCAGGAGGATAGAGCAGTGGGAGTCAGTGGATCAGTGGCTGACGGAAATCAGCTCCCGTCTGGGAAGAAAAATATACAGCCGTGTGGACGCCAGAATCCAGCGGGCATATCCCGAGGCGAAACGGCAGAAGGCCAGGGAGGCAAGACCTGATGTTTTCGCCTACGGCTGCAGCTTTTATAAAATTGTCTGGCTGTTTGTCATCGGCTCTCTTCTGGGGGATATCATTGAAACCATCTTCTGCAGGTTTACCATGGGCGAGTGGATGAGCCGGAGCAGCCTGGTGTGGGGCCCCTTCAGCATTGTCTGGGGAATGGCGATGGCGGCGGCCACCATGCTTCTGTACAAATACCGGGATCGGTCCGATCACTTTCTGTTTTTTATCGGAACACTTCTTGGCGGCGCTTATGAGTACATATGCAGTGTGGGAACCGAATTGTTCTTTGGAAAGGTGTTCTGGGATTACAGTCATATGCCCTTTAATCTGGGAGGCAGAATTAACCTGCTGTATTGTTTTTTCTGGGGAATTGCCGCAGTAGTATGGCTGAAAGCGGTATATCCCAGATTGTCGGCGCTGATTGAGAAAATCCCGGTAAAAACGGGGAAAATTATCACCTGGGTTATGATCGTCTTTATGACCTGCAATATGGCGGTATCCGGTCTGGCCCTGATCCGAAGCGACCAAAGAGCCAACGGCGTGCCGGCAGAATATACCTGGCAGGAAATCATGGACGAAAGATTCGATGATGAAAGACTGGAGAAGATTTATCCCAACGCGAAAGAAGCAGGGTAAAACGGTTGGCGGATGTTTGGCAGCAGGATATAAGAGCAGAGGAGCGCTGCGCGGAAAATATGAAAGGACGGCCCGGAGATCATCAGTGATCTCTGAGCCGTCCTCTGTGCGTCATACAGGAAAAACTTCTGTCCCCGCAGGCAGGGGGTAAAATCCGGCGGACAGTGTCTCAGTGGTTTCCGGCACATCCGTGTTTGTCTTCCCCACAGTGATGGTCAGCGCAGTTGTGCTCGCCGCACTGATGATCACCATCGTGGTGGCTGCAGGTGGTATCGGGATCGTAGTTCAGGTTCCCCTGCAGCAGTGCCATGACAGCCTGATCAGCGTCTCCCGAAACGCCGGGATACAGGCGGATGCCTGCTTCTGCCAGGGCTGTCCGGGCGCCTCCGCCGATGCCGCCGCAGATCAGGGTGTCTGCGCCGTTGTTTTTCAAAAATCCTGCCAGGGCGCCATGACCGCTTCCTGCGGCGCTGATGATTTCCGCAGACTGGATCTGTCCATCTTCAGCCGTGTAGAATTTAAAAGCTTCGCAATGTCCGAAATGCTGGAAAATCTGTCCGTTTTCATAAGTGACTGCAATTTTCATAGATAAAACCTCCCAAAACATAACAATCAGATTTCATGATCTGATTATACATCTGTTTCTGACATATGTCAATAACTGCGGAAAATATTTCTGACATATGTCAATTACCTTTGCCCGGTATTACTTTTCCAGATGACAGCGGCAGCGGCAAGGGGCGTCCGGCGGTTCCAGGCAGCTGTCGCCGCATTTTCTGCGGGAACAGTTTTTGCCGCAGCAGCCTTCTCCAAAGGGACATAAATCGTAAAAACCGCCGGAGATATTCAGCTGTTTTCCGTTTACCAGCATGTCTGCCAGCTTATGCCGGGCAGAGTCATATATGGCCTGAACGGTAGTTCGGGCCACGTTCATCTGGAGAGCGCATTCCTCCTGGGAGAAACCCAGGTAATCGATCAGCCGGATTGTCTCATATTCGTCCAGAGTAATTTCTGTTAATTCAGGATTTTCTACGGAGCAGGGCGCAAAGCTGTCTGTCTGGGGCAGTTCACAGATGCGCCGGCGTTTAATGGGACGTGCCATCTTCAGGCCTCCTCTGTAAGATAAATTTTTATGATGCGAGCATTCTTAATTATTTATTCTTATTCTATGGAAATTACTGACATATGTCAATATTAAAACCGCCCATGGTTTCATCTGTTATCTGCACAGACTGTTGAATCGGGACAGAATGGAAATTACAGATTGACAAATGAGAAGGGGCATGGTAATATGTGTCTGTCGTATTTTAGTCTGATGAATTGATAAAGCGATAGCAGATTAAAATAATGGAGGCAATGAAAAAAGAAAAGCCGGCGACGGCGAAGGGAGAATGGTGTATGAAAAAAATACTGGCATTGCTGATGGCGGCGGCCATGGTGCTTGGACTGGCTGCCTGCAGCTCAGGAGGAGACACGGCGGAGACCACAGCCGCGGCGGAAGAGACGACTGCAGCGGCGGAAACGACAGCGGCAGCTGAGGAGACAACGGCGGCTGAGGAGACAGCAGCAGGTGCGGAAGAGACGGCTGCGGCAGCAGACGGAGAGGCAGAGCGCACGACTTTTACGGTGGGCTTTGACGCGGAGTTTCCGCCTTACGGTTTTATGGATGAGAATGGCGAGTATGTAGGTTTCGATCTGGATCTGGCGGCCGAGGTGTGTGCCCGTCAGGGATGGGAGCTGGTGAAACAGCCGATCAACTGGGATACGAAGGATATGGAACTGTCCTCAGGGGCCATTGACTGTATCTGGAACGGCTTCACCATGACAGGCAGAGAGGATGAATACACGTGGACAGTGCCTTATGTGGACAACAGCCAGGTATTCGTCGTGGCAGAGGACTCCGGCATAAAGACGAAAGAGGATCTGGCAGGAAAGGTTGTGGGCGTGCAGGCGGATTCCTCCGCTCTGGCGGCGCTGGAGGATGAAGAAAACCAGGAAAATCTGGATCTGGCGGCTTCCTTTGCTTCTCTGGATCAGTTTGCGGATTACAACACTGCTTTCATGGAACTGGAAGCCGGTTCTCTTGACGCGGTGGCTATGGATATCGGCGTAGCCAACTATCAGATTAACCAGAGAGGCGGCGGCTATGAGATTCTGGGCGGCAATGACCCGGAGCAGTACCTGTCCACTGAGCAGTATGCAGTGGGCTTCCTGTTGGGCAATGATGAACTGAAAGACACAGTAGAGGCCACTCTGATGGAGATGGTAGAAGACGGAGCTTTTATGGAAATCGCTCAGAAATATGCGGATTACGGCCTGGTAGACGCAGTTTGCCTGGGCAAATAAAAAATGCCGGCGAGAAAAAGGGATAGGATACCTGTCCCTTTTTTCCACTGTGGCCTGACTGTTTCCGGCGGCGGTAAAATACAATACAGAATAAGGAGTTTTGAATGATATGAGTATGACAACCATGTTGCAGCTTTTAGGCAGCGGAATGCTGAAGTCGGCGGCAATTTTTTTCCTGACACTGCTGTTTTCCCTGCCGCTGGGTCTGCTGTTCTCCTTCGGGCGCATGTCCCAAAAGGGGCCTGTCAGGGGAATCGCAAAATTTTATATTTCGGTGATGCGGGGAACACCGCTGATGCTGCAGATGATTGTGGTATATTTTGCCCCTTACTATGTATTTGGCGTGCGGATTTCCTCCGGCTACCGGTCGGTGGCGGTGATTCTGGCCTTTGTCCTGAACTATGCGGCCTACTTTGCGGAGATTTACCGCTCCGGCATCGAATCGATGCCGAAGGGGCAGTATGAGGCGGCGGAGGTGCTGGGCTACAGCAAGGCGCAGACTTTTGTCAAAATTATTCTGCCTCAGGTGATCAAGCGAATCCTGCCGCCGGTTACCAATGAAATGATTACCCTGGTGAAGGATACTTCCCTGGCTTTCGTGCTGAATGAAGTAGAAATGTTCACCGCGGCGAAACAGATCGCGGCGAAGGAGACCTCTATCATGCCGCTGATGGTGGCAGGTCTGTTCTACTACATCTTTAACCTGGCAGTGGCGGCGGTTATGGAGTATGCCGAAAAGCGGTTGAATTATTACAGATGAGAGAGGAGGCAGGCATGCAGTGAAGCAGGATTATAACGGACAGGAATGTGTATTGGAAATCAGACATATGAAAAAGGTTTTCGGTCAGCTGGAGGTTCTGAAGGATATCTCTCTGTCGGTAAGGCAGGGGGAGGTAGTGTCCATTATCGGCCCTTCCGGCTCAGGCAAGTCTACTCTTCTGCGCTGCGCCGCCATGCTGGAGCAGATGGACGGCGGCGAGCTGATTTATCTGGGCGAGCAGGCTGCCGGGGACCGGGACGGGGCGTGTGTCTATGCTTCCCGGGAAAAGCTGAAGCAGATCCACAAATACTTCGGCCTGGTATTTCAGAATTTTAATCTGTTTCCCCATTATACAGTACTGAAAAATATTATGGACGCGCCGGTCTGTGTGGATAAGGTGCCGAAGCAGGAGGCGCGGGAGCGGGCGCTGAAGCTGCTGGATCAGCTGGGGCTGGCGGACAAGGCTGACGCTTATCCCTATCAGCTGTCCGGCGGTCAGCAGCAGCGTGTCTCCATCGCCAGAGCTCTGGCCCTCCAGCCCCGGATTCTCTTTTTTGACGAGCCCACCTCCGCCCTGGATCCGGAACTGACCGGAGAGGTGCTGAAGGTGATCCGGCAGCTGGCCCGGGAGCATATGACGATGATTATCGTTACCCATGAGATGCAGTTCGCCAGGGAACTGTCTGACCGGATCATTTTCATGGAGCAGGGCGTGATCCGGCAGCAGGGAACGCCGGAAGAGATCTTTACGGCGCCAAATGCCAGGGTAAAGGAATTTATCGGAAAATTTGCAGGATGATGACGGTACAGGGAAGACTGCAGGGAAACATTTATGATCTTCTATAATAAGAGGGATTGAAAAGAAAATTTCACAATTTCCTTTCAATCCCTTTTGTTGCAAAAAAGTGAAGGCGAGTTTAAAATAATATATGAAAACAGAATGGATACTCTCGGCATGTTCCGGGAGTATCTCAATGTATAAGGAGGATAACAGTCATGATTTACAAGGAATATCAGGATCTGAAATTATCAGCCCTGGGCTTCGGCGCTATGAGACTGCCGGTGATTGATCAGGACGACGCAAAGATTGATGAGGAAAAAACGGCGCAGATGGTAGCTTATGCTATGGACCATGGCGTTAATTATTATGATACAGCATGGGGATATCACGGCGGAAATTCTGAACTGGTGATGGGAAAGGTGCTGAGCGGATATCCCCGGGACAGTTTTTATCTGGCCAGCAAATTTCCGGGCTACGATCTTTCAAATATGGGCAAGGTGAAAGAAATCTTCGAAAAACAGCTGGAAAAATGCCGGGTTACATATTTTGATTTCTATCTCTTCCACAATGTATGCGAGATGAACATTGACGCGTATCTGGATCCTCAATATGGCATCTTTGATTATCTGGTAAAGCAGAAGGAAGCGGGCCGTATCCGTCATCTGGGATTTTCCTGCCATGGAAAACTGGATGTGATGAAGCGTTTCCTGGAGGCTTACGGCAGCAAGATGGAGTTCTGCCAGATTCAGCTGAATTATCTGGACTGGACCTTCCAGGAGGCGAAGGAGAAAGTGGAGCTGCTGCGCTCTTATCACATTCCGGTATGGGTAATGGAACCTCTGCGGGGCGGCAGACTGGCATCCCTGGAAGAACAGTATACAGAAGAACTGCGGGCGCTGCGTCCGGATGAGAACACGCCTGCCTGGGCATTCCGCTTCCTGCAGACGATTCCGGAGGTGACGATGGTGCTGTCCGGTATGTCCAGCATGGAGCAGCTGCAGGACAACATCCATACTTTTGAGACGGACCGTCCGCTGGATCAGAAGGAAATGGATACCCTGCTGGGCATTGCGGATAAGATGCTGCAGAAGAAAACTCTGCCCTGCACCGCCTGCCATTACTGTGTCAGCCACTGCACTCAGCAGCTGGACATCCCCTTCCTGCTGTCCCTGTACAATGAGCACTGCTTTACCGAGGGCGGATTTATCGCGCCGATGGCGCTGTCATCCCTGCCGGAGGACAAAAAGCCCAGTGCCTGTGTAGGCTGCAGGAGCTGTGAGGAAGTCTGTCCTCAGCAGATCAAAATCTCTGAAGCAATGGCAGATTTCGCCGCAAAACTGGCCCAGTAACCGAATCAAAGGAGAATCAGATCAACCCCGTATGCGCCCGGCAGCCGACGCGCCGCCAAAGATGGAAATCTGGCGGGCGCATGGGGAATCCCTGAATTAACGCCGCCTATCTGGCGGCAGACTTTCAGAGTAATCATACAGTCCCTGTCCCGGAGGCTTTGAATGCGGGAATCGGGAACCGCCGCAGGCGGGAAATATGAGAGGAGGAAGATAAATGAGAGAAATGGCATTGGGGAGAACAGGAATTACCGTACCCCAGAATGCCTTTGGCGCGCTGCCCATACAGCGGGATGACAAGGAGACCGCTGTAAGGATTCTCCGGCGGGCCTATGAAGGCGGAATGCGTTTTTTCGACACAGCCCGGGCCTACAGTGACAGCGAGGAAAAGCTGGGCGCCGCATTTTCAGGCATGTGGGATAAGATCTATATCGCTTCCAAAACCGGCGCAAAAACCCCGGAAGGGTTCTGGAAGGACCTGGAGACCAGTCTGAAAAACCTGAATACCGATCACCTGGATATTTATCAGTTCCACTGCGCCGACCAGTGCTACCGTCCCGGAGACGGCACCGGCATGTATGAGTGTATGGAGGAGGCCAGAACCCAGGGAAAGATACGCCATATCGGCATCACAGCCCATAAGATTCAGGTGGCTGTGGAATGCGTGGAATCCGGTCTGTATGAAACCATGCAGTTCCCCTTCAGCTATCTGTCCGGTGAGAAGGAAATCCAGCTGGTACAGAAATGCAAAGAAACCAATACCGGTTTTATCGCCATGAAAGCGCTGGCAGGCGGGCTGATCCGCAATTCCAGAGCGGCCATGGCCTACATGGCTCAGTATGACAACGTGCTGCCGATCTGGGGCATCCAGCGGGAATCTGAGCTGGAGGAATGGCTGCGCTTCATGGATGAGACGCCTGAGATGGATGAGGAGCTGACAGCCTTTATTCAGTCTGAGCAGAAGGAACTGGCGGGAGAATTCTGCCGGGGCTGCGGCTACTGTATGCCTTCCTGCCCGGAGAAAATCCAGATCAATCAGGCTGCCAGAATGTCCCTTCTCCTGCGCCGATCTCCTTCCGATAACTGGCTTTCTCCCGCAATGCAGGCAGAAATGAAAAAAATCGAAAACTGCCGGGAGTGCAAAGCCTGCATGAAAAAATGCCCTTATGAACTGAATATTCCCCAGCTGCTGAAGAAAAACTACGAAGATTACAAAAAAGTGCTGGCAGGGGAAGTGAAAGTAAAATGAGGTAGGTTTTTGTTCGGGGGCTGTCACCACCCGGACGGAAAAGAAGGCGCCGGGACAGGGGGATGGACAAACGGGCTACCGTCTGCGGCTGTCGGAGCCGTCCGGACTGTGGTAAGTTTTTAGATCGAAACATATAGTACAATACTCCGAAAGCAGGATTGATATGAGTTTTGTTGAGATTGTGCAGGCGAATGTGGTCTGTATGCTGGTTAATGTGATCTTTTATCTGTGGTCTGCCAGGATTCTTCTGGGGCGTGTGCCGGACAGAGGGCGGGTCTTCCGGGGCCGGGCCGTTTTTTTTCTGACTCTTTTTATCTCGGGAAGCGCGTTGCTGGGAACGGTGTGCTATACCTCCGGGATGTTCCGCTGGAGGTTTCAGGGGGGACAGATTCTGTTCACTTATGTCCAGCAGCTGTTCTGGGCGCTGATCCTGCGGGATCTGTACCGGGAGCAGATGGGGGTCTGCTGGATTACGGCGGTATTTACTATTCTTTTGTCGTCCTTTGGCGGCAATTTCAGTTTACTGTTTGCGCCCTATCCGTTTTTTCATCTGGATGTGCTGCGGGAACGGCTGGTGTATCTGCTGTATATGTGGGTTCTATCCCCTTTGTGTCAGGTGTTTCTGATGGCGGTTTTATATAAGATACGGGCAGGAGAACTGTATCGGTGCTGGCTGGACAGGCGGGAGAAGCGGATTGGCGCAGCAGTGTTTCTCAGCGCTTATCCGATACTGGAAGCACTGCTGCTGGAGCTGTCCCTGTGGAATGACGGGGAGAGCCTGCTGGCAGCCCTGTCCATGCTGCTGGCGATTTGTATGATTTTTGTCTATGCCGGCAGAGCCGATCTCCAGCAGCGCCATCTGGAGGAGCAGCGGGTCAGCCTGCAGCAGCAGACTGTCTATATTCAAACCCTGGAGGGATTGCAGAGGGAGACGAGGAAATTTCGTCATGATTTTAAAAATATGATGGCAGGAATGTATGTTCAGGCTGAAGATGGGAATCTGGAAGCGGTTCGGGCTTATATCCAGGAGATGACAGATGATTTCGGCCGCCAGGTGGACGGGCAGCTCAGGCAGATCAGCCAGCTGGCCAATATTCAGATGCCGGAGGTAAAGGGGCTGCTTCTGGCGAAGCTGGATGAGATGAAGAGAAAAGAAATCCCCTGCCGCCTGGAGGTGGAGCAGCCCTTTTCCGGGACACGGATGAGGCGGACAGACCTGTGCCGCTGCCTGGGCATCCTGCTGGACAATGCCGTCGAAGAGACGGAAGGCCGGGCCGGAAGCCGTGTGGAGATTATGGTCAGCAGCTGCGGGGAATGGACGGTGTTTCGGATTAAAAATACTCTTCATTCCCGGGTGGATTTCCACAGGATCGGACAGGCGGGCTATTCCTCGAAAGGTGAGGGCCGGGGAATCGGTCTGGCCAGCTGCCGGGCGATTCTGGAACAGTATGATTTTGTGTTTTCCGCAACAGTCGTGGAAGAGGGATGGTTTGTGCAGGAGATTAAGATACAGGAGGCACCAGAGAAGAGAGGAGCCGGAAGATGATACCGATTTATATCTGTGACGACGATGCAGTGATGTGTGATATGATGAAAAACTGTCTGGAGAAGCAGATCCTGATGGGCGGCTATGATATGAAGATCGCCGTCTGCGCCCGGCAGCCGGAGAAACTGTTGAAGGCTATGGACGGTGAGGCAGAACAGGGGATTTATTTTCTGGATGTGGATCTGAAAGGCGCTTCCATGGACGGTTTCCGTCTGGGGCAGGAGATCCGGCGGCGGGATGGGAGAGGGTTCCTGATTTACGTGACAGCCTTCCCTGATCTGGCCTTTGAGACCTTCCGCTATCATCTGGAGGCCCTGGATTATATCGTAAAGGGCGATCAGGAGGAGACGGCGGCTCAGGTGATCCGGTGCCTGCGGGTGATTGGGGAGCGGGTGAGCAGAGAAAAGGGCCGCAGCCGCAGATATTTTACGGTGAAAGCCGGGGATGTGGTTCGTCATATTCCGCTGGAGGATATTCTCTACTTTGTCACTTCCGGGAGAACGCACAGGATCGAGCTTCATGGGGACCGGGAGCGGCTGGATTTTATCGGGAGTATTCAGGAACTGGAACAGGAACTGGGTCAGCGCTTTCTCCGGTCTCACAGAGCGTATCTGGTCAACAGTGACCGGATACAGGGCGCGGACCTGAAGCGGCGGGAACTGCTGCTGGACAATGGGGAGCGGTGCCCCTTTTCCAGAATGATGAAAAAAGAAATGATGGACCGACTGGGCAGTCAGATGAACTGTTCAGGCATTTTTATACCATAATAATACACGGTGTGATAGAATATAGGCCGGAGGATGAAAAAATGTATACAAAAATGGAAAAGAAACAGTTTATCATTTTTTTAATTGTGGCCTATGGCGTTACGTATCTGATGGGTCTGCTGATGTGGGCAGGTTATGGGAAAAGTGATTTAAGTGTTTTTCCCAATGCCCAGATGATGTATCCGGCAGCAGGCATTATGCTGGCATATCTGATCACCCGTTCAGATGACCGGCTGGTTCCGAAGGGATTTTATCGCTGCTTTATCCTGCTTACGGTTGTGATGATTGCTGCGGCAGTGATGTCGGTGATTTCCCCGCAGGAGCTGGAGACAGCGACAGGCTCTATATCCGTATGGTATCTGGCCGTGAATTATATTCTGATTGGCGGCAGCGTACTTTGCTGGATCTTTCTGCTGATTGCGGGAAAGGAACGGTGGGCGGCTTACGGACTGAGGTGGCGAAACTGGAAATGGGCAGTGGCTTGCATCCTGCTCTTTCTGTTTCTGTATTTCCTCAGAACAGCCATCTCCTACGGTCTGGGCGGCCAGCTGGAAATGTTCGGCGCGATTATGACCAGCTCCTACACATGGATTTATATCGCAACGATGCCCGTCAACTTCCTGCTGGTATTTGTGGCCTTCTTCGGAGAAGAATATGGATGGCGGTACTACATGCAGCCTTTTCTTCAGCGAAAATTCGGTCTGCGGGGCGGCGTGCTGCTTTTGGGCGTGGTATGGGGCTTATGGCACCTGCCGGTAGATTTTTTCTACTATGTCAGCCCGGATCAGGGCGTGATTATGGTGGTGTCGCAGATTATCACCTGTGTGACGCTGGGGATTTTCTTTGCCTGGGCCTACATGAAAACCAACAATATCTGGGTGCCGGTGATTCTTCATTTCATGAACAACAATCTGGCGCCGGTGATCACAGGCACCTATTCGGCGGACGTCCTGGAAGGACAGGTGATTTCCTGGGCGGATATTCCGTTTGCTCTGATTATGAATGGACTGATTTTCGGATTTTTCCTGCTGGCGAAGCCTTTCCGTGAGTCACAGGGACAGACGGCGGACGAATCAAAAGAATAACGATTGCGTAATGAATCGGGATCTCGGCTGAGGTCCCGATTTTCTGCTGTGCCGGACATGCTGTCAGTACGCGGTAAAATCTGACCGGTTGTGTTTTATTCCCCATTTACCTATAATCTGTCCATTGAATTTCTGACGGTTCTGCGTTAAGGTACAGGAAACAATTCAGATGTCTGATGAGGTCAGAGCTTTTTCAGCTGTTAATTGACGCATTCTGCCATAATTCACACATTTTTCACAAAAAAATATAGACGAATTCGTCTGTAAGGTTTATACTCAAATACAGACGAATTCGTCTGGAAATAATGCAAGGAGAATTTTGCTATGAACATGATGTTTGCACAAGAAAATATGCTATATTTTTGTCTGAGCTCTGCATGCTCCTGAACAGAAAAACATAGCATGCAGAATGTTATAGAATATTCTGAATTTGTGTGTGATACAATAAAAAAAACAGACAAACTGCACAGAATATTTTTGTATAAATGCCTTAATTGATTAAAACCGCACAAAATGATATATTATTAGGTAGAAATCACATTTATAAAAAAGTGAATTAGCTGAATATATTTGAGGGAACATAAAGATTGGATTAAAGTTTAGACAATTAATTCACTTTTGAAAGTTTTGTGATATAATAATCTGCGAATACGTAAAAGGAAAAGCAGAGGAGAAAGGAGGATTTGGTTTGGCTGTGGAAATAATTGAAGCGATCCGTCAGGCAGAAACGCAAGCGGCACAAGCAGAGCAGTCAGCTCAGGAAGAGGCGAATCAGATTCTGGAAAAGGCAAAAGAAGACGCAGCCTCTCTTAAACGGGATATGACGCAGCAGGCCCGGGATAAAGCCGCCCAGGCGATGCAGGAAGCTGAAGAGCGCTGCCGGCAGATGCTGAAAGAAGCTGAGGCTCAGGAAGCGGCAGACGGGCAGGCGCTGGAACGGATAGTGGAACAGCGGCGGGGGAAAGCCGTGGAAGCCGTCCTTTCGGAGCTGCTATGAAAGGAGGAAATCTAATTGGCAGTCGTGTCTATGAAAAAGGCGCTGATCTGCGGGATGAAACATGACCGCGGGGACGTCCTGGATTTTTTGCAGCGTCAGGGCGTAGTTGAGATAAGTGCCGGTATGGAGGATGACGCCGTCTTTCAGAAGAAGGATGTCCTTTCATACAAGGCTGCAGATGAAAAGAACGCGGCGCAGGCTCAGCAGGCTCTGGAGGTGCTCAGTCAGTACGCACCGGAGAAAAAGGGATTGCTGGCCTCCTTTGCGGGACGGGAAATCATATCGGTTCATCAGTATGAAGAGATGAGCAGCCGGTGTGAAGAGACGATGGATGTGATCCGGAAAATTATGGATTTGTCCAAAGAGATTGGCGAAAGCCGGGGTATTTTGCCCAAGCTGGAGCAGCAGATGGAAGAACTGGTTCCCTGGAGTTCCTTCGATCTGCCGCTGGATTTCCAGGGAACAAAAAGCACGCGGGCATTTATCGGGTCCTTTCCCGAAGAGATCAGCCCGGAAAGACTGGCCCAGGCACTGTCGGAACGGACAGAAGCGCCGGTGGAGTTGACTCAGGTCAGCGCGTCTAAGGTTCAGTCCTGCTATTTCCTTCTATGCGGCCGTCAGGATGGCCAGGCTGTGGATGATGCCCTGAAAGGGCTGGGCTTTCAGAAGGCTCCTTCTTCATCTGTGACGCCTGCCCGGCGCAGCAAGGAGCTGGAGGAGGAATACAGCCGTACCGAGGAGACGATCCGCGGAAAAGAGAAGGAAATCACTGACCTGGCTTCCTGGCGGGAGCAGATCAAGTTTGTGATGGACTATCATCTGATGCAGGCGGAGGAGTACGGCGTGCTGAGTGAACTGTCTCAGTCGAAAAATGTATTTCTGATCACCGGGTATGTTCCTGCGGATCAGGTTCCGTCTCTGGAGCAGGCGCTGAATCAGCGGTTCGGGGTTTATACGGAATTTTCTGATCCCGGTGAGGATGAGGATGTGCCGGTTCTGCTTCATAACAATAAGTTTGCCGAACCTGTGGAGGGCATCGTAGAGGGCTACAGCCTGCCGGGAAAGGGAGAACTGGATCCGACGGCGGTGACAGCGCCTTTCTACTATTTATTGTTCGGCTTGATGCTGTCAGACGCCGCTTACGGCATTATCCTGATTGTGGCATGTGCCATTGCGATTAAGAAATGTCCGAATATGGAAGCAGGCATGAAAAAAACGCTGAAGATGTTTTTGTACTGTGGGATTTCTACCACCTTCTGGGGCTTTATGTTCGGCAGCTTCTTCGGGGACGCAGTGAATGTCATCGCCACCACATTTTTCAACAGGCCGGATATCAGCCTGCCGCCTCTGTGGTTCGAGCCAGTGAGCCTGCCGATGAAGATGCTGGTATTTTCTTTTACCTTCGGCATTATTCATCTGTTTACCGGACTGGCTGTGAAGCTGTATACCCAGGTGAAATCAGGAGCGCTGGCAGACGCGGTTTATGATGTGATCTTCTGGTATATGTTTGTCGGCGGATGTATTGTTTACCTTTTAACAATGCCGATGATTACCAATATGCTGGAGCTGACATTCACACTGCCTGCACCGGTGGGCATTGGTGCCGCGATTGTGGCAGTGGTCGGCTTCGTGGGTGTGGTTCTGACCAGCGGCCGGGAGTCCCGAAACTGGGGAAAACGTCTGCTGAAGGGAGTCTACGGCGCATATGGCATCACGTCCTATCTGAGCGACATCCTGTCCTATTCCAGACTGCTGGCTCTGGGACTGGCCACCAGCGTTATTTCAACTGTATTTAATCAGCTGGGCAGCATGCTGGGCAACTCCATTCCGGGAGCGATTCTCTTTATTCTGGTATTTGTCATCGGCCATGCCCTGAATCTGGCGATCAACGCCATGGGCGCTTATGTCCATACCAATCGTCTGCAGTATGTAGAATTTTTCGGTAAATTTTATGACGGCGGCGGAAGAAAGTTCCAGCCCTTTGCCGTTCACACCAAATATTATAATGTTAAGGAGGATATTTAATTATGTTGAACATTGGAGTTATATTAGCATTATTGGGAGCAGTGCTGGCAGCTTTGTGCGCGGGAATCGGTTCTTCTATCGGCGTAGGTATGGCCGGTGAGGCTGCCGCAGGCGTGGTGACAGAAGACCCTGCTCAGTTCAGTAAGGTACTGCTGCTGCAGCTGCTGCCCGGTACCCAGGGTATTTATGGTCTGCTGATCGGTTTCGTAACCCTGACCCAGATCGGTATCATGGGCGGCAGCTCTGATGTATCTGTGGTAAAAGGAATGCTCTATCTGGTAGCCTGCCTGCCCATGGCATTTGTAGGCTATAAGTCAGCGATCCGTCAGGCACAGGCATCTGTGGCTTCCATCGGCCTGGTGGCAAAGCGTCCTGACCAGTTTGGTAAAGCGATGATTTTCCCTGCCATGGTTGAGACCTACGCCATCCTGGCTCTGCTGATTTCCATTCTGGCTATTTTTGGTATCGGCGGCCTGGCGATCTGATCTGTGGAAGGGAGAAATAAAGGATGGCAGGATTAGATAAGATTATCGGCCAGATCCGGCAGGAATCAGATGATATCGCTGCCAGAACTGTCGCGCAGGCCCGGGAGCAGGCGCAGGGAATTCTCAGCGAAGCCCGGGAAGCCGCTCAGGCAGAGTGCGGCCGGATTGAAAAACGCTCTGAACAGGCTGTGAAAGACACCCTGGAGCGGGGACGGTCGGCGGCAGATCTTCAGAAACGCCGGGGAATTCTGGCATTAAAGCAGCGTCTGGTCAGAGAGGTGCTGGACCAGGCACTGGAGAATATGAAAAATATGGATGAAAAGTCCTATTTTGAGGCATTGGTAGGACTGGCGGCCAAATCGGCGATGCCGGGAGAGGGTGTCATCTATTTTTCTGAAGCCGATCTGAAACGTCTTCCGAAAGATATGGAAGAACGTCTGAATCAGGCGGTGAAAGAGAAGAAGGCTTCTCTGAAAATTTCCCGGGAAGCGAGGGAAATCGAGGGCGGATTTGTGCTTTCCTACGGAGGAATTGAAGAAAACTGTTCCTTTGACGCCCTGTTTGCTTCTGCCGGTGAACAGCTTCAGGATGTGGTGCAGAAAATTCTGTTCCAGTAAGGGACGAGACAGGAGGAACTGGCAATGGCACAAAATCAATATTTATACGCAGTTGCCCGAATCCGGTCCAGAGAACTGCGTCTTCTGAATGCTTCTTTTATGGAGCAGCTGGTGACAGCGCCCGATGCAGCAGCCTGTATGAGGCTGCTGCGGGATAAAGGCTGGGACGGCGGAGAGCCGGAGGATTCTGATGGAATGCTGGCCGAGGAACAGAAGAAGACGTGGGGCCTGATGAAGGAACTGGTAAAGGACATGTCGGTCTTTGATGTGTTCCTGTATGTGAATGATTATCACAATCTGAAAGCGGCCATAAAGGAATGTAAGAGCAAAAACGCTTTTTCAAATATTTATCTCAGCCAGGGCACCATACCGGTGGCAGATATACGGAAAGCTGTGGAAGAAAATGATCTGAGCAGCCTGCCTGAAGGAATGCGGAATTCTGCGCAGGAGGCAATGAAAGCCCTGCTCCATACCGGAGATGGCCAGCTGTGTGATATGATTATTGACCGGGCGGCCCTGGAGGCAGTCAGACAGGCAGGAGAGCAGTCAGGCAATGAGTTCCTGAAGCTGTACGGTGAGCTGACAGTGGCGGCCGCGGATATTAAAATTGCGGTGAGAGCCGCCCGCACTAAAAAAACCAGAGCCTTTCTGGAGAAAGCTCTGGTGGAGTGCGGGACATTGAACCTGAAGGCACTGGCAGATGCGGCACTGGAATCTGAGGAGGCTGTGGCGGCCTATCTGGAGAAAACGGATTATGAGGACGGCGCTCAGGAACTGAGAAAGTCTCCCTCTGCCTTTGAGCGGTGGTGCGACAATCTGCTGATTCGCCGAATCAGACCTCAGCTGCACAATCCCTTCGGCATCGGTCCGTTGGCCGCTTATATTCTGGCCAGAGACAGTGAGATTAAGTCGGTGCGCATTATCCTGGCGGGGAAGCGCAACGGGCTGCCGGAGACAGCGATCAGAGAAAGGGTGAGGGAAACGTATGTATAAAATCGCAGTTATGGGTGATCAGGACAGCATTTACGGTTTTGCCGCGCTGGGCCTGGAGCCTTTTTCCATCACCGACCCGAAGGAAGCCGGCAGAAAATTAAGAGAACTGGCGGAGGGCAGCTACGCTGTGATATATATTACAGAGGCGCTGGCCGCCCAGATCGAACCGGAAATCGACCGCTACGCAGAAGCCGGCCTTCCGGCGATTATTCTGATTCCCGGCGCTTCCGGCAATACAGGCCGGGGAATGATGGCTGTTAAAAAGTCAGTAGAGCAGGCGGTAGGTTCTGATATTATCTTTAACGGTCAATAGGAGGTTATGGAATGAGCAAAGGCACAATTAAAAAAGTGGCCGGCCCGCTGGTGATCGCGGAGGGCATGCGGGATGCCAACATGTATGATGTGGTGCGTGTCAGTGATCAGCGGCTGATCGGTGAGATTATAGAGATGCATGGGGATCAGGCTTCGATCCAGGTATATGAGGAGACTTCCGGCCTGGGTCCGGGCGCGCCGGTGGAGTCCACAGGCGTGCCTATGAGCGTGGAGCTGGGGCCCGGTCTGATCGGAAGTATTTACGATGGTATCCAGCGGCCGCTGGATGCTATTATGGAAGCCACCGGAAGCAACCTGCTGGAGCGGGGTGTGGAGGTGCCTTCTCTGAATCGAGAAAAGAAATGGCAGTTTGAGCCGGAGGCAAAGGAAGGAGATCAGGTATCCGGAGGCGACATTCTGGGATATGTCCAGGAGACAGAGGTGGTCCGTCAGAAGATTATGGTGCCCCCTTCTGTGAACGGCAAACTGACATCCATTCAGGGCGGTGAATATACTGTGACCGATACGGTGGCGGTGATTACAGACAGCAGGGGGACAGAGCATCCTGTTACGCTGATGCAGAAGTGGCCTGTTCGGCAGGGACGTCCCTATCAGAAAAAACTGTCTCCTGATATGCCTCTGGTGACAGGACAGCGTGTGGTGGATACCCTCTTCCCTATCGCCAAAGGCGGCGTGGCAGCGGTACCCGGTCCCTTCGGCTCCGGAAAGACGGTGCTCCAGCATCAGCTGGCGAAGTGGGCTGACGCAGATATCGTGGTTTACATCGGCTGCGGCGAGCGCGGAAATGAGATGACCGATGTTTTAAATGAGTTCCCGGAACTGAAAGACCCCAAGACGGGAAAATCCCTGATGGAGCGGACGGTGCTGATCGCAAACACTTCCGATATGCCGGTGGCGGCCAGAGAGGCTTCTATTTATACCGGCATTACGATCGCGGAATATTTTCGGGATATGGGCTATTCCGTAGCCCTGATGGCGGACTCCACTTCCCGGTGGGCGGAGGCGCTCCGTGAGATGTCCGGCCGTCTGGAGGAGATGCCTGGTGAGGAAGGTTATCCCGCTTATCTGGGTTCCCGTCTGGCACAGTTCTATGAGCGTGCCGGCCGTGTGATCTCTCTGGGAAAGGATAACCGGGAAGGCGCCCTGTCTGTAATCGGCGCGGTATCCCCTGCCGGCGGTGATATTTCCGAGCCGGTTACCCAGGCCACCCTCCGGATTGTAAAGGTATTCTGGGGGCTGGATTCTGATCTGGCCTACAAGCGGCATTTCCCGGCAGTGAACTGGCTGACCAGCTATTCCCTGTACGTGGACAATATGGAAAAATGGTTCAATGCCCAGGTGGCAGAGGACTGGACCGACATGAGAGCCCGGCTGATGCGGCTCCTTCAGGAAGAGGCGGAGCTGAACGAGATCGTGCAGCTGGTCGGTATGGATGCCCTGTCTGCTCCTGACCGGCTGAAGCTGGAGGCGGCCCGTTCTATCCGTGAGGACTTCCTCCATCAGAATTCCTTCCATGAGATTGATACCTATACCTCTCTGAAAAAGCAGCATATGATGATGCGGCTGATTCTGGATTATTATGATCAGTCAGCGGCCGCTCTGGAGCAGGGCGCGGGAATCGAGCCTCTGGTGAATCTGCCGGTAAGAGAGAATATCGGACGTTTTAAATATACGGAAGAAAAGGATCTGGACAGTGCCTTCCGGAAGGTGGAAGATATGCTGGCTGAACAGATCAAAGAAGAGCTGAGCAGAAAGGAGGACTTCTGATGCCTAAGGAATACAGGACGATAGAAGAGGTAGCGGGTCCTTTGATGCTGGTCCGCGGCGTACAGAATGTAACTTATGATGAACTGGGAGAAATCGAGCTGGCCAATGGTGAGAAACGCCGGTGCAAGGTACTGGAAATTGATGGCGGCAATGCTCTGGTTCAGCTTTTTGAGGCTTCCACAGGCATTAACCTGGAGTCCAGCAAGGTCCGCTTCCTGGGCCGGCCGATGGAGCTGGGTGTGTCGGAGGATATGTTAAGCCGTATTTTCAACGGATTGGGACGGCCCATTGATGGCGGCCCTGAGATCCTGCCGGAGAAGCGGATGAATGTAAACGGCCTGCCGATGAACCCGGCAGCCCGCAGCTATCCTCAGGAGTTTATCCAGACCGGTATTTCTGCCATTGACGGATTGAATACCCTGGTCCGGGGGCAGAAACTGCCGATTTTCTCCATGTCAGGTCTGCCTCACGCAAACCTGGCGGCTCAGATTGCCCGGCAGGCAAGGGTGCGGGGAACCGATGAGCCTTTCGCAGTTGTATTTGCTGCTATGGGCATCACCTTTGAGGAGGCAAACTTCTTTATGGAGAGCTTCCGGGAAACCGGCGCCATCGACCGGAGTGTTATGTTTATTAACCTGGCCAATGACCCGGCGGTAGAACGTATCGCCACGCCGAAAATGGCGCTGACTGCGGCGGAGTATCTGGCTTTTGAGAAAAATATGCACGTATTGGTTATTATGACGGATATCACCAATTACGCAGATGCTCTCCGTGAAGTATCGGCAGCCAGAAAGGAAGTGCCGGGACGACGCGGCTATCCCGGATATATGTATACAGATCTCGCCAGCCTGTACGAAAGAGCAGGCAGGCAGAAAGGAAAATCCGGTTCCATTACCCTGATTCCTATCCTGACCATGCCGGAGGATGACAAGACTCATCCCATTCCCGACCTGACAGGGTATATCACAGAGGGACAGATCATCCTGAGCCGTGAGCTTTACCGGAAGAATGTATCGCCGCCGATCGATGTTCTTCCCTCCCTGTCCCGTCTGAAGGATAAGGGTATCGGCGAAGGAAAAACCAGAGCCGATCACGCCGATGTGATGAACCAGCTGTTCTCCGCCTATGCCCGGGGCAAGGAAGCGAAGGAACTGATGGTGATCCTGGGCGAAGCTGCTCTGACCGATATGGATAAGCTGTATGCCAAATTCGCGGATGAGTTTGAGAAAGAATATGTATCCCAGGGGTATTATACCAACCGGGAGATTGAAGAGACGATGGAGATCGGATGGAAACTGCTGCGAATTCTGCCAAGAAGTGAGCTGAAACGTATCAAAGATGAGTTCCTGGATCAGTATTACGAGGAAAAGTAGAAAGGGAGCTGACTGCCAATGAGTGCAAAACATGTAAATCCGACCCGGATGGAGCTGACCAGATTGAAAAAGAAACTGGCCACAGCCACCAAAGGGCATAAGCTGTTAAAAGACAAGCGGGATGAGCTGATGCGGCAGTTTCTGATTCTGGTGAGGGAAAATAAGGTTCTCAGAGAAAAGGTGGAAGCGGGCATCCGTGAAGCTAATCAGCATTTTGTGCTGGCCCGGGCAGGGATGTCTCAGGAAGCCCTGAATGTGGCGCTGATGACGCCCAAACAGGAGGTGTACCTGGAGGCGGGAACGAAAAACGTGATGAGCGTGGATATCCCCACCTTCCAGTACAGCACCAGGACGCCGGATCCAAACGACATCTACTCCTACGGATTTGCCTTTACCTCGGCAGATCTGGACGGGGCGGTGAAGCGTCTGGCAGACATCCTTCCCGATATGCTCCGCCTGGCGGAATGCGAGAAGTCCTGCCAGCTGATGGCTTCTGAGATCGAGAAAACCCGCCGGCGCGTCAACGCTCTGGAGCATGTGGTGATCCCCGAAACCCAGGAAAATATCCGCTATATCACCATGAAGCTGGATGAGAATGAGAGAAGTTCCCAGACCAGGCTGATGAAGGTAAAGGATATGATGCTGGAGGATGCTCATCACTACAGCAGCCGGTATCAGGCGGAATAAAAATGTATATGTTTTCGTTCAGGGGGACTTGCACAGCCCGGACGGTCCCGCCAGCCGCAGACGGAGGGTGCCGCAAACGGGCTTCCGCTTCCGCCGGGCTAAGCCTTAAGACGCACCAGGTTCATCGGCAGAG